>NZ_LR134117.1:4342104-4652255 GCF_900635445.1 Serratia odorifera
ATCGCCCTGCTGATCGCCGGCTGGCTGGTGTATAGCAATTTCCAGGAGCGCGGCACCACCGTCACCATTGATTTCCAGTCGGCCGCCGGCATCGTCGCCGGGCGTACGCCGGTGCGCTATCAGGGCGTCGACGTCGGTACCGTGCAGACCATCAGCCTGAGCAAGGATTTGCGTAAAATCGTGGTGGAAGCCAGCATCAAAAGCGATCTGGAAGATTCGTTGCGCGACGGTACCCAGTTCTGGCTGGTGACGCCCAAAGCCTCGTTGGCCGGCGTTTCCGGGCTGGATGCGCTGGTCGGCGGCAACTACATCGGCATGATGCCGGGCGGCGGTCAACCACAGACTCACTTTACGGCGCTCGATACCCAACCGAAATACCGTCTGAACACCGGCGAACTGATGCTGCATCTGCACGCCGACGATCTTGGCTCGCTCAATACCGGCTCGCTGGTCTATTACCGCAAGATCCCGGTGGGCAAGGTGTATGACTACACCATTGCCGCCGGCAACAAGGGGGTGACCATTGACGTACTCATCGATCGCCGTTTCGCCAACCTGGTGAAGGACAATAGCCGCTTCTGGAACGTTTCCGGCTTTAAGGGCGACTTCAGCCTGGCCGGCGCTTCGGTGCAAATGGAAAGCCTGGCCGCGCTGGTGAATGGCGCCATTGCCTTCGACTCGCCGCCACAGGGGCAACAGGCCAAGGCCGAGCAGAATTACACCCTCTATCCCGATCTGGCGCACAGTCAGCGCGGCGTCAACATCACCCTCGATCTGCCCAGTGGCAAAAACCTGAGTGAAAACCATACGCCGCTAATCTATCAGGGCCTGCAGGTCGGCACCCTGACCAAACTGACGTTGCAGCCCGACAGTAAGGTCACCGGCGAACTGACGATCGATCCGTCGGTGGTAGATCTGATGCGCAGCGGTACGCGTATTGCCATGCGCAGCCCGCGCATCAGCCTGAATGACGCCAAGCTGAGCCAGTTGCTGACCGGCAATACGCTGGAGCTGATCCCCGGCGACGGCGAGCCACAACAGCATTTCAACGTACTGGACAGCAGTGAAACGCTGCTGCAACAGCCCGGGGTACTCACCGTATCGCTGACGGCGCCACAGAGCTACGGCATTGACGTTGGCCAGCCGCTGATCGTACACGGCATCCGGGTCGGTCAGATCCTTAGCCGCACCCTGACCGATGACGGCGTCAACTTCCGCGCAGCGATTGAAGCGCAATACCGTGCGCTGATCCACAAGGACAGCAAGTTCGTGGTCAACAGCCGGGTAGACGTCAAGCTGGGTCTCGACGGTATGGAGGTGCTTGGCGCCAGTGCGCAGGAGTGGATCGACGGTGGTGTACGCATCATACCGGGCAGCAAGGGCGAACCGGCGACCCAGTATCCGCTCTATAGCAATGCGGAACGTGCCGAAGCAGGCATCATCGGCAACAAACCCAAGCCGACCCTGACGTTGACCGCCAACAGCCTGCCGGATGTGCAAACCGGTTCTGTGGTGCTGTACCGTAAATTCCAGGTAGGTGAAATCGTCGACGTCAGGCCAAAGGCGAACGAATTCGACGTCGATATCTATATCAGCCCGGAATATCGCAAGCTGCTGACCAATCAGACCATTTTCTGGGCCGAAGGCGGAGCCAAGGTGCAGCTCAACGGCAGCGGGCTGACGGTGCAGGCGTCGCCGCTCAACCGGGCGTTAAAGGGCGCCATCAGCTTCGACAATCTGCAGGGTGTGACACTGGACAAGGGCAGCAAACGGCTGCTGTATGCCAATGAAACCGCCGCCCGTGCGGTGGGTAGCCAGATTACGCTACGCACCTACGATGCCAGCAAGCTGTCGCCAGGCATGCCGATCCGTTATCTGGGTATCGACATTGGCCAGGTCGAGTCGCTGAAGCTGGCACCGGAACGCAACGAGGTGCTGGCGAAAGCGGTGCTATACCCAGAATATGTCGATACCTTCGCCCGCTTCGGCACGCGTTTCTCGGTGGTCTCACCGGAGATCTCCGCCGCCGGCGTCAGCAACCTCGACACCCTGCTGCAACCGTACATCAACGTCGAACCGGGTCGTAGTGGACGTGCCCTGCGCACCTTCGAACTCCAGGAAGCCACCATCACCGACTCGCGCTACATGGATGGTCTGAACGTGGTGCTTGATGCGGCAGAAACCGGCTCACTGCAAATCGGTACGCCAGTGCTGTTCCGCGGCATTGAGGTAGGTACCGTGACCGGTTTCTATCTGGGTGCGATGTCCGATCGCATCCACGTTGCCTTGCGTATCAGCAAGAAGTACCAGCACCTGGTGCGTAACAACAGCGTGTTCTGGCTGGCGTCCGGCTATAATCTGCAATTTGGCCTGACCGGCGGTGTGATCAAGAGCGGCACCTTCCAACAGTTCATTCGCGGCGGTATCGCCTTCGCTACCCCACCGACCATTCCATTGGCGCCGCAAGCCAATGCCGGCAAGCACTTCCTGCTGACGGCGGAAGAGCCGAAAGACTGGAAGGAATGGGGGACGGCAATCCCGCGCAATTAACCCCGCCAGACGGCAGGGCTGCCACCGTGCGGCCCTGCCGATACTCTCTGCCCCTCGCTTTATGTTACACTGCCGCCCTCATTTTGACCGTCCATAAGAGTTACCCGTGGCCAAATCTGCTAGCGTACTTCTGCCCCCAGCCTTTCTCGACGCCACGCGCGCGATCATGCCCGCCGCACTGTCGATGGAGGATTTCATCGCCGCCTGCCAACGCCCGCTGCGCCGCAGCATACGTGTCAATACGCTGAAAATCAGCGTTGACGGCTTCCTGGCGCTGGTAAAGGACTACGACTGGCAACTGGCGCCGATCCCCTGGTGCGCAGAAGGTTTCTGGATCACTCGAGACGACGACGCGCTGCGACTCGGCAGCGCAGCGGAACACCTGAGCGGCCTGTTCTACATTCAGGAAGCCAGTTCCATGCTGCCGGTCAGCGCACTGTTCAGCGCAGGCGAAACGCCCCGTCGCGTACTGGACGTCGCGGCCGCTCCCGGTTCCAAAACCACCCAGATCGCCGCATTGATGAATAACCGTGGCGGCATTGTCGCCAACGAATACTCTGCCAGCCGCGTCAAGGTGCTCCATGCCAACCTCAGTCGCTGTGGGGTGAAAAACGCCGCCCTGACCCACTTTGACGGCCGGGTATTCGGCGCCGCTCTACCGGAGTCCTTTGACGCCATCCTGCTGGATGCTCCCTGCTCTGGCGAGGGCGTGGTGCGCAAGGACCCCGACGCCATGAGCAACTGGTCGCCGGAAAGCGTGCACAGCATTGCCGAAACGCAACGCCAACTGATCGACAGCGCCTTCCATGCGCTGGCGCCCGGCGGCGTGATGGTTTACTCCACCTGTACGCTCAATGCACAGGAAAACCAGCAGGTGATTAACAGCCTGTTGGCCAACTACGGTTCGGCGGTCAGCGTTGAACCGCTGGGCGACCTGTTCCCTGGCGCGCACCAGGCCTTGACCGACGAAGGTTTCCTGCACGTATTCCCGCAAATCTATGACAGCGAAGGGTTCTTTGTCGCACGCCTGCGCAAGCATCATGCGGTTGCGCCGCTGCCAAAGCCAGGCTATAAAGTGGGCAAATTCCCCTTCTCGCCGCTGTCCGGCAAAGACGGTGCGCTGGTGCAACAGGCGGCGGAAGCCGTTGGCCTGAGCTGGGATCGGCATGACCATCGTCTATGGGCGCGCGATAAGGAAATCTGGTTATTCCCGGCCGAGCTGGAGCCGCTGATCGGCAAGGTACGCTTCTCACGCATTGGCCTGAAACTGGCAGAACGCTTCCCGAAAGGCTTCCGCTGGCAACACGAGGCGGTGCTGGCATTGGCCGATGGTCACGCAAAGCAAGCCTTTGAGCTGGACGCCGCGCTGGCGCAGGAGTGGTTTCACGGGCGCGACCTGTATCCCGAGCCGCCGCCGCAGGGTGATGAATGCATCGTTACCTATCAGCATCAACCGTTGGGCATTGCCAAACGTATCGGCAGCCGGATAAAAAACAACCTGCCACGTGAACTGGTACGTGATGGCGTACTGGATTTCCATCAGTAACGTCCCTCCGGCGGCAATGTTGATATCTTGCCGCCAACCCGCTTTCTACCCAACTCCCCCACCGTCTGGCACGGTAACCACCAGCAGAGCGGCGCAGGAGCCGGGTTAATGCCAAGGCGGCGCTGAATGCGACACAGAGTGAAAGGCCAGTGGGTGGCTACCAGCAAAACGTCAGTTCCGTGATGGGATATTCAGCCCGGCTAGCCTGATGCCGGCAATAGTGCCAGGTTAAATGTTTACTGTGGCATTTTTTGCACCATTGACTATGCTCATTATGACGGCCTCTAACTGGTCTTACCTCTTACGTCCCGCTTGAGCAAGGAGTCTTCATGAGTGTATCCGTAGTGAAAATAGGCAGCTTTGAGGTCGATGATGCGTATTTGTCTACGTCATCCGAGCAGGCTGAAGGCAAAGGTATTCTGACCATCCCGTGTAAATCCGATCCTGACTTGTGCATGCAGTTGGACGGCTGGGATGAACACACCAGCATCCCGGCAGTATTGAACGGCAAACAATTGCTGTTGTACAAACAGCATTACGATCGTCAGGCCGACGCCTGGGTGATGCGCGTGGCATGATGGTACGCCAGGAAAACGCGCTGTGTTTGCTGAAAGACACAGCGCGTTTTTTTATGCCAGCGCGATACCACGCCCGGCGAAGAATCGCGCAAAGGTGTTGAGTGGCATCGTTACGTTCTCACGCGTTGCCAGGCTGTCTCCCGAGGGATTATGAAAGCGCAACCTGGTACCGTCCGCCGCCGTTACCAGCACCAGATGCCCACCTTTATGTGGCGGTGTCTGGTGCGGCTGGCGGATAGACGGATGCACCGAGGCAATGAAATAACGTCGGGATGCCAGCAAGAGCGGTAACTGTTCGGCACTGAGATCGACGTGCACCTGTGCCTGCAGCCCAAACTGTTCCCCCACATATCGGACGAACGGCGCGTAGATCAGCCCCTTGATGTTATCCCCCTGACGCTGGTAAGCCCCGTAAGGCAGGCTACGTCGCGCCAGTTCCAACACCGGCGGTGCCACGCCGTCGCGATCGCGCAGCACCATGTTCAGGCACGCCATGCCGCAGACGTGATTGGCCCACTCACAGTATTCCGCCTGCGTCAGCGCCCCGCTACGCGTCCAGTTGAGGTCGTCTGCCAGACGGGCATCGCCGGCTATCAGCTGCGCCGCCAGCTCCGGCGTGGCCCACTGGCAGCAGTAAGGTACCGGTTTCGTCACCTCAGAACGTCTCGATGACCTTGAAATTCATCAGGATCAGCGACATGTTGGGGGAAAACAGATCGTAGGCCTCAAAGAAACGCTGATGCTCCCGACGCCAGTAGGCCAGCGACCGGTCGCCTTCCCCTTCGGCATAGGCATGCGCCTCGTCAACCTGATCGAAGCTTGTCAGATCCACCGTTGTCAATTCCACCGCACAAACCGGCTCGCCCTTGCCGTTGACCACCACAAAAACATCACCTTTTTGCGGAATGCCGTCCTGGTCCAGGTTCGCACAGGTCGCGGTCTTGGTACCGTTGACAATCAACGCCGCCAGTTGGTCCGCCAACTGTTCTGAATCTGCAAATGCCCAACGTTCGGCATTCTCGTACTGTTTGGGTAGCGCCTTCGCCATGTTTATTGCCCTGTTTGAGTCACTTTGCAGACAGAATAGTACACCGGATAGGCCGCTGCCCGCATCCGCTGCGTGTGTCTTCACTACGCCTGCAGCATCTTTACCGGTTTTTTACCCTAAATCCCTGTGCCTGCGCCGACGCAACAGGCATACTGGACGTTCACCCATTCCATGGCCGGCGGCCAGGCGGTAACATGAAAGACAGCGACAAAGATCCCGATGACACCTTCAGTGATTTATTAAAAGTCATTGCGCTTGTCGTTATTGTCATGGTTGTTTTAGCCATCTGGTATTTCAGCGCGTAAGGCATAAGGAGGAACACGTGGCAAGCAAGCGCATGCGCAGCAAACACTGGAAAATGTTCCTGATTCTGTTGTTGATCTGTCTGGCGCTGCTACTGTTGCGCTGGGCGGCGATGGTATTCGGTTAATTTTCACTATCACACCTCACGTTATCGCTTCCCCTTGCCGTTGTTTGCCCTGGTCGCCGGCATCGGTGGCGAATAGCCGCGCCAACTGCTACATTGAGCAAAAATCACCCAACCGAGGTTAACGATGATGTTCTCGGAACAGGAGATCAAACCCGTCTGGGACGAAGTGGCACGGCTGATCGGCGACAGCGTGATGCAAATGCGTCACCGGGGCGAAACGCTGTCGGTAGAATCGCTGGCAAAACATCTTTCACAGCAGTTGGCATGCAGCCAGAATATTGAACGCCGCATCCTGATCGGTGCCGCCATCAACATGCTGAAGGGAGAAAAGTGAATCGCCAACCGGACGGCTGGCGATTCGGCAGATGCTCAAGGTATGCAAGCCCAAGCATCCGGTTGGCAGTGTCTCACGCTAACGTGGCGATATTAATCAGAATTATCGCGATTTTATCATCAGACGGCATTTATCCTCCGAGGCTTTACATCAGCCAGCCCAACAATAGCGTTGCGCCAATTACCGTTGACGCGCCGCCAATACGCGTCGCAATCTGAGCAAACGGCATCAACCCCATGCGGTTGGACGCCGACAAAATCGCCACGTCGCCAGTACCACCCAAGCCGCTGTGACAACAGGTAACGATAGCCGCTTCCACCGGGAACATTTTCAAAGCGGGCGCAATCAGGAAACTCACCACGCCCATCGACAGTACTACCGATCCGCAGACGATCACATAGCCAAGCGAAAATACCGCCACCACGCTTTCCAGCGGCACATACAGCATGCCCAACCCAATCATCAGCGGCCACACCAGAGCTGCGGACACGAACTTGTAAAAACTGTGCGCGCCGGTTTCCATGCTGGCCGGAATGATGCGACAGTATTTGCACAATACCGCAAACAGAATCATCAATACCGGACCGGGAATGTGCACGATATGTTCAAACAGCCCGCCGACGATAAAGAAGGCGCAAATCACCAGCAGGCCACCGCCCATCAGTTGAAAATCCACCTGCCCCCCCTGCTCTTTTATCGCAAACACCGCATTCTCCTGCGCCGAACGGATCAGCATACCTTCACCGCTCAGCGCCTTGCGCTGCATGCCGATACGCGCCAGCACCCCGGCGGTGACGATGGCAAAAATGTTGCCCATCACCGCTGCCGGTGCCAGTTGCGCAACGTACACGTCCGGCGTGGCGCCCAGAATGGCGGAATAGGCCAGCGACAGCGGCAGAATACCCTCGCCAATGCCGCCGCCGATGATCGGCACAATGATAAAGAAAAAGGTGTGGTAGAAGCTGAAACCAAACAGTTTGCCCACCAGCAGTCCGGTGGCCACTGCGGTGACCGTTCCGACCACCAGCGGCACAAACATCCGTATCATGCCCTGGATCAGAATGACCCGGTGCATGCCCAGAATACTGCCGACCACCAGACTGGCGATAACGAAATACAGCAGGTTGGCATCCTTCATCAGCAAATGTACCGTAGCCATGACGTTTGGCTGGAAGAAGTCAAAGTACACCAGTACCGACGGTACCATCAGACATAAAATTGCCGGACCGCCAATATCGCGCAGCAGCGGTATGCTTTTGCCTAATTGCGCCAATGCAAAACCCAGCGTCATGATCACTGCCAAGCCGCCGATCATGTTTTTGGGCAAAAAGTTGGCATAAGCGGAAACCGCCACGATGGCACTAATAGTGATAAACAAGGCTACCGGCACCGCACCGATATCCAATTGACGTAATTGATTAATTATTCCGGATGAGTCCGATTGCGCTGTGTTTTTCTCACAGGCAAGTTCTGCGTTTAACTGTTTCATTATTCACCCTGCTGGAAAGTGTCGGGATTGAAGCGCTTCGCCGAATGGCAATCAGCTTAATTAATCAATAAAAACAATTAATTAATCACAACCCTACGACCGGATGGGATGGATTCTTATTTGTGGATAAAACACTAGACAACCCTGACGATATGATAAAAAATAAAAAATCAGAACAAAATTGACTCGCGTAAATTAAATATTGTGAGCCTGCGCCAAGGTTGATTTTAATTAATTATCGTCAGCGTTTTGTAATTAAATTAATCAGTCAAAAATTCGCTGCTATGCTATACGGGAAAGCCTGTCGTCAGGCCTTTCATTAATAAGAATCGGAGCGGTGCAAGCTGAATCCGGTCAGCTACATCTGAACCCGTATTTCAATACGCCGCCGCATATTGAAAACGGGCATAATATCGCCAATAAGGAAGTAGAATATGTCTTCAACCGCTGTTACCCCTCAAACTCTCGCACGTTATGGTATTCACCACGCAATCGATGTCGTCTACAACCCTAGCTATGAACTGCTGTTCAACGAAGAGACGCGCGCCGACTTGCCGGCACTGGAGCGCGGCACCCTGACCAGCCTGGGCGCCGTCAATGTGGATACCGGTGAATTCACCGGTCGTTCGCCAAAAGACAAGTATATCGTGCGCGACGACACGACCCGCGACACCGTCTGGTGGTCCGATAACGGTACCGGTAAGAATGACAACCAGCCGCTGTCGCCAGAGGTCTGGCAGCAGTTGAAAGCGCGGGTTGGCGAACAACTGTCTGGCAAACGCCTGTTTATCGTGGACGCATTCTGCGGCGCCAACGCCGACAGCCGTCTGAAAGTACGCTTCATTACCGAAGTCGCCTGGCAGGCGCACTTTGTAAAAAACATGTTCATCCGCCCGAGCGACGACGAACTGGCAGACTTTGAACCGGATTTTGTGGTGATGAACGGCGCCAAGTGCACCAACCCGGACTGGCAGCAACAGGGGATGCACTCTGAAAACTTTGTTGCCTTTAACCTGACCGAACGTATGCAACTGATCGGCGGTACCTGGTACGGCGGCGAAATGAAGAAAGGCATGTTCTCGATCATGAACTACCTGCTGCCGCTGAAGGGCATCGCCTCGATGCACTGCTCGGCCAACGTCGGCCAACAGGGCGACGTGGCGGTGTTCTTTGGCCTGTCCGGCACCGGCAAGACTACCCTGTCCACCGATCCGAAACGCCAGTTGATCGGTGATGACGAGCACGGTTGGGATGACGACGGCGTGTTCAACTTCGAAGGTGGCTGCTACGCCAAGACCATCAAGCTGTCGCCGCAGGCCGAACCGGAGATTTACCAGGCGATTCGCCGCGACGCGCTGTTGGAGAACGTGGCGGTGCGTGACAATGGCACCGTCGATTTCGATGACGCCGGCAAAACGGAAAACACCCGCGTCTCCTACCCGATTTACCATATCGACAACATCGTCAAACCGGTATCAAAAGCGGGTCATGCGCAGAAAATCATTTTCCTTACCGCTGACGCCTTCGGCGTGCTGCCGCCGGTATCACGCCTGACGCCGGAACAAACCCAGTATCACTTCCTGTCCGGATTCACCGCCAAGCTGGCCGGCACCGAACG
Organism: Serratia odorifera; assembly: GCF_900635445.1. Taxonomy (NCBI): domain Bacteria; kingdom Pseudomonadati; phylum Pseudomonadota; class Gammaproteobacteria; order Enterobacterales; family Yersiniaceae; genus Serratia; species Serratia odorifera. Next base: position 4,351,698 of record NZ_LR134117.1, read on the forward strand.
TGGCATCACCACGCCGACACCAACCTTCTCCGCCTGTTTCGGCGCGGCATTCCTGACGCTGCATCCCACTCAGTACGCTGAAGTGCTGGTGAAACGCATGGAGGCCGCCGGCGCCCAGGCCTATCTGGTCAATACCGGCTGGAACGGCAGCGGCAAACGTATCTCGATCAAGGACACTCGTGGCATTATCGACGCGATATTGAGCGGCGACATCGATCAGGCCGACACCTTTACCCTGCCGATCTTCGGGCTGGCGGTACCGAGCGCATTGCCGGGAGTCGATCCGTCGATTCTTGATCCGCGCAAAACCTACGCCGACGAATCACTGTGGCAAGAAAAGGCCGAAGATCTGGCACAGCGCTTTATCGATAACTTCGCCAAATACACCGTTACCCCAGCCGGCGAAAAACTGCTGGGTGCCGGGCCGACGCTGTAAACGACAAGGGCGCCACGGCGCCCTTGCTCCAATCTTCCGGGGCAGCCTGTCATGCCCCGTTCACGATTATCCGGTTAGCCGTTTACCATCCGTCCCGGTCACGATCGCATTTACCGCAGAAATCAATTGATTGTTTTGCCATCTAAATTTAGAACGGTCGAACAATAACAGATTAACGGGGAAGGCAATGGCAGCGCATACAGCGGTAATCGATGCCCGTCGTTCGCGACAGGCATTGCTGGCCGGTTCGGTTGGCAACTTTATTGAATGGTATGAATTCGGCGTTTACGGGTTTCTGGCAACCGTTATCGCCGCCAACTTTTTCACTCTGCAAGGCGAAAGCGAGATCACCAGCCTGATACTGACCTACGCCGCGTTCGCGCTGGCGTTTTTCTGCCGGCCCATCGGCGCGGTGATCTTTGGCCGCATCGGCGACCGCATTGGCCGTCGCCCGACGCTGATCGCGGTACTGCTGCTGATGACGCTGGCTACGGCGCTGATCGGCGTTATGCCAACCTACGCCGCCATCGGCGTTGCCGCACCGCTGCTGCTGACGCTGCTGCGCATGTTGCAAGGGCTGTTTGCCGGCGGCGAGTTTGGCGGCGCGGTGTCGTTGATGACCGAATTTGCCCCGCCCGGAAAACGTGGGCAATACGGTGCCTGGCAATCGCTCACCGTGGCGCTCGGGTTGCTGGCCGGCGCCGGTCTGGTCGCCTTGCTGGCCGCGCTGCTGAGCAAAGAACAATTATACCAGTGGGGATGGCGTATCCCCTTCCTGCTGGCCTTGCCGATGGGCGCGGTGGCACTGTGGCTGCGTCTGAAGCTGGAAGAAACGCCCACCTTTACCCAGGCGCAACAGTCCCCACAGTCCGACTCTGCCCCGGCGGCCAGCCTGCGTGGCGTGCTGACCACCATCCTGCTCGGCATTGGCCGCATGATGGGCTGGTCGGCCGCCGGTTATACCTTCCTGGTGGTGATGCCCTCCTATCTGCAAACCTCGCTGCATGCCACCTTCCAGCAGGCGCTGGTGGCTACGGTGCTGGCCAACGTCGGTTTTGCTCTGACCATCCTGCCTGCCGGTATCCTCAGTGACCGCTGGGGGCGCAAAACGGTGATGCTGACCGCCATGCTGGCGGTGATCCTGTTCACCTTTCCGCTATTGCATCTGCTGCAAGATGTGCAAACCTCGCTGGCAATCAAAGGTATCGCCGTGCTGATCGCCGGTGCGGTGGTTGGCCTACTGGCCGGCCCCGGCCCGGCAATGCTGGCGGAAATGTTTCCGACCCGGGTGCGCTATACCGGCCTCGGGCTGGCCTATTCGCTGTCCAATGCGGTGTTTTCCGGCTCTGCCGGGCTGATCATCACCGGCTTGATCAAACAAACCGGCAATATTGATATTCCCGCCTACTACGTGGTCGCCACCTCATTAGTCAGCCTGCTGGCCTTGATGACACTGCGGCGCGACGACCATTTGCGCTCGCTGAACGAACGCTAACGGCTATGGCCCTGCTTGCAGGGCCATAGCCCTATTTCGTGATGGCGATCGCGCATCGCAAATGTTAACGTTAACTTTTGTGATTAACATCGCAAACAAGGCGCAGAACATCTTCCAAAGCGCAAAAGTTAACGTTAACAATAACGCCAACTTTCCTCACTGGGACATGGTCATGAACCGCGAAACAAAAAAATACTATCTGCTACTGAGCGGCCTGTTGTTCTTCTTTTTCTTTACCTGGTCATCCAGTTTTTCACTGATCGCCATCTGGCTGCATCAAAAAATCGGGCTGAAAGGCGCGGAAACCGGGCTAATCTTTTCCGCCATGTCGCTGATGGCGCTGTTTATCCAGCCGTTATACGGTTTTATTCAGGACAAGCTCGGCTTGCGCAAGCATCTGCTGCTGTTTATCGGCGTGCTGCTGGTGCTGACCGGTCCGTTCTTTATCTATGCCTACGCACCGCTGCTGCGCTTCAACCTGGCGCTGGGTGCTCTGGTCGGCGGCGTGTTCATCAGTCTGGCATTCAACGCCGGTATCGGCGTTCTGGAATCCTACACCGAGCGCGTCAGCCGCATTGTCGGCTTCGAGTTTGGCCGCGCCCGCATGTGGGGATCGCTCGGCTGGGCCAGCGCAACCTTCTTTGCCGGATTTATCTACAACATTAATCCCAATATCAATTTCTGGCTGGCTTCCGGTTCGGCAGTGCTGTTCCTGTTGCTGCTCAGCCAGGTGCAGGTGCTGAAACCCAACGCCATGGCGGCGCTGGAGTATGGCAAACCGGACAACCTGCGTTTGCAGGACGCGCTCGACCTGCTTCGCCTGCCGCGCTTTTGGGCACTGGTGGTGTTCGTCATCGGCACCAGCGTCTACGGCGTTTTCGACCAGCAGTTTCCGGTCTATTTTGCCTCTCAGTTCTCAAGCGCGCAGCAGGGCAACGAAATGTACGGCTTCCTCAATTCGTTGCAGGTGTTTCTCGAGGCCGGTGGCATGTTCCTCGCCCCGTTGCTGGTCAACCGCATCGGTATCAAGCAAAGCCTGTTGCTGGCCAGTAGCGTGATGGCATTGCGTATGTTCGGTTCCGGCCTGGCCAGCGGCGCCATCATGATTTCGGCGATGAAACTGCTGCATGCGGTAGAACTGCCGATCCTGTTGGTGGCGCTGTTCAAATACATTACCAGCCGCTTCGACAGCCGCCTGTCCTCCACGCTGTACCTGGTCGGCTTCCAGTTTATCGGCCAGGTTGCCGCCAGTTTCCTGGCGCCGCTGGCGGGCTATGGCTACGACCATATCGGCTTTGCCGATACCTATCTGCTGATGGGGTGCGCCGTGGCCTGCACCACCCTGCTTTCCTGTTTCCTGCTGCGCGGCGAATCGGCCGACGGTAAACCGAACATTCATCCCGTAAGTGAGCCAAGCCAATGAAAAATACTTTAGCCCAAGCCGATCATGCCGTAGAAATGCTGCGCGCCACGCGTAAGGACGATTATTACCCGCGCTTCCATCTGGCGGCCGCCGCCGGCTGGATCAACGATCCAACGGGTTGATTTGCTTTAACGGCGTCTATCACGCGTTTTTCCAGCACCATCCGTATGACGAAAAACTGGGGGCCAATGCATTGGGGACATGCCATCAGCCACGATCTGGTGCACTGGCAGCCGATGCCGATCGCGCTGACGCCCGGTGACAGCGATGACCTCGACGGCTGTTTTTCCGGTTGCGCAGTCGACGATAACGGCGTATTGACGCTGATCTACACCGGTCACCGCTGGCTGGGTGAGCCAGGCGACGACAGCCAGCTACGCGAGGTGCAATGCCTGGCCACCAGCGAGGACGGCGTACATTTCACCAAACACGGCGCGGTGCTGACGCCGCCGGATGGCATCCAGCACTTCCGCGATCCCAAGGTGTGGCGTCAGGATGGCCAATGGTGGATGGTAGTGGGCGCCAAGCGGCACGACCTCGGCCAGATACGACTGTATTGCTCCCACGACCTGCGTCATTGGCGCTTTGATCGCATCCTGGCGACGGCGGAGGAACCATCGCAGGGCTACATGTGGGAATGCCCGGATTTCTTCCCGTTGGGGGAACAACAGCTGTTGCTTTTTTCGCCACAGGGTCTGACGGCGCACGGCTACCGCCAGCGCAATCGCTTCCAGAGCGGCTACCTGCTCGGCAACTGGCAGCCCGGTAGCGACTTCGAACTGACCCAACCGTTTGTCGAACTTGACGCCGGGCACGATTTCTACGCGCCACAGAGCTTTACCGCCGCCGATGGCCGCCGCCTGCTGTTTGGCTGGATGAACATGTGGGAGTCGCCGATGCCGAGCAAAGCGCACGGCTGGGCCGGAGCATTGACCTTGCCGCGCGAACTTTCGCAGGCCGAGGACGGTAGCATACTGATGAATCCGGCAACCGAGCTCAGCGCATTGCGCGGCGAAGCACAGCGCTTTGGCGCCACACAGTTCGCCAACCGGCAGTTGCTGCTCGGCGACGGGATACAAGAACTGGCGTTGAGCCTGGCCATCGACGCCAGCGATGCGGAGCGTTACGGCGTCAGCGTTGGCAGCGCCGTGCGGTTGTACGTTGACAATCAGGCACGTCGCCTGGTGGTTGAGCGTTTCAGCGACGACGCCGGGCTGTGCGGCTGCCGCAGCGTACCGTTGCCGGTGGGCGAAACGCTGCAGCTGCGCATTTTTGTCGATCGATCTTCAATAGAGGTGTTCGTGAATCGTGGTGAAGCCTGCCTGACCAGTTGCATCTACCCCAGCGACGGCGATCGGCGCATCAGTCTGTTCGCTGAAAGCGGCAGCGCCACCTTTGGTGAAATTACCGGCTGGGCGCTAAACGCTATTTGGCAGTAATCGCCAGGGCGGGTCCGTAGCGGGCCCGCCAACGGCAGGATTACATCGAACCACGCAACAACAGCGGGCATGGCACCTGCACCGTGTCGCGATGCTCGCGTTGTTCGATCAGGTGCAGCGCCGCTTGCCGGCCCAGTTCGTAATGCGGCAACTGTACGGTAGTCAGCGGCGGCTGGAACAGCTGACCGATGCCCACCATATTGTCATACCCTAACACCGCCACCTGCTGCGGTATTTTCCAGCCCTGCGCCAACAGCGTCTGGTACACCAGAAATGCCACCCGGTCATTGCCACACACCACCACGTCGCACTCTTTACGCCCCGGTGCAAAATGGCGCGTCAACAGTGCCACACAGTCGCGATAGTGTTCATCACCACCGGTCAGGTCGAGATGATACTGCTTCAACTGCGCCAGATCGCCGCCCGTTTCCTGCCAGGCACGTTCCAAACCACGCCGCCGCAGCATCGCCGCCGGCGTGCTTTGCGGCAGATGGATACACAGCGGCGCGCGGTAGCCTTTGGCGATCAGCGCGCGCATGGCGTCATACTGGCCCTGTTCGTCATCGGGGATGTACGTTGCCACCTGGCTACCGGCGCTGAGGCAGTTCGCCAGCACCAGCCGTTTATCCAGCAGCTTGGTCGGCAACGTAACCTCACGCAGCCCCATGGTGGTAAAGATCACCCCGTCAGGGCGGTGCGCCATCAGCAAGTCCACGGTTTTTTCCGCCGACTCATCGGCAAACAGGTTAACCACGAAACTTTGCCAGCCGTGTTCACGCGCGGTTTTTTCAATCGACAGGATCATTTCCACCGAGAACGGCGTGGTCGCGGTGTCCAGCGCCAGCACGCCGATGGTCTGCACCCGACCGCCGTCGCCGCGAATACGCCGAGCGGCCAGATCCGGCACGTACTCCAATTGATCAATGGCCTGTTTCACCCGGCGGTAGGTATCGGCACGCAGTTTGCCAGGTTCGTTGATGGCACGCGATACCGTCATCAGCGATACGCCGGCCAGTTTTGCTACGTCTTTCAGCGAGGCCATGCACCCTTCTCAGCGTCAAATGGTATGTAAAGGCAAATAATCCCATAACTTAGCCACCGACTCTAGCCGAATGCGCAGCCGTTAGCCACCACTCGGGTGGTGCGACCTAATATCAGCCCATAACGCCAACGCGTTTGGCGTCAACGGCACCAGTTGGCTGGCGTGGTCCATCGCTGACCACCAGCCGCCCTGCCGTGGATGCAGCGTGAGCGGCTGCGGCTGGCGCAATTGCCAGTCGCCACGCAGGACGTAGATCACGCCGGCATGACCCGTTGGCAACGGCGTAGCGGCTACGACAGCTTGCACGTCGGCGCTCTGGCGCCCACGCCGCGTCATGATGTTGAAATCCTGACTGCTGCCGCCCGGTAATTGCGCCTGCACCTCCAGGTCGCCGGAAAAGGCAAATGGTTCGCCAATCGTCGTCAAACGATGATCGACCTGACCGGCGCTGTATAAATGCACGCCGTCGCCTTCCAGCAGTGTGATCGAACGATCGATGCCGCTGAAGGCAGAAAACGGCCCGCCTGGGCAATGGTGGCAATGCTGGCGCGCCAGTCAAAATCCGCGTTGCCGAGCGGCAGGCTGACGATTTCGCGCGTCTCCCCCCCGCCGTTACGCCACGGGCTGACCGGCAGCTGTTTGAATTCGAAACGGTTAAACGGCATTACGCCTCCTGCTGGAAGGTTTTCAACACCTGCATAAACGCGGCGCTGCTCTGCTGTTGCAGCGCATGTTGTCCCTGCTCGATCACTTGCCGTCCGCCGACAAACACGTCGCGAATCTGCTCTTTACCGCCGGCGAACAGCCAACGGTTGAGAATGGAGGCATCAGGCGCGGCAGCAAGGTAGGGATCGTTACCGTCCAGCACCAGCCAGTCGGCACGATAACCGACCGTCAGTTGACCTAGCGCCACGCCGCATGCCTGCGCACCGCCCTGCAACGCCTGCTGGTACAGCACATCTGCTACCGCTGGCTGTTGTGCGGTGGTCAGACGATTGCGGCGCCGATCGCGCAGCCGCTGACCATATTCAAACCAGCGCAACTCTTCCACCACGTTGAGGGATACATGGCTATCGGAGCCGATCCCCCAACGCCCCTGTTGTTGCAGATAGCGGTCGCCCGGGAAGATGCCGTCACCGAGATTGGCCTCCGGTGGTCAGACACAGCCCGGCCACCGCCTGACTGCGCGCCAACTGCGCCAGTTCACCGTCATCCAGATGGGTGGCATGCACCAGACACCAGCGCGCATCAACCGGCAGATGTTCATACAGCCAGGCAACCGGGCGCTGGCCGCTCCAGCTCAGGCAGTCGTTAACCTCTTTCTGCTGTTCGGCAATGTGAATATGCACCGGCAGCGCACGGTCGGACGCGGCCAGCACCTGCTCCATTTGCCTGAGTTCCACGGCACGCAACGAATGGAAGCACAGCCCATGGTTCTGCAACGGCACGCCGGCCAGTTGCCCGGCCAGGGTTTGCTGCTGCGCCAGATAACCGTCAACGTCCTGAATGAAACGCCGCTGTCCGTCCTGCGCCGGCTGGGCGCCAAATCCGGCGTAGCTGTACAGGACCGGCAGCAGCGTCATGCCGATCCCCGCCTGCCGTGCCGCCTGACTGAGCCGCCCGGTCATTTCGCCACGATCGGCATATGCCCTGCCGTACTCATCGTGATGCAGATAATGGAACTCCGCCACCTGGGTATAACCCCCCTTCAGCATTTCGATATACAGCTGACGCGCGATAATTTCGACCTGTTCCGGCGTCAGACGCTGTACCAGGCGGTACATCAGATCGCGCCAGGTCCAGAAACTGTCCTGCGGGTTGCCAGCCACCTCCGCCAACCCGGCCATGACGCGTTGAAACGCATGGGAATGGAGGTTAGGCATGCCGGGAACCACGTCACCCTGCAGACGTAGACAGCCTTCCGGGTTCGATTTTGGGGTAACCTTGGCAAGAAAACCGTGGGCGTCGACGTCCAGCCGGACATCATGGGCCCAGCCGGTGGCAAGCAATGCACGGGGAGCAAAATAAGCAGGCATGGCAGTATTCCAACGTTGGTATAAGGGCGAAAGCGCGCGACACGCGCATTTGTAAGCCAATTGTATATTTCTGGTTAATTGACCACTACTTGTATATACATATACATACGCCAGCAGCAACAGTAAACTGGTGTTATGATATTTTTATTTGACGAGGTTAACGTCGTGGTGGATCAACCGACCGTGTTACAGCTGGCTGCTGCAATGAGCGATACCCCTGCCCCCATTTATCAGCGGGTGAAGCAGGCTATCGTCAATCAAATCCGTGCGGGTCATTGGCAACCGCATCAGCGCGTGCCGTCGGAAAGCGAACTGGTGGCGGAGCTCGGCGTCAGCCGTATGACCATTAACCGCGCGCTGCGTGAACTGACCAGCGAAGGCTTCCTGATCCGCATGCAGGGCGTCGGTACCTTTGTTGCCGAAGCCAAAGCGCATACCGCGCTGTTGGAAGTGCATAACATCGCCGATGAAATCGCCGCGCGGGGTCATCGCCATAGCAGCAAGATCCTGGAGTTCAAGGCGCGAGCCGCCAGCGATGAAGAAGCCAGCGCGCTGGGCATTTCGCCGGGACAACAGCTGTTTTACTCGCAGATCGTTCATTACGAAAACGAGATGCCGGTGCAGTTGGAAAACCGCTGTGTCAATCCGTTGGCAGCACCCGATTATATGGCGCAGAATTTCGATCGGGTTACGCCCTATATCTACCTGACCCAAGCCGCGCCGCTGACCGCCGGCGAGCATATCGTCGAAGCGGTGACGCCAACCCGTCAGGAACGCGACTTGCTGCAGTTGGAGGATCACGAACCTTGCCTGCTGATTCATCGCCGCACCTGGTCAGGGAAAACCGTGGTGACCTCTGCCCGCCTGCTGTATCCCGGCAGCCGCTATCAGCTGTTTGGCCGCTTCACCAACGAGGTGTGAGATGATGGGGGCGATAGCCCCCGTTAGTTACCGGCGATCACATCCTGATAACAAATTTCCCGCCCTGCTCTTGCCGCATGCCGATGAATGCGCTAGGTTGTTTTTAATTGTATATACAACCATGTGGGAGTTGGTCACCATGTCCTCCGAAATTCACTGCGACAGCCTGTGGTATGGCGCAGACCTTGTCACCATGCGCGACGGCAAATATCACATTCTGCATGACGGGGCCATCGCGGTACGCGACGGTAACATCGTCTGGATTGGCCAACGTGCAGCGTTACCAGCGATTAGCGCGACCAAAACGGTAGAGTTTGACGGCGGCATTATCACTCCAGGCCTGGTGGACTGCCATACGCATCTGGTGTTTGGCGGCGATCGCAGCGCCGAATTCGAGCAGCGACTGAACGGCGTCAGCTACGCCGAGATCGCCGCACAGGGCGGCGGTATCGTTTCCACCGTGAAGGCCACCCGCGACACCGACGAACAACAGCTGTTGCAGCAGGCGCTGTTTCGCCTGAAACCGCTGCTGGCAGAAGGCGTGACCTGCGTTGAAATCAAGTCCGGTTATGGCCTGACGCCGCAAAGCGAACTGAAAATGCTGCGGGTGGCACGCCGGCTGGGCGAACTGCTGCCGGTCGAGGTAAAAACCACCTGTCTGGCAGCCCATGCGTTGCCGCCGGAATACGCCGGTCGGGCTGACGACTATATCGATTTGGTGTGCGATACCATCATTCCCGAAGCTGCCGCGGCCGGGCTCGCGGATGCGGTTGATGCCTTTTGCGAGCATTTGGCCTTTTCGCCACAGCAGGTGGAAAAGGTGTTCGCCGCCGCCGAGCGTGCCGGTCTGCCGGTCAAACTGCATGCCGAGCAGCTGTCTGCGTTGGGCGGTAGCGCGTTGGCGGCGCGTCATCACGCCCTGTCTGCCGATCACCTTGAATATGCCACCGAACAGGATGCACAGGCGATGGCCGCCGCCGGTACCGTGGCGGTGTTGCTGCCAGGCGCCTATTACCTGCTGCGTGAGACCCAGTGCCCACCGATCGCGCTGTTCCGTAAACACCAGGTGGCAATGGCCATCGCCAGCGATGCCAACCCGGGCACGTCGCCGGCTCTGTCGCTGCGTCTGATGATCAACATGGCCTGCACGCTGTTCCGTCTGACACCGGAAGAAGCGCTGGCCGGCGTCACCCTCAATGCCGCCAGGGCCTTGGGGTTACAGCACAGCCACGGCTCGCTGGAAAGCGGCAAAGTGGCGGATTTTGTCCATTGGCCGTTATCACGCCCGGCTGAACTGGCTTATTGGTTGGGTGGGCAACTGCCCTGTACGGTGATTTTCCGAGGAGAAGTACGTCAATGACCATTCGCGATCCGTTTCAATTTCATACCGGCACTCTACCGCTGCTGATCAGCATTCCGCACGCCGGCACCCGCTTGACGCCCGCGGTTGAAGCCGGCCTGACCGACGATGCACGGCCGCTGTCTGACACCGACTGGCACATTCCCCAGCTGTATGATTTCGCCCGGGCGATGGGCGCCAGCCTGCTGGTGGGCAATTATTCGCGTTTTGTCATCGATCTTAACCGCCCGTCTGACGATAAGCCGCTGTATACCACCGCCACAACCGGTCTGTTTCCCGACGTGCTGTTTGATGGCCGCGCCAGCTTCCAGCCGGGTAAAGCGCCGTCAGAGCAGGAACGCGCCGGCTATTTACAACACATCTGGCATCCCTATCATCAACAATTACAGGATGAGCTGGCACGCTTGAAAGCCAAACACGGCTACGCCATGCTGTTCGATGCCCACTCTATCGCGTCGGTGATCCCGCGGCTGTTCGACGGCCAACTGCCGGATCTCAACCTCGGCACCAACGGAGGTGAAAGCTGTGCCACCGCACTGAGCGATCGGCTGCTGCGCCGTTGCGAAGATCAACAACGCTTCAGTTATGTGCTTAATGGCCGGTTTAAAGGTGGTTATATCACGCGTGCCTATGGCAAACCGGCTGAAAACCAGCATGCGGTGCAATTGGAGTTGGCGCAGGTGAATTATATGTCCGAACAATACCCGTTCGCTTTTGACGCCGAACGGGCTGCGCCGCTACAGCGTCTGTTGCAGCAATTGCTTGAAACCATGATTGCCTGGGGCGCAGCACAACGCTGATTGCCCACTTAATTTATCCTCCGGGTCGTCACTTTCCTGGCCCGGAGGCACCCTGCCTCTTCCTGCCCCATCCTGCTGCGTCCGGTTAAGCGCCAACAACGCTGGCATCTGATGTGCAATTTGCGTACTGCTTCGCAGTTTTAACTAAAACAGCGTTCCCATTTTACCCCAGCGCACAAAACGGCGGCTGCCGACGCGCGTGCTGCGCCACAATCGGCGCAAAACCACTGCCCGCGGCAGAATAAGAAACATCTGACTGAACCGTGCCAATCCCTATCAGTCCCAGTAGCCATCTGCTGAGACTGGAATTGATGCAGTCCGTCATGTCACTCTGGAGGCTACCATGTCCGATATCCCGCTAAACTGGCGCCAGGCCCATGCTGTCGCCGAACGGCTGCTGGCCGACTGGCAACGCCCAGGCGAGCCCGGTGGCGCGATTATCCTGTTTGACGCCGAGCAGACGCAGGCCGTCGCCTGTGCCGGCCTGGCCGATCTGGCCCAGGGCACCCCCTTTAGCGCCGACAGCGTGGTTCGTTATGCCTCGGTCACCAAGCATATCTTCGCTGCGCTGGCGCTTAACGCCGTCGATGGCGCGTTGCAGCTCGATCAACCTATCGGCGATTTGTTGCCACAGCTGCGCGGCGAATTGGCGAAAGTTCGCGTCGGCCAGGCGCTGGATATGACCAGCGGCTTGCCCGACGTACGGGAAACCCTCGGCCTGCTTGGCATTTCTGGACATACCGTCAGCGATGCCACGCCGGTGCTGGAGTTTGTTTATGGTCTGAACCGGCTCAACTTCCCACCCGGCAGTGAAATCAGTTACAGCAATACCGGTTATCGGCTGGTGGAGGCCGCGCTGAACGCGCAAGGTCACACGTTTGATCGACTGGTGCAACAACACATCGCCGAGCCGCTGGCAGTCCAACTGAGGGCGCCTGAGAGCTGGTTCGATATCGTTGCGGGACTGGTGCCCGGCTATTGGCCCACGCCTCACGGCTGGCAGTTGGCCAGCAACGGACTACACCTATCGGCATCGGGCAGCCTGACCGGCAGCGCCAACGCCCTGACCCGCTGGCTGCAGTCTCTGCTGGCAGATCGCGGGCCAGGCGCTGGCGTACTGGCGCAGTTAAGCGCTGCGCGGCGTTTAGCCAATGGCCAGCTCAGCGATTATGGCCTCGGTATGGCGCATACCAGGTTGGGAGCGCAGCGCCTGTTGGGGCACGGCGGTTCGCATGCCGGCTATAAAACCCACTTCCTGCTGGCAGCCGATCGCAGCGCGGGCATGGTGCTGGTAGCCAATCGCGAAGATTGCGACAGTTTCAACATCGCCTTGCAGGTGATGGCCGCCTTGTTGGGGGAAACCCTGCCGCCGCGCAGTGATGCCATACCCGATGGCATCTATGCCAGCGTGGCTGAGCCCTACTGGCTGGAAGTCAACGACGGCAACGTCGCCTATTTGGGTATCAGCGAACCACTGTACCAAGGAACGGATGGCTATGCCGTATCGCTGTCGGCGCATATGCCGATGCGTTTGCGCTGGAATGGAGAAGCGGTCGAAGGTGAAGTGGGACATGTCACACGGCATTTCTTGCCAGTAACGCTGAATAACGATTGCCTGAAACACGTACAGGGAGTGTGGTATCACCCGCAATATCGTACTGCGTTTGAAATCCGCGGCGATCGGATACATATCGGCGTTGGCCCCGCAGCGCAGATCGGCAGGTTAAGCTCGCTGGGCCATGGCCGCATGCTGGTTGAATCGCAGGATGGCCCCTGGCTAAAACGTTTCTGTCTGTATTTCCGGGGTTATAGCGTCGATCTGATCGCCAACCGCAGCCGGGTGCTGACCTTTCAACGCAGCACCACCGGCCGTACCGACTAAACCAGACTAGGGCGTGCTGCGGGTTCTCACCGCCAGCAGCGCGTCAAACAGCCGCTGTTTATCGGCATCGCTCAGATTATGCTGTTGCAGTGCGTTGACGAACCCCTGACGCTCTGTTTCGCTAATCGGCCCAGCCTGCAAGCGCTGCGCCAGCCGTTGCAGTATGGCACTGCTCAGGCGCGCGATCTGCGGCCGCACCTGGTTCAGCGGGCGCGGCTGCCAGTGCTGTTCCGGCTGCGATAACCAGTCGGCCCGATACCGGTATTGAATCGCCTTGGCGACATCCATTTGCGCCATGACAAACGGTTTAATCGTGGCAGCATCCAGCCCTAGCGTTTCGGCTTCGGCCTGGGTACTGGCCAACACCTTGCTTTCCTGGGCCAGATCTTCAATCGGCAAATGCTGCTGCGCTTTATAGCCGGCCACGTCTTTCATCAATGACAGTCGCTGGTTGACGGTTTCGGCGAGCGGCTTAGCCTCGTTCGCCAACGTGGAGAAACTGCACAGTAAACCCGCTATCAGCATAATTTTAAACATAATCCCTCTGTTTTTTCCGTCTGCGAATCAGGCAATATAATGCAATGCGTTCAGGCGGATCATCTTTATTTTCGCCCACAAAAAAGCCCTGCCGGAGCAGGGCTTGATATGTTTGCTTGCGTGCTAGTCGAAAACACCGTTAATTACGGAAGCGACAATCGCCGTGCTGAGCGCTACCAACACCAGATCGTCGCCGGCAACGCGCCATTCATAACCAGGATAATGTGGCAGTTGGCCCAGCAAGGACGCCGGTACGGCTTTCTTGGCGATGCCCGGAGGCAGCGGCTTGCCGCGTGCCAGGTTCTTGGCAATGCCCGGAGGCAGAGCCTGATAGCCGGTCAGGCCATAGTTGAGAGCCAGCGGGCGCACACGATCGTAAGAAAGGTTAACGGACACCAGGTCGTTATTGCCGCCTTTGCCCTGTTTACCTTTGGCATGATCGCCGCTGTTACCGTTACCTTTACCGTTTCCATTACCGTTTCCATTACCATTGCCATGGTTGCCATGATTTGCACTGTTGCCATGACCGTTACCATTGCCGCCGCCGTTGCCATTACCGCCTTTATCAGCGAAAACCGGTGCTGCGCTCATACCCAGTGATACGCACAGCGCCAGAGCTGTCAGGGTCATACGACGTTTTTTCATGATGTAACATCCTGCGTGGGGGAACTGAGATTACTATAAGTGTAGTTTACCCTATAAAGTATACGGAAAACTCTTATATTGTTTCCCCCTGCTCCGTGGGTCGCGGGGCAAACTGCCGTGGCGATCGCCACCAGCAATATATAATGCATAACCATTCGGTTTTACTGAGCGTTTACCTAAGATTTTTCTTGCGACGTAATAAGCGATGCCGTACTTTGGTCAGGTAACAAAAAAGAGTTAGCATGCTCTTTTTCGTCACGCCTCAAATTTTCATGTGATCCAAACAGGATAAGACACGTCTCTTTCCCGCCGCTTGGTGCGGGACTCTTTTTCTCTTTTGGCCGCGTCTGCACCAAACTGGTGCTTTATGTTGAGATTTCGTGGTTAATATCTTAAATTTGACGGCTGAGAAACCTTAACCTCCCACGGTGGCCAGGTTGGCAACGGGTGGGCGTTCAGGAGCAAAAGTAATGCAAATGACCCTCATGGAATACATCACTCTGCATTTTAACGGCGATCTTCACCGCTACGCGCAGGCGGAAGGCGTAAGCAGCGATCAGATCCGCCGCTGGATCGACAACGAATGCTATGTCATCAAGGGACGACTGGTTATGCCGGTTAAGCACCTGCCTGTCGAAGTCATGCAGTGATGCCATAAAAAACCCCGTCGATGCGGGGTTTTTTATATTCAGTGCCACAATCAGAAATTGTAACCAACCACCAGATAGTAACCCCAGCCGGTAGACTTGATTGGCCCTTGCGGCGTGCCGATATCTACGCCATCTTGCCATTGACCGCCGTTATGGAAATAACGTGCAACTACCGAGTAATGCCAGTGATCGTAGTTCAGCGCCAGGATATGGCTGGATGCAATGGAATTGCTGGTGCGTGCCTGACGGCCGTTGACGGTGAAATCGTCCTTGCCCAGATCGGAGCCAAAATCAAAGTTGGTAAAGCCGATGTAATTCAGATTACCGCCCCATAGCTGGGTCAACGGCACAAAATATTTCACCTTGAAGCGGTAACCATCCCAGCTGTTCTGGTTGGCGGCACCGTAGTTCTGCCATTGGTATTTGGCATAAATGTTCATCGACAGGCTCATTGGCAGACCGGTATCGATGTCGGTACCCAGACCCATATACCAGGTGCTCTGGCGAGATGAATCGTTGCGTCCCATGTCATAGATGTAGTTGTTGGCGAAATACCATTCTTTAAACGGCCCGAAGCTGAGATCGGCGCCGGTCAGCTTGTCGATGGAAAAGCGCGGCTCGATTTCCATAAACAGCGGTGAACCTTTGTCCCAGATACCGCGATCCGGCGTATTGCCCACGCCAAAGAATTTCGGCACGTCGACGTAGCCATAGAAATCAAACCATTCGTGTTTGGCGAAGGCTTCGTATTCCAGATAGACATCGTTGTTCAACTGCGGTCCGAAGCGAGTATGGTAGCTCCCTACCACGTTCACGCTCTGATGCCACCAATCTGAAACGTATTGACTGTCTTTGCTATCAGCCATTGATGATGCACTGTACGATGCTGCGAGAAGCACACCTGCTGCGAGAGCTATTTTTTTCATTTTATTACCACATGCTTAAAGGGCCATTTCCTGCCCGTTAGAAAAAATGACAAATGAGTCTGAATGACACCTGGCGTAACCAACGGTGAATCAATGCACATTCACCGCGCGCATTATAGAAATCACCGAGTGTAATAATCTGTGATCCAGTCACCCATTTCGCGAATAGGTAATCGATTGCGTTCACATTTGTCAAATTATGTTTCATGCAAATTCACAATCGCTGTGATTTTTGTCATGGGCGGACGTTTTTTATGCAGGATTCGTGCCCAATTCCACCAACAGCCGGCTATCGTCCAGGTTACATTTTTTGACGGAAGATGCCGGCGCGCAGCCGGCAGAGATGGAGAGCGAGGGGAGTAAAACTGACTAACTCAACGGGCGCCTGGAACCGCTTTGGCAATATTGTCGGCGCGAAACACCACTTCTTCGCCACGTGCAATTTCCCACTCTTTGGGTGGGATATCCGTTTTCGGCGCGGCAGCGATCACCGTACCAATAATGCGCTTGTCTTCGCGACGCAAGATACTAACGTCAAGCTGATATTCGTGGCGCAGGTTGGCGGTGGTGAGCCGCACCGTATCGCCCCGGCCGAAGTTCTGATCGTCGATAATGGGCTGCTGAATAAACTGCACATCGCTTCTCATGGTTCACGTTCCTTCTGACAGAAGACGTAATTTGAGCTTAGCTGATTTCAGGCCTGACGCAGGGAGCCGTATCAAATATCTGCACTTATCCGCGAGTTGCTCGCCAGCATATCAGCGAGCCCAAAATCACCATCACCACGCCTTGCCAAAAGCTCACCGTCAGTGCGGTGCTGAGCAATAGCGCAGCAAATACCGAGGACAACACCGGGGTAAAATACGACGCCGTGGCCAATAACGTCATGTTGCCCCGCAAGATGCCGACATTCCATGCCGCATAGCCGGTCCCCATCGCCATGCCGGCGCACAGCAGCGTCGCGGTGACCGGCAGCGTGAAATGCAAGGCCGATTCATTGCTGAAGGCATATTGCAGCCACAGTACCAGCGCCGTCAGGGTAATGAACACCACCACGCCGTTATGACCCTGGGCAATACGCCGGGTGACGTTACAATAAACCGCCCAGATAACCGCGCCGCTGAACGCCAGGCAATAACTGAGCGGGTTACTGTGAACGTTTGCCAGCATTTGCGCCGACGACCAGCCCCCCTCGCCGCTCATGATCCACCCAATGCCCAGCAACGCCAGCAATAGCCCTGGGATCACCCACAGCGTGGCTTTTTGGCCGTTGAACACAATGGCCATTAATACCGTCAGGCTCGGCCACAGGTAGTTGATCATGCCAAGTTCGATCGCCTGCAGCCGGTTGTTGGCGTAACCCAGTGACAAGGAAAGACAGATCTCATAAGTGACGAACAGCAGGCTGCCGAGCAATAAGTAGGGTTTGGGAAAATGGTTTAGTCTGGGCAGCCCCATCACCACCAGCAGGAAAATCGCTCCCACGCTGTAGATCATCGCCGCGCCGCCAATCGGCCCCAGCGCTTCGCTGACGCTGCGAATCAGGCCGACGACGCTGCTCCACAGGACAATCGCCAATAATCCCATCAGCGTGGCGCGGTAAGTCGTGGAGATCGCAGGCATTTGACTCTTCCAATGAATTCATTTCAACCAGCGTTTGACTGTACAACGGCGCAGAGAAGAATAAAAGTGAAACGGAGATCGGCTCCCCGTTTCGGCAAATCACCCGTAGAGTCAGAGCGCCGGACAACACAGCGTCAAGGCAGCCAGATTTTCCGACAACGCCCCGATTACGCTGTGAGACCGCTGCACGCCTGGCAATGTGACGGCGTCACTGTTGGGTTTGGCGTTCGAACTGCGGTGGTGGCTGGCGGAAACGCCGGGTGAGGTATACCAGATAGGCAAAGCCCAGAGCCGCCCAGCACAACCCCATGGTCAGCGAGCTCTTTTCCAGATTCAGCCACAGCACGCCAACCGTCAGCGCACCGACCAGCGGCAAAATCAGGAAATGGACGCGATCCTTCCAGGTTTTGTTGCGCCCTTCGCGAATAAAGAAATGACTGATCACCGACAGGTTAACGAAGGTAAACGCCACCAAGGCACCAAAGTTGATCAGCGCAGTGGCGGTCACCAGATCAAAGGACAACGCAGACAGCGCCACGGCACCGACCATCAGCACGTTCAGCGTCGGGGTGCGCCATTTCGGATGAATGTAACCGAACAGTTTTTCCGGGAACACGTTGTCACGCCCCATGACGTACAGCAAGCGCGACACGCTGGCATGGGATGCCAGACCGGACGCCAGGGTATTGATAAAGGTAGTGCACAGGAAAATCGACTGGAACAGCTTGCCGCCCACGTACAGCGCTATTTCCGGCAGTGCCGCATCCGGCTGTTTGAAACGTTCGATCGTGGGGAAAAACAGCTGGATAAAGAACGAAACGCTGATGAAAATCACTCCGCCGTACAGCGCCGTCAGGAAAATGGCGCGCGGGATCACTTTGGCTGCATTGGGCGTTTCCTCGCTCAGCGTGGTGACCGCGTCAAAACCGAGAAAGGAAAAACACAAAATGGTGGCGCCGGTGATAATCGGCAACAGGTGGGCGTTCTCACTGACGAACGGTTGCAGGCTCCACACCGTTCCCAGCCCTTCACCGCGCTGTAGACCCTGAACCACCAGAAAAATGAACACCACGATGATCATGATCTGCGCCAGAACGAACAGGGTATTGAAGTTGGCGACCACGTTGACGCTCTTCAGATTGATCGCCGTCATGATGAACACGAAACCGACCACCCAGACCCACGGGGGAACCTCGGGAAACAGCGCGGTGAGGTAGATTTTCGCCAACAGCGTATTGATCATCGGCAGGAACAGATAGTCCAGCAGCGAAGACCAGCCGACCAGAAAGCCGACGTGCGGATTAATCGCCTTTTGTGCATAGGTATACGCCGAGCCGGCGGTCGGAAACTGGCGTACCAGTTTGCCGTAGCTGATGGCGGTAAACAGCACGCCAGCCAACGCAAACAGATAGGACGCCGGTACATGGCCGTCGGTGACGCCGGAAACGATGCCGAAAGTGTCAAAAACCGTCATCGGAGTCAGATAGGCCAGGCCCATCATCACCACTTGCCACAGTTTGAGCGACTTGCGCAATTGCGGCTTATCCGCGTCATTACCATCGATGACATTTGTTGTCATGGGAATTTCCTCACCAGCGTCCTGTACGCTCAATTGGAAGAAATGGTTAACCGCAGCGCGCAGCCTCGCCGGGCCACAGGATAGCCGACAAAATACGCCTGACGCGCGCGAGGGAGTGAATGGGCGGAATCAGGCGTTTTTCAGCATCCACTCAATTTCGGTTTCGGTGATCAGGCGTTCAAACTGCACCAATTCATCGGTTTTGCAGGCCAGGTAAACGTGAGTGAAGCGCTCGCCGAGCAAACGATGCAACACCGGCTGATGCTCAAACTCGTACAGCGCGTCGCTCTGGCGGATCGGGAACGGCAACCCTTCCTGCTCCAGTCCGTTGCCGGTTACCGGCTCCGGTAAGGACAGCGGAGTGTCCAATCCATATACGATGCCGGCCAGCACGGCCGCCATCACCAGATAGGGGTTGGCGTCAGCGCCAGCCACCCGGTATTCCACCCGATGACTGTCGCGATCGCCGCAGGGAATGCGCAGCGCCACGGTGCGGTTATTATGCCCCCACGACGACTGGATCGGCACATACATGCCCGGCTGAAAACGCCGATAGGCGTTGACGTTCGGTGCCAGCAGCGCCATCGACGCCGGCATCAGCGCGATCATGCCCGCCAGCGCCTGTTTCAACAGCGCAGAATCTTCACCATCGGCGTCGGAAAATACGTTATTTCCCTCATTGTCCAGCATGCTGATGTGGATATGCATGCCGCTGCCGGCGTGCTCTTCATAGGGTTTGGCCATAAAGGTGGCGTGCATGTTGTGGTTTTCAGCCACCATGCGGATCAGGCGTTTCAAGGCCAACGCATGGTCGCAGGCTTGCAGCACGTCGCCGGTATGATGCAGGTTGACTTCGAACTGCCCAGGCGACGCTTCGGCCACCGCGCCGTCCGCCGGAATGCCTTGCAGGCGCGCCAGCTCGTCGATGTCACTCAGCACATCGGCAAAATGATTAAGGTTATCGACCGAATACACCTGACTCTGGGTGTTGCGTTCCTGGGTGCCCGGCGCACAAGGCGGTTGTAGATAGCCTTCGGCGTCGCGCTGGCGATCGATGAGATAGAACTCCAACTCTACCGCTACCACGGGAGACAACCCGCGCTGCCGCAAGCGCTGCCATACACGGTTCAGCACATTGCGCGGTTCAACGTCAAAGGGAGTGCCATCTTCATCCAGCATGGTGAGCAACACCTGACCGATATACTGCGGGTCCGCCGCCGACGGCGTCAGACTACCCGGCACCGGAACGCAGATATGATCCGGCTCGCCCAGTTCCTGCCCCAACCCGGCCTCTTCGACCACATTGCCCAGGATGTCCATCGCGAATACCGAAGCCGGGAAGTAACAGCCCTTCTCCAGCTTGTTCAAGCCAGCTAGCGGAATACGCTTGCCACGGAAACTGCCGTTCAGATCGGTCAGCAACACGTCAATGTGCTGGGTTAACGGATAGCGTTCCAGGTATTTGTTCACCTCGCGCTGGAACATGCTACTTCGCCTTTCTTCATTGTGTTGAACAAAGTTTTCCACTTCTACGATGTTGGTCTGCATGGGTCACCCGCCGTTATGTTTGCTCAGTGGTTTTCACTACTGTCTGCGGTCGATGTTTTCGACCAGGATGCTCAATATAATGTCCACCAATGAAACATAGATGCAACAAAATTGTTTTGCAAGTGTTACTTTTGGTTTGAATATTAGGCTACCCACTGCTAGATTTATTAAATATTGAACAAAAAAGCCAGCAAAGACGTGTTTCGTTCATAATTTCGAACATACCAAGAGGATATCATGGGCAATATATTTAACAGGCCGATCGTCGGCGTCGTGATGTGCCGCCATAGGCTAAACCAACATCCGACACAGACCTTGCAAGAAAAGTACCTGAATGCGGTACTCGCCGCCGGCGGATTACCGATCGCCCTGCCACACGCGCTGGCAGAACCGGATTTGCTGGAAAATCTGCTGCCATACCTGGACGGCGTGATGCTGCCTGGCAGCCCCAGCAATGTGCAGCCGCACCTTTATGGTGAAAACGGCGATGAGCCTGACGCCGATCCTGGGCGTGATGAACTGAGCCTGGCGCTGATCCGCCTGGCGCTGGACAGGCGCATTCCCCTTTTCGCCATTTGCCGGGGCATGCAGGAAATGGTGGTAGCCACCGAAGGTACCCTGCACCGTCGCCTGTACGAACGCCCCGAGCTGTTGGAACACCGAGAAGATCACGATCTGCCGCTGGAACAGCAATATGCCCCGGCGCACGAAGTCATCGTCGCAGACGGCGGGCTGCTTTCGCAACTGATCCCGGATTGCAACCGCTTTTGGGTCAACTCGCTGCATGGCCAGGGTGCCAAGACCCTTGGCGCCGGCATACGTATTGAAGCGCATGCCGCCGACGGATTGGTGGAAGCCATCAGCGTACGCGATCGGCCATTTGCCCTCGGCGTGCAGTGGCATCCAGAGTGGAACAGCGATGAATACGCGCTGTCGCGCCTGCTGTTTGAAGGTTTCATCGCGGCATGCCGCCGCTACCACCAGGAAAAGGAACAGCGCCAATGAGCAATGCCAGCTTGGCTCCGGGGAAACGCCTGTCGCAGATCCGTCAGCAGTTAGGTTTGTCGCAGCGCCGCGTGGCCGAACTGTCTGGATTAACCCACAGCGCCATCAGCACTATCGAGCAGGACAAGGTCAGTCCGGCCATCAGTACGCTGCAAAAGCTGCTGACGGTGTACGGACTGTCGTTGTCAGCGTTTTTCGCCGAGCCCGACAAACCTGCGGAGCCGCAAATTGTGATTGAGCAAGCAGATTTAATCGAAATCGGCAGTCAGGGGGTATCGATGAAGTTGATTCATAACGGCGACCCCAATCGTACGCTGGCCATGATGATCGAAACCTATGAGCCGGGCACCACCACCGGCGAACGCATCAAGCATCAGGGGGAAGAGATCGGCACCCTGCTGGAGGGCGAAGTGATGCTGTTGGTCAACGGTCAGACTTACGCGTTGGCCGCCGGCCAGAGTTACGCCATCAACACCGGTATTCCCCACAGTTTCAGCAACACTTCGGCGCGCATTTGTCGCATTGTCAGCGCCCACACGCCGACCACATTCTGATTAACGGAGCAAGGTATGGATTTCCATCATCAGCAATACTGGCAACAGCGGGCGCAGGCCCTGAAGATTGAGAATCGACTGTTTATCAATGGCCGTTATCTGCCCGCCACCGAGGGCGGTACCTTTGCGGTGGACGATCCCGCCGGGCAACGCGAGCTGACACAGGTCGCTCGCGCAACCGGCGTCGATGTCGACCTGGCGGTACGCGCCGCGCGTGAGGCATTCGAGCGTGGTGACTGGTCGCAGGCCTCGCCGGCGCAACGCAAGTCCACGCTGGCAACGCTGGCGACGCTGATGGAACAACATGCAGAAACGCTGGCATTGCTGGAAACGCTAGACACCGGCAAGCCGATTCGCCATAGCCTGCGCGACGATATTCCGGGGGCCATACGCTGCATCCGCTGGTACGCCGAAGCCATCGACAAGGTTTACGGCGAGATAGCCCCAACCGGCAACGATTCGCTGGCGCTGATCGCCCGCGAACCGGTCGGAGTGGTCGGCGCGATTGTGCCGTGGAATTTCCCGTTGCAGCTGGCCTGTTGGAAGCTCGGTCCGGCGCTGGCAACCGGCAATAGCGTGGTGTTGAAGCCGTCGGAAAAATCGCCGCTGAGCGCCATTTATCTCGCCCAACTGGCGACGCAGGCCGGGCTGCCGGACGGCGTTCTGAACGTCGTGCCCGGTTACGGCCACGATGCTGGCAAAGCGCTGGCGCTACATCATGATGTCGACGCCCTGACCTTCACCGGCTCGACCCAGGTCGCCAAACAGTTACTGATCTACGCCGGTGAATCGAACATGAAGCGCGTGTGGCTGGAAGCCGGCGGCAAAAGTGCCAATATCATTTTCGCCGATTGCCCGGATATTGATAAGGCCGCGCAAAACGCCGCCGCCGGTATCTTTTATAACCAGGGACAGGTTTGCATCGCCGGAACGCGCCTGTTGGTAGAAGAAAGCATCCAGCAACCGTTCTTGCAGGCGCTACGCAGGCACGCGGCCGCCTTCACACCTGGCGATCCGCTCGATCCGACCAGCGCGATGGGCACGTTGATCGACAGCGACCACCGGCAGAAGGTGGCCAACGCTATTGAACGTGGCCTGCAGCAGGGTGCCACACTGTTTCTCGACGGCCGCACGCACCCGTTGGGCGATCATGACGGTTATCTGGGACCGACCATTCTGACTGCGGTAGACAACCGTATGGACCTTGCCCGTGAGGAGATATTCGGCCCGGTACTGGCGGTGACGACGTTTAACGGTGAACAACAGGCGATTCAATTGGCCAACGACAGCGATTACGGTCTGGGAGCCGCACTGTGGACTCGCGATCTGTCGCGCGCCCATCGTCTGTCACGCCAACTGAAAGCCGGTTCGGTATTCGTCAATAATTACAATGATGGCGACATGACCGTGCCGTTCGGCGGCTACAAGCAAAGCGGCAATGGGCGTGACAAGTCGCTGCATGCGCTGGAAAAATTCACCGAACTGAAAACCACCTGGATTTCACTCGACTAAGGACCGACAACATGACTGAACACGTGAAGAGTTATTATGCCGCCAGCGCCAACGCTCATCAGCCTTATCCACAGTTGAGCGAGTCATTGGAGTGCGACGTCTGCATCGTCGGCGGCGGCTACACCGGCCTGTCCTCGGCGCTGTTCCTGGTGGAAGCCGGCTATGACGTGGTGTTGCTGGAATCCGCGCGCATCGGCTTTGGCGCCAGCGGTCGCAACGGCGGCCAATTGGTCAACTCCTACAGCCGCGATATTGATGTGATCGAACAGCGCTACGGCGCAGAAAGCGCCCGGATGCTCGGCAGCATGATGTTCGAGGGCGCCGATATTATCCGCAGCCGCATCGAACGTTATGCCATCGATTGCGACTACCGGCCGGGCGGCATTTTCGCCGCTATCAACAACAAGCAATACCATGCACTGATCGAGCAGAAACAGAACTGGGAGCGTTACGGCAACGCACAACTGGAACTGCTGGACGGTGCGCGCATTCGCCAGGAAGTGGCCAGCGATCGTTATGTCGGCGCGCTACTCGACCACAGCGGCGGCCACATTCATCCATTGAATCTGGCGCTTGGCGAGGCCGAAGCCGTGCGCCAGCAAGGCGGTCGGATCTTCGAGCAGTCGGCCGTTACGCAGATTCGCCATGGGGAGCCGGCGCTGGTCAGCACCGCCCACGGCCAGGTAAAAGCACGTCATGTGATCGTCGCAGGCAATGCCTACCTGGGCGACAAACTGGAGCCGAAACTGGCCAAAAGCAGCATGCCATGCGGCACCCAGGTGGTAACCACCGAACCGCTGGCAGCGGAGATCGCCCAGGCGTTGATCCCGCATAACTACTGTGTGGAAGATTGTAACTATTTGCTGGACTATTACCGCCTGACCGCCGATAACCGTTTGCTGTACGGCGGCGGCGTGGTGTACGGTGCACGCGACCCGCAGGATATCGACAACCTGGTGCGTCCCAAGCTGTTGAAGACCTTCCCGCAATTGAAAGGGGTACGCCTCGACTACCGCTGGACCGGTAACTTCCTGCTGACGCTGTCACGCATGCCGCAGTTCGGCCGGCTGGAAAACAACATTTATTATATGCAGGGATACAGCGGTCACGGTGTTACCTGTACCCATCTGGCAGGGAAACTGATCGCGGAGTTGCTGCGCGGCGACGCGGAACGCTTTGACGCCTTCGCCAAGCTGCCGCACCTGCCGTTCTTTGGCGGACGTAATCTGCAAATCCCCTTCACCGCCATCGGTGCGGCCTACTACACCTTGCGCGATCGCATCGGCGTGTAACGCCAGGCGGGATCGGCATGCTGTGGGCGCGGTCTATCAGAGCGCGCCCACGCTTTATACCTTAGACAATTTTAGGTTGGCCATCCGAAGCGGTGGCACCGCCATCGACCGGAATATTGGCGCCATTGATAAAGCTGGCGTCATCGCTGGCAAGAAACGCCATCACCGCCGCCACCTCTTCCGGTTCTGCCGCGCGGCCGAGCGCAATGCGCTCGTTGAATTTATCGCGGATCTCCTGCGGCCAATCGTTGGTCATATTGGTTTTTACCAGACTCGGGCAAACAGCGTTGACGCGCACACCGTCACCGCCGTGGTCAAGCGCCATTGCACGAGTCAGGTTCACCACCGCCCCTTTGGCCGCGCAGTAATAGGCTGCCCCCCAGTCGCCCCCCAACCCGGACACTGAGGCGGTATTAACGATGCAGCCTCTGGTTTTCAGCAGGTACGGCAAGGCAAACTTGGAACAGAAAATCACGCCGTCGATATCAACGCCGGCAATACGTCGCCAGTCCGCAACGCTGGTTTGCAGTACGCTGCCTGCCACGTGCACGCCAGCGTTGTTCAGCAGCACATCAATGCGACCAAACTTCGCTGCGACCCCATCCATCATTTTCTCAACCGCCGCGGCATCCGACACATCGATATGCACCGCGTGCGCCTTGCCTGCCGGCAAAGACGCCGCTACCGCGTCAACCGCCGTTTTCGCCCAGTCCGCCAGCACCACCGTGGCACCTTCGGCCGCAAAGCGACGCGCCGCCGCTTCCCCCATACCATTACCTGCGCCAGTAATAATCACTACTTTATTGTCAAAACGCATAGGACCTCCTCCATGTGAAGCGTATTTGCATAAATCATACAAATCCTTAACCGCTTCGAGGATAATCCTGCAATAGGGTGACCGCCAGTCAAAACGTGCGGTTTTATAACTCTAAAGAGTTATTATTCGGTGCTAATTGGCGGTAATGACGTTGATTAATCTTCGATCGGTATCACCAACAGGTCGACCTGCAGCGTATTAATCGCCTGACGCGTCGACGACTTCAAACGGCTCCAGATATCATGATGGTGGCCGAAGATAATCAGATCGAACCCTTTTTCTTTCGCCGCGTTGTTCAGTTCCTCCGTTAATTCCCCACGGCCGATGATCACCTCATCAACAGGATATGATGAGGATTTCTTGAACGATTCAAGAATGTTTTTTGCACGTTCAGAAAAGGTGTGATCGGTGTAGTTGTAGGCGCCAACCCCCAGTTCGGCGTAATAGCCGGTATGATGGACATCGATATATATCATTGAAAGTTTGGCGTTTAAGGCACCGGCTAGCTTTGCACCCTTATCCAACAGGATTTCTGCATCTTCACTGAGATCGGTTGCAACGACAATATGTTGATATGCCATGATTACTGCCCTCCGCATTGCGCTTGCCCACAGGCGGCGTTCCTGACCACCGGCTTTCTATCCTCCTGATAGATACTGACAGTTTAGGCCAATGGCGATACGGTTGCCGAACATCAATGCACACCTGGCGGAAACCAGCGCGCCGTTAATTACCCGGTCATTGCCGGTCACCTTAACGACTCCCCAGCCGCGCCAACCTCCTGGCCGTAGCGTTTTCTCACGCGACGAGGACCCAAAAAAGCCCGGCAATCGCCGGGCTCGCATGGTCAGATGACGCTGACGTCAGCGCTCGATTTCAGACATCTCTCTGACTTCATCTCGGTTGATCTGCTGCTGCGTACCATTAGCATCTTTATACTTAATCAGCCCGGTCGCATTGTCCTCCGACGGTTTACCCTCACTGATGATGGTGCGGCCGTCGTTTGTATGGATAGCATAATTGCTTGAGCAACCTGCTAAAAAAGCAGAAATCAGCGTAACACACAGTACAGAGGCTAATTTTTTCATGGTTGCTAACTCCCTATAATGGACACAGTATAATATTTAGCATAATTTATGTTTTTTGCCATATGGATTAGTGCTTTATACTGCATTCTATGAATTATAAGACAGTTCCGACTGCCTGACGCTGCACTGCAGCAATGGCTGCGTATCAACCGCCGGAACGGGTTTTGTCGGCCGCATCTTCCTCCAGCGGGCCACTTTTGCCCAGGTCGCACCCCGTTAGCGGATTTACCCGCGGATCGGACCGGGTTCGTTGGGCCATCGCCTCCACATCACTCTGCTGTTCCAACGGCAATACCACGCTGGCGACCCCTTCGCCTCCATCCACGGCCGGCTGCGGTTCGGCAACATAGTGCAGATTTTCGTCCGCGTTCCAACTGCCACGTACTTCACCTTCCGCCGACATATTGAAATATTGGTCGGCGTATTCTTCGATCGGCGGCAATTTACCCGGAGGGAAATTGTTGCGGATCGCATACAGCGCTTTTTCAAAGGAGATCTGATGCGCCACTTCGCGGGTCATCAGAAAGCCGAGCGCCTGCTTGACGCCGGGATCGTCAGTGACGTTGATCAACCGCTCATAGATGATTTTGGCACGCGCTTCGGCGGCGATATTGGAGCGCAAATCAGCGGTGGGTTCGCCGATGGTATCGATATAGGCGGCACTCCAGGGGACGCCGGCAGAATTGGTCAACGCCGGGCCGCCACCGTACAACAGCGACGTGATATGGCTGTCATTGCCATTGCCGGTCAGCGAACGGTACAGTTCCGCTTCACTTTCCGTGGCTTCAGCCAGCTGTCCTTTCGCTCCCTTGTTCAACATACCCACCAGAGAACCGATAATTTCCAGATGGCTCAACTCTTCGGTGGCGATATCGAGCAGCATATCGCGGCGCCCGAGATCGTCTTCACCCAGTCCCTGGATAAAATAGCGGCAGGCCGCAGCCAGTTCGCCTTGCGGTCCACCAAATTGTTCAAGCAATAGGTTGGCCAGGCCCGGATTGGGCTCTGATACGCGGACGGTGTATTGCAGCTTTTTTACGTGTCGAAACATGATGTTCTCCTGTTCAGTACCCCCGCACCTTGGCAAGTGCCCGGTTCTGTAGGCTGAAACGGCATCAACTCCGGTCAATTTTTGGCTTCCACTTCCGGTGTGGCAGAGCGCACCAGAAATTGCTCGGTCACCGTCGGTAAATGCGTCAACGCCCACTCGGCCATTTTCTGTTCCTGCTCACGGATTTGCTCAAAGATGCGCGCGCCTTCGGTATCGCCGACCAGTTCGGCAGCGGCAATCAGCGAGGTGTAACAACCCATCTCAAAATTCTCAAAGGTATAGCTGCTGATGGCGCCCTTGACGACTTCATCTTCAGTAAACATTCCCCCCAACGCCTGACCCATGGCGGTCATTTTGCCCATGGTATCTTTCAGCGCCGAATTGGAGGTGTCGTTGCGTTCAATAACCGTTTGTAATAACGCCTGTTGTTGCAGCGTTTCATCGATGTGCTGCTCAATGCGCGCTTTGAGATCGGGATAATGTTCCAAGCGGTCGGCCATACTACGCAACATGGTTTCCGCCTGCTTTTCCATCGCGTGGGCGTCACGTAGCCAGTCAAGATAATTTTCTTCGTATGTCATGCTGCTACCTCGCTAAGGGGTGCTGGTAGGTGATATATCAAACTTTAGGTTAGGAATTTTATTAACAAATTTAAAATGACTTATATATCCCCCATTTAAAACAGATGGGGTTATTAGCCCGCTATTTCACCATAATGCCATCGGTAAAAATGTTAATCATTCCACGCGGGCATATTATAAACGATAGACCTTAATAGCGATTTTTCGAGGTCGTAATAGATAAAAAATTGAAAATTGTGGTAATTATTTTCGCAATACGCCCAACGGTTAAATAAAACAATTAAATGTTTTATTTTTGTTATTGAATTATTTCAGAGAATTTCAGTGGGTTTAAATTTTTATATCACACCGCTATCCCATGGAAAAAATCGTCATAGGCTCTATAGTTTTACCTGATCGGAGAAATCTTAATTTCTTTGATATCAGCAAACCCTCATTAAATTAACTCTCTTTATTCAGGAGGTTATTATGGTAGAGCATCGTGGCGGTTCAGGTAATTTTGCTGAAGACAGGGAACGCGCTTCTGAAGCCGGTAAAAAAGGCGGTCAAGAGAGCGGTGGGAATTTCAAAAACGATCCACAACGCGCTGCGGAGGCAGGTAAAAAAGGCGGTCAGGTCAGCGGTGGTAACTTTAAAAATGACCCTGAGCGCGCCGCTGAGGCCGGCAAAAAAGGCGGGCAACATTAAGCGTATCGGCGCTTGACGTTAGCCGTTCTGCCAGGTTATTTGCCGCCAGCCAGCCCTGCAATGGGGTTGGCTGTAGGTAATTGGCATAATAAACATCATTGATGTGGCATCGTTGAATCTGCCTGTACCGCACCAATCCAACAACCGCCGGTACGCCATGACAGATTTGTTCTTCTGGCATCGACAGCAATTCGTTTGAGGAGTTGAACATGCAGCACACTTCTTTTACACGCGCCCATCGCCACACCATCAGTACCGAGTTGAAGCTGCAATTGGTCGATTTGACTACCTTTCAGTTTGCCAATCGCGTGCCGGAAGTGGTCAGCCTGTGCAAGGTGAAAGATTATATAAAAACCCATAATAATCAGCCTGTCATCAATGTATTCAGTACCATGCATGCCACGCCCGCTACGTTGCTTGACGAGCTGAAAAGTATTACCGTCAACCTGGCAGACAGCGCCGCTCGCTGCCACTGCGGGTTATGCGGCGGCGGGGCACGAATCGACCACCGGGCTGTCTGCGGATTCGGCCAGAATATTCACGTCAGCGTTGAGGACGCCAATCAGGCCGCTTATCTTTGTCAGGCGCTAAAGGCATACTTGCCGCATTTTATCGCATTGAATGATTCGTCGCCGTTTAACCAACCCGACCCCGCTGACGCGGTACCTTCCCCCATCAGACCAAGGCCGGAGCTGGGTAGCGTCGAAATCGGCATATGCGATTCGCCCCTTACCTTGCCCCATGCGGCCATGCTGTGCGGCTATGCGCAGCTGTTGGTCAATTTGCTGCTTGCCGTTCAGCCTGATGTCCCCGTAGATCGAGACGCCTGCTACGCCAGCAACCTGCGCAATGCACGCCGTGCGGGCGTGTCAGCCCATTATACCGATCCCCTGAAGGGAGAAACCGTCATGTTGAAGCAGCACATTGACGCCACGCTAACGCTGTTGACGCAACTCAGCAAGGAGGATGAGTGCGGCGTAATAAAATACTTCCGTCATTATTTGCAGCAAGAATATCATGACGGAGAATTGTTACGTCATAACTTGGACGTTGGTGTCGGCACGGCTGGCATCGCCCGTTCCATGATCAATTTACTGATCCCTCCTGAGCATATTATTGTTAATGAGCAATCCATGCTCCAGCGGAGTGCCTATGAAACTTTATGAGTTGCTGATAGGGAAATTCTCGGTATATGTGGTAGCGAAAAATGAGGAGCATGCCAAATACCAGGCAATGGAAATAGCCTTTCACCTCGCCGAACGGGGGCCAAGCATGTATATATCGGGAATGATACTGTGTGAAGCCGATACTGTTCACCTGGAACGTTACCATCACTGAATGCATGCCGATAAAATTTATTTTTATTTTATTTCCCTTATGCCAATCCATGAAAAATGCCATAAGAAATACAAATAAAAAATTAGAAAATTTATTATTTCTAATGGTTTCAATCAGGAAGACGGTCTATTATTAAAGTGTCGTTTCACGACAATATAGAGTCGCTTCGTTACCCCACACGGCTCATGGATTTGAGCCACCTCCTCAACGAAGCAGACCTATCGCGACAAGTTAATTTCCCCTTTGCATTTGCAAACCCGGCCTTACGGCCGGGTTCTTTCTCTCTATCGCACGAATGCGGTGCCACGCATCGCCCTTCTCAGGCGAGTACCATGATTATTTTTTACTTTGTCATGGCTGCTATGGTTGTCCCCCTTTGATAATCCTGACTCAACACCATGGCATTTATAGATCCCTTGATGGAACATCCTGTTACTCAGGCAATAGTTTAAGCATTCTTTGAAATGACGGGCAGGATAAATGGTCACTGGCCGGGCAAGCGACCACATGCCGTAAACCATCGCGTACCGCACTCAGGCGCCGAATGGTGTTATCTATTTCTGTCGCTTTGGCCGCCAGACGTTGACGATCTATCTGCATTTGTCCCTGCGCATTAAACATGGCGCTGATTTCCGTCAATTGCAGGCCAGCCTGCCGACCCAGTTTGATAATCGCCAGCGTTTGTAACACGCTCGGATGGTATTGCCTGCGCAAGCCGCGACGACCAATCGAATGGATCAATCCTTGCTCTTCATAGTAACGCAACGCGGATGCTGCCAAACCGCTGCGTTTTGCCACCTCGGCAATGTCCAGCTCGTTCATGCTTGACCTCAAGTCAACATTAAGTTGCACAATGACGCCCACTCTACCACCGCAGCCAATCACTGGCTGCACTCGTCATCATCTTGAGAGAAAAACATGACCACTACCAATACCATCATCGCCACTTGTTTTATCGGTATCCTCGGCACCGGCGTTATGGATGTATGGGCATTGATACTGCGAAAAATGTTCGGCATCAAACCGCTGGATTATGCCTTGGTAGGGCGCTGGGTCGGCCTGATGAGGCACGGGCAATTTTGCCACCGAACCATCATAACCACGCCGTCGATAGCCGGGGAGCGCCAGCTCGGTTGGTTGTTGCATTACGCCATCGGCATGGCCTGCGCGGCGGTATTGATAGCCGCCGCCGGCTGGCCATGGCTGTATGCGCCAACCCTGGCACCGGCGCTGTTGGTCGGCGTCAGCAGCGTTATCGCACCGCTGCTGGTGATGCAGCCGGCGTTTGGTTTTGGCTTTGCGGCGACCAAAACGTCATCCCCGCTGCAAGCCTGTCTGCGTAGTCTGATGGCACATGGCGTGTTCGGCATCGGGTTGTATCTGGCGGCACGGCTATTCAATGAGCTGGGCTGTTTTATGCCATAAACATAACCTAATGATTGAGAATATACATAATGACCATTACTCGCGTTGACGCCGTGATCTTGACCCACCATCTCCGGACAGCTTTTGTATCTTAGGTTAACGATGCACGTTGCCGCCGGTATTCTCTCGGAGAGTGATATCCCAGCGCACTGTGCGGGTGGTTTTCATTGTAATGCGTGAACGCCGCTGCAAGGTTTCGCAGGGCTGTTCTCACATCCGGTTTCGGCATGAACGCGATATAGTCTTCCTTCATCGTCTTCACGAACCGTTCGGCCATGCCATTGCTCTGCGGGCTGCTCACCGCTGTTGTACACGGCTCCAGATTCAGCTCTTTGGCGAACCTCCGCGTTTCATGCGCGGTATATGCTGAACCGTTGTCCGTCAGCCACTGCACTGGTGTTTCCGGCAGCCTGTCGCCGAAGCGCTTTTCCACCGACCTCAGCATCACATCCTGCACCGTCGAACTGTCGTAGCCTCCGGTGCTTGCAGCCCAGTCTATGGCCTCTCTGTCGCAACAGTCCAGCGCGAACGTAACCCGCAGTTTTTCTCCGTTGTCACAGCCGAACTCGAAGCCATCTGAACACCAGCGCATATCGCTTTCTGCCACCGCTATTTTGCCCTTATGTTCACGCTTTGGCCGCTCTGGTTTGTCATGCAATAACAACAGATTATGCTCGCTCATTATCCTGTAAAGCCGTTTGGCGTTCACGGGTGTCAGCCCCTCTGTGCGACGTTGCTTACGCAGGATGCCCCACACACGGCGATAGCCGTAACTGGGCATATCGCTGATGATATCGAGGAGCTCTGACAGTATTTCAGCGTCTGCTTCATCATTACGCCGCTTACAGCGCCTGTCCTGCCAGTCGGCAGAACGGTTAATTCGCAGTGACAGCTGCGCACGCGACACGCCCATGGTGCGGCTGACCAGGGCTATTCCCCGTCCTTTGGCAACAAGGGCGCGTGCGCTATCCATTTTCGCGACTGACCGTACTCCACAGCTTCTTTCAGGATCTCAACTTCCATCGTCTTCTTGCCCAGCAGGCGCTGAAGCTCCCGGACCTGCTTCAGAGCAGCAGTAAGCTCAGAAGCTGGAACGACTTCTTCTCCGGCCGCAACGGCGGTGAGGCTGCCTTCCTGATACTGCTTCTTCCACTTAAACAGCAGGCTGGGCTGGATGCCATGCAGGCGGGCGACATGGGAGACATTCATGCCTGGCTCCATCGTCTGCTGGATAATGGCGATCTTTTCCTGAGGAGTTTTACGTTTACGGACTTCTTGCCCTAACAGGATCCCGGTCATCTCAAAATTGGTGTTAGTGTTAGACATATATTCAAGCCTATCTCTTATCTGGAGATACAGCTACTGTCTGGTGTTTCAGGGGGCTACATCACTCGCGTTGACGCCGCTGAGCAACGCTCATAGGCAGATTGTATTCGTGGTCGGGGCTGGCGGCTACCGAAGGTCGGTTACAGGGCATCGATAATTGATTGCCAGCGTCAGCTGGACAAAACGGTTGCGCTGTAACGTTGCACCCAGCGGGAACCTGATGGTTCCTTTTTTATTCTCCAACTTACAACGGTTAAACGATAGCGTCGCCCATCCATAAAGCTTTCAGCGGCATAGCGCTCTCCATCAGGCGTTCGACGCCATAGGTCACGGTCTTGCGCCTGCCTTGGCGTTAACAGTCCCTATCGCCGCTTTAAACCTGCGTCGGCGATGCAGCACTAGCCCCCCGACAATATAAGTCGCTGAATAATAGGCGCGAATTAAATTGCCGATTTTTTGATAGCCGTTGAACCCTGGTTAAAGCATCCGTATTTACAGTAGTCCCAGTTTAGTTTTACCCGCGGAAACGCTTAATAAAGAGCGGTCAATCAGCACCGCACAATGACCATTGTTCATCCTGATGCATGATGTTTCCCTTCATGTAAATGACGTTTAATACATAAGAAGTTATACAGGCTATGATACGGAAAATTATTTCCTTCGCATCCGGTTGGCGCGTAGGCACAGCAGAAGAATATAGAACATGTTATCGCCTGTATGGCGGCAGTTTTGTAACCCACCCTGACGTTTTAAATTTTATGCAGCGTCAGTTAAACCTGCGGCATAATTACTACATCAAAAAAGGAGAAAATAACGCTCTGCTCGGCGGCATGTGTACCAATGGAACGAAAGAAATTGCTCTCATTGGCCGCACGTCCCAACAATCGGGCATCGATCTGTTCCCCTTTAACAAAGATGAAATTATTTTACCCATCAGCCGCTGTGTTAAAACAGTGATCCCCTATCGTTCAAAGATCCTATCCCGCATTAACGGCCGCTGTACGCTCAACGCCACCTTCTCACTGAATAGTCATCGTGAAATATGCCTGGCTAAAACCTGTGGCAAAGGCGGCTATTCGGCATCAACTAAAAACAGTCGCAACCGTGAGTTGAAAAAATTCCTCAGTTCAGGCGGTGAGGTCGTCGATCAGGCACTATTAACACCGACTCAAATCGTCGATATTTATTTTGAGCTGTATGCAAAACGCTGGGGTGAAAGACCCGCGAATGAGCGACAAATGATGGACATGATAACCTCCCTGCGTGATATGATTTTCGGTTATGTGCTGTTCTATAACGGCCAGCCGTGCGCATTCCAACTCATTACCCGCGCTGACAGTCCAGAGTGGATCTGCTTTGATTATGTCAATGGTGGCTATGATCGCCAATACAACGGATTTTGCCCAGGCACGATCGTAACATGGTTAAACGTTCGTGCTGCATACGAGCTATGCCAACGGCAAGATAAAGAGATGCGCTACTCTTTTGGCAAGCCGACGGAAGCGTATAAAGACCGCTGGTGTCAACGTGCGCCGCTGGGGCGCACGCTGTCGTTTTAAAGCCATAAACGTGGCTGCATGAAATACGGATGGGTTACCGGCCGTTTGCAGTAGCGTTTGGGGTGCCGCAGTTATTCCCAAGGCACGCCTTGCTGCCAACTTGCCACCAGCAGGTCAATAAAAGCACGAATTCGCGGCGATAAGTGGCGTTTACTGGGATAAATGATCCGAATAGGTTCTGGCGGAAAAGGATATTTCTCTAGCACCGGTATCAATTTCCCCCTACGCAAATCGTCAGCAAGCAAATAGGTCGGTAAGTGAACAATACCAAATCCGGCAATTGCCGACTCTCGCATGGCTTCCGAGCTGTCAAGGTTGAGCCTTCCCGGCCCATCATAAACAAAGACGCCTTCTGGGGTTGTAAACCGCCAGCATCGTCTTTTCTCGGCGCTCAGAAGAAAGATAGTGTCATGGTGAGTTAATTGTTCGGGTGTTTGCGGGACGCCGCGGGACGATAAGTAGTCGGGTGATGCACAAGTGACAATGCGTTGTGAAGCAATCGTACGGGTAAGAATACGTGAGTCGTCGCGAGGTTCACCGATGCGGATAGCTATATCAAAGCCTTCTTCAATAAGGTCGACAAATCTGTCACTGAAAGACACCTCTGCCCGTAGTTCTGGCCACTTTTTCAGATAAATATCCAGAATAGGAAGAATATGCCGCTGCCCAAAAGAGAGCGGCGCGCTAAGCCGGAGAGTCCCCGTTGGCTTAACCCTGCGCATCGCCATGGTGGCATCAACTTCCTCAAGGTCTTCCAATATTTGCCGGCAACGGTCAAACATGACCCTCCCTTCATCGGTAAGACTCAGACTCCGGGTAGTGCGGTTAAGCAGTCGAACTCCCATACGGGTTTCAAGCCTGACGATACTTTTGCCAATGGCCGAACGGCTGAGCCCAAGCGAACCCGCAGCCTGGGTATAACTGCCCGCTTTTACCGCAGCCACGAACGCGGCGATATCGCCAATGCTGTTGATCTCCATGCTTCACTTCTCTCACTGTATACGGGCGTTTCCGTACCTTTATATGGGAAGCACATTCCCGAAATGTTTATATATCATAAATTCCTGTTCGTAAGCGCTCCATTAGCACCGTCTTCACCTGTGTTTCCCTGTTCACGATAATGTCCACTTTCGCGAAAATGGACATTATCCCGTGTACGAATACAAACCCTCGCGCCCTTTCATCACTGAGGCGCTCCGCTTAAGGTTCGAGGCCGGACTTTCTTACCGCCAAATCGGCGAACAGCTTGATGTTGGTATGTCCGCTGTCCATAAGTTGGTCCAGCGCTTCCTGCGGGCCAACCTCATGTGGCCACTTGATGAAAGCTGGACGGCCGATAAACTTGAGTTGGCACTCTTTCCTTCAACCCGCCCCAGGCCAGACAGCGATCTTCAGCAACGCAGGCCCAATTACTCCAACAGCTTCAAGCTCCACCTCGTTGAGCTAACAATGAAACCTGGCGTCAGCGTGGCTCAGGTTGCCCGTGCCAACGACATTAATGCCAACCTGCTGTTCAACTGGCGACATCAATACAAATTGGGAAAGCTGACCTCTGATAATCGGCAGGGCGCCGCGTTTTTGCCCGTCGTACTTTCCCCCGAAAAAGCTCCCGAGGCCCCTGCCCCGGCGACGGGCGGCAACCGTCGCCAAACAGATTTACAAAACACGACGGCTTCAACATTGACCTGTGAACTGCTTCTGCCCGCCGGCACTTTACGTCTGAGTGGCACTATCACGGCGGCAATGTTGCAGACGCTGGTACGCGAACTGGATGAGGCAGGGAAACGATGATCACTTTGCCTTCAGGCTCCCGGATCTGGCTCGTCGCCGGTATTACAGACATGCGCAACGGCTTCAACGGTCTGGCGGCGCGCGTACAGAACGTGCTCAACGACGACCCGTTCGGCGGCCATCTGTTCATCTTCCGCGGACGCCGCGGTGACATGATAAAAATACTGTGGGCCGATGAGGATGGTCTTTGCCTGTTCGTCAAACGCCTCGAACGCGGCCGCTTCGTCTGGCCCGGCGTCAGCGACGGCAAAATCCACCTGACGCCGGCGCAGCTGGCGATGCTGCTTGAAGGCCTCAACTGGAAACACCCTCAGCGCGTATATCAGCCTGGCTTGCGGGTATAACCTGTTGTAATGTTGAGGGATGAAAACCGAACTCCCTGACGACATCAATCTGCTGAAGGCCATGTTGCATCAGCAACAAGCGATGCTAAAGCAGCAACAGGCTCAGCTCCGTCTTTATGCGGGGCAGGTTGCAGGCTATGAGCGGGAGATCGAACGACTGAAGGCGCAGCTCGACAAGCTGCGACGGCAGCTGTTCGGCCAGAGTTCGGAAAAGTTGCGCAACAAGCTGGCGAAGAAAATCCGCGAGGCCGAGAAGCGGCTGGATGAGATGGAAACTCGGCTGAATACCGCCAAAGGTTGCCTGGACGCTGCGGCTGTCGCGGAGCCTGCCATCGACGAAGAACCGGAAGCGGCGAAGGAGAAACCGGTCGCACCGCGCCCTTCATCGCGCAAGCGGCTGCCAGCCGGGTTGCCCCGCGAGACGGTGCGTATAGAGCCGGTGGAAACGGTGTGCCCGGTCTGCAGCGGGGAGTTGGCGACGCTGGGCGAAACCCTCAGTGAACAACTGGACATCATAAATAATGCCTTCAGGGTCATCGAAACGGTACGCCCGAAGCTGGCCTGCCGGAAGTGCGATGCTATCGTGCAGGCCCCGCTGCCGGCGAAGCCGCTCGACCGCAGTTACGCCAGTCCGGGCCTGCTGGCGCGTATCCTGGTGAGCAAATACGCTGAGCACACCCCGCTGTACCGCCAGTCCGAAATCTATGCCCGGCATGGGCTGGGGCTGAGCCGCAATACGATGGTGCGTTGGGTGCAGAGCCTGGCCGAAAAGCTGAGTCCGCTTGCCGTGGCACTGAATGGTTACGTACTGGAGGCGGGCAAGGTCCATGCTGACGACACGCCGGTGAAGGTACAGTCGCCAGGAGCCGGCAAGACGCGCACCGGCAGGTTATGGGTCTACGTGCGGGATGACCGCAACGCGGGGTCATCGATGCCGGCGGCGGTGTGGTTCGCGTACTCGCCCGATCGCAAGGGGGAACACCCGCAGCGTCATCTGGCAGAGTACCGGGGAGTGCTGCAGGCGGATGCGTATGGCGGCTATGACGCGCTGTACGAAAACGGCCGGGTGACGGAAGCCGCGTGCCTGGCGCATGCGCGCCGAAAAATCCACGACGAGCATGTTCGCCGGCCGACGGACCTGACGCGCGAAGCCCTCAGGCGGATAGCGGCGCTGTATGCCATCGAGGCTGATATCCGGGGCAGCCCGGCGGAGGTTCGGCTGGCGGTCAGAAAAGAGAAAAGTTGCCCTCTGATGCAGTCGCTGTACGACTGGATACAGGTGCAGATGAAGACGCTGTCGGTGCATGCGGAGATGTCGAAGGCGTTCGGCTATATGCTGAAACAGTGGGATGCGCTGAACGTGTTCTGCAGTGACGGTTGGGTGGAAATCGACAACAACATCTGCGAAAACGCGCTGCGTTGTGTGGCGGTGGGGCGGCGAAACTACCTGTTCTTCGGTTCTGACAACGGCGGGGGCGCCGCGGCGATCATCTACAGCCTGCTGGGCACCTGCAAACTGAACGGGGGTGGAGCCGGAGAGCTGGTTGCGTGACGTGCTTGGCAAGATCAACGACTGGCCCTCGAACCGGGTACACGAACTGCTGCCTTGGAACCTCTCACCTGTAAAATAATCCTTACGCTACGTCCTTCACGGGGCGCTTACTCCTGTTCCACATTAACGCAAATACCAACAGGAATACCCATGATTACTCAACCCACCCAGCAAGCCGTAAAAGAATGGTCAGAAAGTGTAGCCGGTCTGGCTCCGGTCCTCACAGGTCAGGATACCCTGACCTCGATGAATGAAATCCGTAACGCCTATAGCCGTATGTTGGCTAAAAATCCTGCGCCTGTCGGCGTTGGTTTTACTCAGATCGATATGGGAGGTATCCCGGGAACCCTGGTTACACCAGACAATCTTAAAACCGATGCCATCGTGATGTATATCCACGGCGGAGCCTATATCGTCGGTGAACCCGCGGGCTATCACGGCATTGGTGGCAACTATGCCAGCCTGCTGGGTGCTCGAGTCTATATGCCGGATTATCGTCTAGCGCCGGAGTACCCTTTCCCAACGCCGGTCACCGATACGGTGGATGCCTATGAATGGCTGATTGAACAAGGCGTCGACGCCAGCAACATCGTGCTGGTGGGCGAGTCGGCGGGTGGAGCGATGGTGGTCACCGTTATGGTTGCAGCGCGCAACAGAGGCCTCCCGCTTCCGGCGGGCGGCGTGTCTATTTCCCCCTGGGCCAACCTCGAACACAGCGGTGCATCCATGACCAACAGAGAAGGTCTGGATCCACTGAACACCAAAGCGGGTTTGGATTTACTGGCACGTACCTTCCTGGGTGACGCATTGCCCAATCATCCCATGGCATCCCCGGTATTTGCCGACGTCACGGAGCTGCCGCCGATACTGATTCAGATTGGTGAAAACGAACTGATGCTGAGCGATGCCATACGCCTAGCGACACACCTGAGCGATAACCGCGTGCGCGTCAATCTGGAAGTATGGCCGGGTATGTTCCACGCCTGGCATTTCTTCTCGACGCTGCAGCCAGAAGCGCTACAGGCCATCGAAAGTTCAGTCATCTTTATCAAGCAAGCGCTGCAGAATGCCGCAAAGTAACCGTCATTGATGGTTAACTCACCTAGG
Source organism: Serratia odorifera (assembly GCF_900635445.1). NCBI lineage: Bacteria > Pseudomonadati > Pseudomonadota > Gammaproteobacteria > Enterobacterales > Yersiniaceae > Serratia > Serratia odorifera. Next base: position 4,391,069 of record NZ_LR134117.1, read on the forward strand.
GGCGCGGGAAACCGTGCCCCTTTATCAGCAGCTTGCAGAAACCCTGCTCTTTCCCGCCACGGCTTGACTCACCTGCCTGTTCATTTTCTCCCTTTAACCAACGTTGGCCCGTTCACGTCGAATTTTCCACAAAGATAAGCCCGTTATGGTCATCAAATGGAAAGGTTTTTTTGCTTTGCACATTACGCAGCGTCCATAAAGACGCTCGATACTGGTCAATAAAAAACCGCCCTGAGGCGGCCAAAATGGATATAATTAGGTAAATATCTCCCCTTCCATGTCATGACACTTTCTTCGTCCACGTCAAATCCGTCACCTCAAAAGAAAACATCTTGAACGTTGCAGTAGCCGTTGCAATAACATCCCCTGCCTCGTTAAGTAATTCACCAGATGTAAATATAATAGAGCTCTTTGCATGAGCAATGCGGCCCTTGCCATATATCTTCCCTGGAAAAGCGGCATTTACAAAGTTAGTCTTCGACTCAACGGTGACAGCAACTTTCCCTTGAGGCATCGTGATATAAATGGCTGGCCCCATTGAATCATCCAACATTGCCGAGAGTACGCCTCCTTGAATACATCCCATCGGGTTTACTAGCGAATTGCTTGCATCAAACTCAACATGGACTTCTTTCTCTTCGCTATTGTATTTAAGGAACTTCCAGCCAAGCACTTTTGCAACAGGAGACATTTCAGCCAGGCCATTAACAACATTCATGAAAAGTGGTTCACTAGACATAAATTTCTCTGTATCAGATAGAACAACAATTATTAATGTAGTAGAAATCCGATACAGTTCAAATTAACAACAGTTTTTTTTGAATTTTGCCCAATGGTAAACGCCGTGATCTGCCGAGCTGATTAGCTGCCAACCCAGCTGCTGCGGGCCATAAACCCCAGAAACAGACCGATTGATATCACCATGACTGCGGAAAAGGCTGGATCACAATAACGGTATAAAGAGGTAATTTTGGCAGGATTTCTATAAAACATTTTTAATAAAATGCTTTGATAACCGTTTCAAGTTGAATAATAAAAAATTGAAACCATCAGACCCACGTTATCATTTAACGCTTAAACACCATTACATATGCTTAACGATAGCGTCGACAAACTCTGAACATTTCAGCAGCTTAGCGCCTTCCATGCCCTTAACAATCAGGTCAGCCGCTTCGAACCAGCCCAGGTGGCGCAGCATTAGCTTGACGAACCAGATTTAATCTTTTGAAAAATATAAATATTCCATATAGTGGCGTATGGTTTTCAATCTATTTATGTCATTTGTAACCCGTTGATTTATATATAGCTGTGTCGGATTTTGATAATCCATTTTTCCCTTGTCATACCTGAGCACGTACTCGCCTAAGCTATACTTGTGCAGAGTCAGGAATACAGGAAATACAAATGTGTGGTCGTTTTGCCCAAGTACAAACATGTTCAGACTATCTCGACATGCTCGCCTCCGATCTTGAATTTGCCAGTGCGCTGCTACAACGTGGCGCCAGGCACCCGCGCGCTGGTGATTAATCAACGCAGCGATAAGTTGCATCTCGAGCCTATCGAGTGGGGTTACGGCCCAGATTGGTGGCGGGAAATGAAACGTCAGCCAGTTATCATACAGCCACCAGCAGGATGTTTAAGCCGTTATGGGAGCACATACGCTATAACCGATTAAGCGCTGTGGGACTCATAAGAATAATTGAAATAGGTGAATATGAAGAGTTGCAATGGTTACACATGTTTCTGATCCAACTCGGTTAACGAAATACTGTGTACTGTTAAAACACTTCTATATTCCCTTATATCAGTCGGTTGCTCCGATTAATTCCTAGGTAAATCATTTACTATATAAATTAGGTGTTTGATATATTCATCCCGAAGACTTTCTCGATGACATACAGAATATGAGTAAGTAAGATTGGTTGGCTTACTTATGAAACCATTAGTTTTCATAAACTCATTGACTAAAATATCAGGAATAGCTCCAGACGCAGGCAATGATTGCATTAGACTCCATTTATCAGAGAAAGATGATGTTACTACATTTCGATGGCAGCTAGCATCACACATAACATCTTCGTTTCTGAGAGAAACATAGGGTACAGAGCTAAATGCTTTTTCTGGTGAGAGAAGGAGCATTGTTCCTTCTAACATATGAAGCATCTTAAAACCCATAATAGATTCTTTTCGATCGCTCAAAACCACATCAGGATCCAATTCATTAATCATATCCTCAGAATCATAAAAAATGACTTCTATGACAGGTAATCTACGTGAGCTAGATATGAAACACTTAGCAAGTATGACTGGGAGGCGATTAGATATAAGCACCTTTAAAGAACGATCACCATGAAATTTTGACATTTCAATTTTATATTCTAGTTCCCTTGCTGCTTTGATGACTTTTAATCCATCTTCTAGAATAAGTCGTCCCATATCGGTAAAGGTGGTTCTGTACTGTTTCCTGTCAAGAATTACCACGCCAAGTATGGACTCCGCCTTTTTAATCTGGTAACTAAGTGCGGATGGGGTTTTGCATAATTTATTTGCGGCACAAGAAAGTGTTTTAAATTTATTTACTGCATCTAATGCCACGATCAAATTAAGACTAATTTTCATGCAACCACCAGAATTAATAACGCATAAAAAGACAAACAAAAAGAGAAGAAATATATTTAAAGCTATTTCTGTTAATAGAATGCTCACTATTGAAAGCATTCTAAGTCAAGGGGGCGCCTCCCCCCTGACATCCATAATTCAAAAAAACGGTTATTTGGTACTCGCTGGTGCGGCGTTAATTTTCACCCTGAGTAATGCATAAGGTTTCTGTCGTTTATCTTTACCCATGTGGAATCCTGGTTGACGATGAAGTTGATTCACTGTGAAGTACAGGTAACCATCGGGACCAATCGAAAGTGTATCGGGCCAGAGGATATGAGGCCCATGAGCAATGGTTGTCCAGTTACCTGTTTTATCCATTTTACGAATAGCGTTACGCTCATAGTCTCCGGCATATACGGCACCTGTTGCATCAGCTTCCAGGCCATCAGAAGCCCCTTTCTCACCTAGGTCTTTTACCGCTGCAGACAACTGTTGCTCAGTCACATTCGGGTCACGAAGCATTTCAGTTGAGATCGAGAACAAATGACGCCCCGAAAGTGGGCTGTAATACAGCGTTTTACCGTCAGCAGACAATGCAATACCGTCAGAGGCCACGCTAAATGGAGCAGTATCCCCATTCGAATTACGCTGCAGAAGAGTTTCCCCTTCAACTACCGGTACAAAGCCTTGCTCCGGTGACGTCGAACGATCGCCGGTAAGTCGGCGTACCGCTTTACCTGAATCCAGATCAACTACGATGATGCCACCAGTACCAGATAGGGACGAATCGGTAATGTAAGCCATACCAGCTTTACCAACTCGGTAGTCAAAACGTACGTCATTGACGTATGTGGTAGGTAGGACTACGTCATTATGTAAGACAATAGTTTTGACTACTTTGTTGGTATTCAGATCGATAGCCACTAATTTTGCACCACCGTCCACGGGTTTAGAGAATTTAGGCGCAGCAGTATCCAACACCCAGAGTTTCCCCTGTCCATCGGCCACAACACTTTGTACACTCAGGAAGTGACTTCTAGGCTGGCTATTAACTGCCTGATTAATTTTCGCATTCGGGTATGGTATGACCTCATTATTTTTAACTTCCGCCACGGTGAATGGAACATCATCTCCCCAACGTGGAAAATTAACGAAAATTCTGCCGGTTTCTGTAACCGTTACTCCTGTAGGCATTGCACCACGGAAAGTCGCAACGATTTCGGTTTCACCTACAGTACGATCACTTGCAAGTTGTTCAAGCGCTGCCACCTGATGAGTTGATAAAGCCAGCGTACTAATTGAAGTTCCGGCTAACGCTAGGCCGATCGCTGCTCTTAACAGCGTTTTAGTGATGCTAATCTTTTTCATCTTTTTCCTGCCCTGTTAGTTTATAAATTGATATTAGAAGCCCTCGAGTACGATTTTTCCTTTAACTTTGCTGCTTTCAATTAATGCATGGGCTTTACGCAGATTAGCGGCGGAAATTTTGCCATAGTGCTCACCTAAGGTACTTTGTAGTTTACCCGCATCGACCAGTTTGCTGACTTCCATCAGAATTTCATGCTGACGTTGCATATCCGTAGTTTGGAACATCGAGCGAGTAAACATTAGTTCCCAGTGAAGAGAGATAGCCTTTCGTTTCAACGGCATAGCATCAAGAATATTCGGATCGTCGATGACTGCAAGACGGCCTTGTGGCTTCAAAACGTCGATAATCTGCGTATAGTGCAGGTCGGTATGAGTCAGACTAGCCACGTAGCGCACATTTTCGATACCTAGGGCCTTTAGTTGTTCAGCAAAAGGTTTACGATGATCGATAATATGATCTGCACCTAAGGCTTTAACCCATTCAGAAGTTTCCGGCCGTGAACTGGTACCAATGACAGTCAAGTTAGTCAGTTTACTGGCTAACTGAGTCAGGATAGACCCCACACCGCCGCCAGCCCCCACAATCAGAATAGCTTCGTTGTTACTCTGCCCGACTTCCAAACGATCAAACAGGAGTTCCCACGCAGTCAGAGAAGTCAAAGGCAGCGCAGCCGCTTCAGCATTTGACAATGTATGTGGTTTTTTGCCAGCGATACGCTCATCCACCAGACCATATTCAGCATAAGAACCAGGACGTATGATGGAACCAGCGTAGAAAACTTCATCACCCGGTTTGAACAAAGTGACTTTTGAGCCTACAGCTTCAACAATTCCAGTGGCGTCCCACCCCAGAATCCGTGGTTCTGTTACTGGTGAATTTTTACGTACCTTCGTATCGACTGGGTTTACGGCAATAGCTGAAATCTTAACTAATAGATCGCGCTCACCTGGTTGAGGTTTCGGAAGGTCCATCTCATAGAGTGATTCTTCGTTAATGATGGGCAGATCGTTTTGGCTGTAGACAATGGCTTTCATAGATAACTCCCGCATTCTGCTTTAGAAATGCCGCTGTGGCATGTATTAAAGTCATAGTAATCCTGGTGGCAATCTTAAAAAACAAGCCAAAATGAGTATCACTTTCACTAAAATAGTGAAAATGGGTGGTAAACTAACCCTACTATTATGCTAATGTTGTGAGGGAGTATGGTCCGCCTTGAAGATGTGAGAATTTTTGTTCGCGCAGCGGCACTTGGAAGCTTTTCGCAAGCGGCTCGCGAAGCGGACATTCTACCTGCACAAGCAAGTGCGGCGATCCAGAGGCTGGAGAGAGATCTTGATACCCGGCTTTTTGTTCGCTCAACTCGCAGCCTGCGATTATCTGCCCAAGGGGAGAAATACCTGCCTTTTGCCCAAGAAATGCTAAGTGTGGTTAGAGCTGGTTATGACAGCCTGAAAAACAATGACGACATTTTGGAGGGTAAATTAAAAATCTCGCTACCCTCCGATATCGGACGTAATATCTTGCTTCCGCTAATTTCTGACTTTTGCCAGAAGCATACTAAAGTTTCGGTAAAGTTACTGTTCTCCGATGAAGTCAGTAATATTTATCGCGACCCAGTAGATATTGCTGTGCGCTATGGATTGCTGCAAAACAGCAGTTACGTCGCACAACCTCTGGTCGTGAATAACCGCCGCTGTCTCGTCGCATCCCCAGATTATATCGCCCGCAAAGGTCCACTGGAAACATTAACACAGCTGGCAGAACGGGAGTGTCTTCTTTATCTGCTCGATGGTCAGACTCATGATGTCTGGCCATTCGAAGATGAAAACGGGGAAAAAAAAGGTGACTGTTCATAGCCGTTTTATAGCGAACGATGCTGATGTTACACGCCGCTGGGCTGTGGCTGGGCTTGGTATTGCCTACAAATCATGGTTGGATGTCGGCCCAGATATTGAACAAGGCCGTCTGATACAGCTCTTGCCGGATATATTGGGCGAAGCAGCCCCACTCAACTTTATCTGTCCACATCGTAGCCAATTATCTTTAGTAGTACGTAAACTATATCATCATCTAAGAGACCATTTTGATAGTCAAAATAATTAATAGTGTTTGACTATTAGAGAATTTAACTTCAGGTGTTGAATACTTAATTAAAAGGTGCCAAACAAAGGGAAGAGATCACGGCTATACCGGGCTCAAGGGATCAATACGCAGCACCTTCTCGGCCACAAGAGCCAACAGCAAACCGATCGGTACAACGATGATCGCGGCAAAGATTGGTTAACAATTTCACCAAACGGGAGTGAACAACGTTGAGATATTTGTCCGTTATTTGAACGATTTTACTGAGGGATATTACTGGAATTTTACTGAAGAAATTTTTCCGAGAGGAAATACCCCACGGAAGCATTAGCCACCGTGGAGTATTATCAGTTAAACACCATTACATGTGTTTAACGATAGCGTCGCCAAACTCTGAACATTTCAGCAACTTAGCGCCTTCCATCAGGCGTTCGAAGTCATAGGTCACGGTCTTGGCAGCGATTGCGCCTTCCATGCCTTTAACAATCAGGTCAGCCGCTTCGAACCAGCCCATGTGACGCAGCAGCACATACCAGAGAAGCAGTAACCAATTGAATAACAAATAAAATAATCACATTTTATAATTTACTGATACCTGTTGAATTGTGTTTCAAATGCCTTTATTTGCGGTGGTTTCAGTTGAGTTTTGCAGAACGACTATCCCCACTCACTTGCCTGTGACCTTGCCAAAATGGATGACTGGACACCAATATAAAAACTGGAAAATTGACAACGTGAAGAAAATTTCTGATACTCATATCACACCAGCACATCTGGTGTCGGGATTAGCCTCCTGCCAAGAACTCTACCGCGACCAGACTGACACGCCGCGAGCGTGTTTTTTTATGTCGCACGCATAGTCACATTTCAATGGTGGGCTGTGCGGGGGCACTTCGGTGCGCCGGTTTGGTAGATCCCGGTAAGGCTAACCCCGTACAGTTCACCACCCAAGATTAGCCTCGAAGGTGGTGAAGACAAAAATTCTACCGTCGGAGGTCATCATGACTACCACCACATTAGAACCAATCTCAGCAGTAATCCCAGAAGTCACCAGTAGCAACGGCAAAATCATCACAACGTCTGTTGCCGTCGCAAGCTATTTTCACAAACGTCATGACGATGTGCTTAAGAAAATCCGCAGCGTGATTGAAGAATGCGATCCTGCCTACCGTCTCCGCAATTTTGCGGAGACGGTCTATCACCGAGAAAATCCAAGCGGCGGCCAAGAAATCCCAACAACCATGTTCGAACTCACCCGCGACGCTTTCGTGCTGATCGTCATGGGTTTCACCGGTAAAAAAGCGCTCCAGTGGAAGATCGACTACATCACCGCCTTTAACCAGATGGAATCCGAGCTGCAGAAGCCAGCACAAGTCATGCCACTCGATTACGAATTCCTCACGGTCGTTCGCGGCGGTAAAGTTTTCGATCAACGATTTGCCAGCCCCGATGAACTTTTCCTCACCTTCGACAGCTTTAAAGAAATGGCTGGGCGCTTGGGCTATCTCATTATCCATGGCGACGACGTGAAGAAGCTGACAATCGATGAATTCCTAAAACTGGGCTCGACGCAGAGCAAAGTTGCTAAGCTATCAGCAAGATAGTGCACCGCAGGGGCTGGTTCGCTCCAACCCCTTATTTTTTCTCTCGCACCAACGCAGCAGCATCCCGCAACACACCTTTGTAAAGGGTGCAGACAACCTTCCGCTTCAACTCCAAGTAGTCTGTGATATTGGGGGCGATTAACGTCCATACCATTAGCGATAAGATCGATCATCGCGGCGCCAATCTCGTTGGCTATGAACATTGCGCGTTGTTCGTCAGTTTCCATTGTTCCTCCCTATTGCTCTGTAAGCATGTATGTATTGTGTGCCACACGTTTCTGAAAAACTCCACATTAAACATCAATACATAATGTTCTCATGTACATGGCCTAGAAAATTTTGCCTTCAGCATGACGCAGTGGCAAAATACAGTAAATCTAATTTTAAGAATTTTGCGCATTGAATACTTTTTTACGTTATGCATCAGTAGGTGTGATGAACACCTGTGCTCATTGGGCTGTTTTTGCGCTCATGCTGCTTGGCGGCTCCTCACAGTCGATCTCTAACGTTGTTGCTTTCTGCATCGCAGTAACCATTTCATTCTTTGTAAACGCCAGGTGGACGTTCAAATCAGAGGCAACAACAATCCGGTACGTGATGTATGTGCTGTTTATGGGCGGCATGGCATTCTTGGTAGGTTGGCTAGCAGACAAAATGGATGTAAAGCCAATTATTACACTGATTACGTTCTCTGCGGTAAGCCTAATATGTGGTTTCATTTACTCTAAATTTTTTGTATTCAAGGATAATTAATGAAAGTTTCCTTGGTAGTTCCTGTGTTTAATGAAGAAGAAACAATACCTGTCTTCTATAAGTCAGTACGCGAATACAAACCAATTTCCGATTATGACATTGAGATTATTTTCATCAATGATGGTAGTTCAGATAAAACAGAAAGCATTATATCTTCATTATCCTTGGCAGATAGCAATGTTAAAGCTATAAACTTTACACGTAATTTTGGTAAGGAACCTGCCCTCTTCGCTGGATTAGAATCATCTACTGGTGATGTGATTATTCCTATAGATGTTGACTTGCAAGATCCAATAGATGTCATCCCACGATTGATTCAGCGATGGGGAAAATGGCGCAGAAGTGGTTTTAGCAAAGCGCATTGATAGGAAATGTGATGGAAGAATGAAGCGTAAAAGTGCAGAGTGGTTTTATAAAGTTCATAATAAAATAAGCAAACCTGTAATAGAGGAAAACGTTGGTGATTTTAGGCTTATGTCTCGAGAGGTGGTAGATAATATCAAACTACTCCCAGAGCGTAATTTATTTATGAAGGGAATATTAAGTTGGGTCGGGGGTAAAGTTGATGTTGTAGAATACAACAGAGCTGAGCGTATCGCCGGCACAAGTAAGTTCAATGGTTGGAAGCTTTGGAACTTGGCCATTGAAGGAATCACCAGTTTTTCGACATTCCCACTTAGAATATGGGCATATCTTGGTTTTTTCGTTGCAACCTTATCCTTCCTATATGGAACATGGATGATTTTAGATAAAATTATTTGGGGTAACCCTGTGGCAGGCTACCCATCTATCATCGTTTCCATCCTCTTTCTTGGAGGCGTACAGCTCATAGGCATTGGTGTCCTTGGTGAGTATATTGGCAGGATTTATATTGAAACAAAATGTAGACCACGTTATATAGTGAAAAAGTGAGACAAAAATTCAAATGATCTGCAAAAACGACAAAAAAATATTGGCACTGTACTCAGGATTAGCTCTGTTATTCATATACCCTCTTATCCAAGCTGGGGTATTTTACAGGGATGATTTAGATAGGGCTATAACAGGGCAATATGGATGGCGAGGGCTAGGAAGACCCGTGGCTGATATCCTAATGAAAATACTGTCTGCAAGCGGCCACTACAATCTTGACCTATTCCCATACACAATGATTACGTCCTGTCTGTTCATAGGGGCGTCATCTTTATTGTTAAAAAAGCACTTAACCCAAATGGATGTTCAACATCCTATTTTCGTCGCTGCGTTTTTGATATTCAATCCTTACATGTTGCAAAATATCGCCTATAGATATGACTCGCTTGGTATGGCTTTGGCTTTTTTCCTTGCTGTTTTATCTTACACTTATAGCAACAAAAATCTAATCCACGAAGTGGCAGTAAAAATAGCTTCCGGAGTCCTTGCATTAACTCTATATCAACCATGTGCAAATATCTTTATAGGTCTACTTGCTGTAGACATTATTATATTTGGACTTAAGAACTGCTTAGAGATACATCACTTTACGAAGCTTGTCGCAAGAAAAGCTTGTGAATTCATTTCATTTTACATTGTTTATATGCTGCTATTTTCAACAAAAAACAACTCTCGCTCGGAATTAATAAGCCCAGATATTGATGGCTATAGAACGCTAGTTAGTACCGTGAAAGATTTATATGAAATGATTGCATCTTACTTTCATGGCCCTGTGTATATTTACTTCTTAATTCCCGCATTTTTTATAATTGCATTTTCAATAAAGAAGCCAGTTCAAAAAAACAACAATCTTGTTTCACTTTCAATACTGATAGTTATTTCCACATTTATTTTTTTAATTTCACTTTTAGGTCCGACAATATTTCTGCGGGATTCGCCCGTTTTTCCGAGAACATTAGTATCATTCTCAGTGCTGTTTGTAATTATAGCCACCTCAATCGTTGAGCTCGCACCAAAAGCAAAGCATCTTGCGTTAATACCTTTAATTACAGCCTTTGCTTTTAGCGCTCAATTAAGTAGCGCTATAAAATCGCAGCGTGAATATGAAGACTTTGTATTTGACATGGTATCCAGAGACATCATTAGCCACCCTAATGTGAAACTTATTGGCACAATCGGTCAAGTTAACATTAATGAGAGAGCAAGGTTACTGATGGATAACAAACCATTAATAGGATATTTCCTTAGCCCCGCATCTGAATTTCTGGTATCATTCCAATTAATTAATAAAGGGTTACCGAAAACCCTGCATGGTTATGGTGACGAGCAAAGCAATAAAAACAAACTTGCGTATATAGTAGGTAAAGGAATCAACCCTTTTTCGTCTAACAAGGACTATTCACTTTACTTTTTCGATAATGAAGTCATAGTTTCCTTGGGTGACAATAAAAATTAATACCTTTTAAAACCGGCCCTCCCTGCAGAGGGCCATTTTTTTAAAGCGGCGGGTTGGGCCATGCGATTTTATCTGCTAAGTGTATATCAACAGCCTGAACTTTCTGCACATACTCCATCCATGTAATTAGAGATACCTTATCAGTATCGGTAATTATCCCCAACATCAATTGAGTTTGCCAAGCCTGGGTTTTTTTATTGGCTTCGTCCAAAAGTAACTCCTTCTGAGCTTGAGCCTGCGCCTTGTATTCTTCCTTGGTGTAGGTTCTGGGAATGATTTTTTCATCATTAAAAACCCACGTCCCGGTGTCTGATAGCTTGCGCGGCGCACTTTTCTCACTCACTTCAGCAACAGATAAATTAATGGGCCAAAGCATCGAAACATCACGCGCCACGGCCCATATGATGCCATCGGCATCATAGGCAACTTTCACAGTATCGGCGGAAAAGTCCTTTTGGCTTTCATACCAATCATTGCCACCTTCATCTCGGAGATAGGCAACCGTCGTGCCTAACGCTGGTTCATTGGGGGTGTACTGTTTGAGGTTTTTTAAGTTTTTCATAATCATACCGTTCCTACAGTGGCCCATTGCCCATTAATCAAAACTTGGATGGCCGAATATGCCCCCCATATATCGGGATTGTAGTTCGCACCAGACATGCCGGTATAAACACAGCCTGACGGTAAATCAATGCGCCCCCCTGAATCCCTAATAACGGTTCGGCCAGAGAGTCGCACCGCATTAACTAAATTCTGATAAGCCCAGTTCTGCGCGTTGTTTTGTGCATTTGAAATATTGGAATTCAGCCAACCACTGAGGCTCCCTCCCCAAGCAATCCCATCAATGTCACCATTTGCATTAAGGTGCGCTGAGCCTGAATAAACAGAGCCGCCCGCTTTAATATCCCCTGGCGCGTAAAAGCCTCCGGAAGTATTCCAACTAAACTGTACGTCATCACCCGCTGAACCACGCATGTGCAATAACCACATCGGCACGAAATTGCTAGACATGGCGCCAAATGACATAGCCCAGCTAGAGTGGTCATTAATCGTGAAGCGTTGTTTTAATATTGGGCTAAAAGCACTGGGTGAACTGGTTGAAAACACGTCATAAAAGGCTGCTTTAGAATCATATTGTTGAGCAAAAGTTTGCGGGCCGTTATATGTACCTGTCAACTCTCCGGTCATAGTATCGCCATCTATATTGACATAGCGGTCATCACTTTCAGTTTTGCTGTAAACCTCCAGATTCTTGCGCGACTCCCCTTTATTTTGTAGATCCGACAGATTTTTCGCCCTTTGCAGGAAAAGGCCGGCAGGATCCGCAAGCAAGTTTTTCCAGCCAGTAGCCCCGGTGCCATCCGGATCAGTGACGTTCGCATCAACGGTATTCCACCAAATCTTTGCTCCATCACTGCTTAGCACAACAGCCCCCTTGGCATAACCGCCAATTGCCTGGGCAAAAGCGCTATCGAACGTATACAGGCCGCCGGCCTGCGAATAGCGCAACGCCGAGGTAATATCGTTCATGATCCCGTTGAAATCTTTCCCATGTGGCGGGATGCCGCCAGCAGCGATGGCCGTCATCGTCAGCGGTGGAAATCCGGAATCATACGCAGCGTTTCCCTTCTCTTTCGTGTCTTGCGTTGCGCTGTCTGGGATCGTGTTTTTTTCGCCAGTGCTGGCAAATGGCACGGCCAGCTGGCGTGGTTTATCAACCAGTTTCATATTCACTCCTGCATGATAATCGAAACGTTAACGCCTGGCGGCGATGGCAGTACGCCTGAAGACTGGACGATCGCCAGCTCTGCTGTTGAAAGCTGAAATTCGAATACGTAACTCATTTGCATACCGCCATCATTTTTGACATACGCGCGCCCGCGATCGCTAAACATATAGCGCAACATGCGGTTGATATTAGGTATCGAACAATCGGTGATGTTGGCCATGGCCTTCATCATGATCAGCCGTCTGTAAACAGGATCGGAAAGCTCTATTGTCTGCGTTGAACGCTCACCGCTATAGAAAGGCGCCTGATTAAATGGACGCGGATCTGTAAGAGTGGGTACGTCTAATTTCGCCTCATTGAACCCCAAATAATTGAAATCATCACTCACCGTCAGCCAACGACTAACATCAACAATTTTTCCCCACACATCGAGGCCATAAGTCTCTGCGGTATCAATATTCCAAATCAGATCATAGAAATTATTAACAAATTGATCAGGGGATACGGCTTCGTTAAAACTGTTGATAAGGCTGTTTAGTCTGGGGCTGGCGGCATACTGTGCTAGCACAGTCGCTGCCACATTTTTCACTTTATGCCTCCTTGGGCGCAACGCTGATGTTGTTGCTATCCAGGGTGGGTATTTCGTCAATTCCAAATGCAACGGACGTGCTAAACATACTGCCATCGCGGCTTAATGTAATGCCGAGAATATCAATATTGATCGGGTCGATAGCATAGACGCCAGCATAATATCGGCCTGCTGAAAGCGTTGATGCTATACGTGCACGCGTTCCGCGATCCTCCCCGTTAAATGCGGCCTGCACTGCCTTTCTCACGAGTTCCGTGATGTTCGCGGGTAGGTAATCACTTTTTTTCAACTCGACTTTTACATACAGATTGATTGGGGATGCCGTTTGCCAAGCAATCGTATATTCCGGATAAGGGGGATCATAGCCATCCTGATCGGTAATAATCAGCGTCGTGTCGCCATTCATATCAACACCTGGCGGTGCTTTACGCCAAATAGCATCGGCAATGTTTTCTGCTTTACCTCCGTACACGCCAACATAAAAAGAGTTCTTTTTTAATGGGTAATTGGTAGCTCCAAACGCTTTTTCCGTCGAACTTGGATTGTGGATCACATAAGCATCAACAATACCTTCAACATCCAACAAGGCACCTTTCATCGCGTTCAGCGTATTACGTGCATTGTTCGCCACTGAATTTCGCCGGCGGTGCTCGAAATTAGCACGTGTCTCTTCGTCATTGCCTTGAACGCCAGCTGTCGCGTTACTTATTCCCGACCATCCTGGGATCGCCTTGTAAACTTTATTCAGTGCGCCAATCGGACAGCCAATCGCACCCATTGTTAAATTTTGGAAAATGACATCTACGTTGCCACTCGGGCCGATCACCACATCTGCCAAACTGATATATAGGTAACCGGCGTCATCCTGCGCCATGCTGCCGGCTGGGATAAGAGTTCCCACTAACCCTGAACATGTTGCAGTCACCGTCGTACCCGTTGCGCCAATGCGATCGATAAAGTAGATCCGCCCAATTGCATCTTGGAAACGGCCACTGGAGAAATCAGGGTTGATCTGGTTGACGACGGCAAGGAGTTGGTCGTTTTTGTCAGCAATAATCGCTGAATCGCTCATAGCCAACTGCCCCTGCGGGGTCGTCAGGCTTGAGCCCATAGAGCCGCCAAACGCAGTGGAGAAATCACTGATCCGACCGTTTAGTATTTCGGATTCATCAGGAACCAAAAGCCCCGTTGTTGAAAACGTGATCGCCGGTACCGCGGTCGACAGCTCTGTAATTTCATCATTCATAGAGGCACCGTAGTCAGGTCAAAGTTTGTGTCCGTGATTGTCATCACCCCGCTAATTTTCCGGTCGCCATCGGCAGCCGCTGTACAAGTCGCAGACGAGACATACGGCAGCTTTAAGGCTTCCTGCTGCATTTTTGTGTTAATCAGCTGCGTGCCAGGCCAGTGGCCAAGGATGCGAGGGTAATATGGAATGCCGAGCGTTGTGTCATACCAGCATTCGCCAAGAAAGGTACTGCATGCACACGCGACATCTTGAGCAACCGCATAGGGGTTATCTGTGACCGCAATATTCCCTTTGTCGTCCAGCACCAGATCCCAGGTGTTCGTATCGAGAAGCAGCGAACGTGTTTGCATCATGCCCCCTGTTGCGGTTTATTCGTCTGTGAACTGCCTGATTGCACACCGCCGTGCGTGTGTTCCCCAAAATCAATATCGCCAATGGTGGCGCCGGCAGACAGGTCAGATTTGCCTTTAGCGGTAAATGTCTGGCTAACCTCAGTCGCGCCGTTTAGGGTGATTTCAGGTGCATTCAGTGTAATTCTCTGAGGGGAAGTAATATTAATCTGTTGATTGGCAAATTCGATAAACTGTACCGGCGCTCCATTCAGCACACCACCCAGATAGATAGCATCAGAAAGGTTATGCGTGCGCTTTGAGCCTGGCATGGCCGGCTGTCGCGTGGACTTGACTGCGCTGATATCCCTGTCACAAATTGCCACAAGCCCAATGTCGCCTACAGACGACGGCATAATCACCGCACTTTGCCCACCCTGCAGGCGCCATACCGGCACGTTGTATATTACCTCATGCGCGATGGGTGACCCGTCTCCGGCCACAGACATCACCATCGGGCGAATATCGACACTTTCGCCGTTTGCATTTATCACCGTGCCTAGCGTGATAAATGCATGGCGCCCAAGGAACTGACGCAGCACGAAGTCTTGCGCGTTGATACCGCCATTCAAATCGGTACCGTTTACATGAAAATTTCCCATATCAGCCCTTTGGTTGCCGCAACAATTCGCAGCTTGTTGTCCACTGTCCACCTTCGACCCATGAGGTCAATGTATGCATGGCACCGATCGTTGCATGTTTGCCGCTGGCGTTCGGTAAGGAGGTGCTTAGCAATATTCCCCGACCAATAAAAATATCCGGGCAGAACAGGCAAGATATGCTGAGCCCAACGTTGGTAAAAATGGGATAACCGATTAAACCGTGATCGGGAGAAACAAATAATGCTGGTTCTTTACGGGGCATCCCTTTTGGCCAGATCGTCACCTGCTCCACATTGATATCGATCTCAGCATCAACAGCGCGGGCAGCCTCGATCATCTGCTGCGTAATATCCCCCTGGAAAT
This sequence comes from Serratia odorifera, assembly GCF_900635445.1. Taxonomy (NCBI): domain Bacteria; kingdom Pseudomonadati; phylum Pseudomonadota; class Gammaproteobacteria; order Enterobacterales; family Yersiniaceae; genus Serratia; species Serratia odorifera. The sequence goes on from NZ_LR134117.1 coordinate 4,406,767, forward strand.
ACGGATCGGGCAGCGTACGTTTCACGCCCTGATTCTCATACTTCAGCCCCACAGATGACGCCATCGGCATCAATATGTCATCGATTGACACCGGGCCTTGCGCACTGAATGGCGACACTTTTTTTGCACGCAGATAAAACATCATGTTCGCTGTGATAATCAGCGGCACATCCGGCGCCTGGTTGTAATCGGCATAGGCATCACTGATGAAGCCTTCAAAAATTTGCCGGCCTGCGGCCCATACGCGTATCCGATTGGGCTTAGCCCCATCAATCCAGATCCCCTTATAGCTCAGTGTCGCCATCTGTTGCGCTACGAGCCCCCAGATATAAAGCGTGATCTGGGTACCGGCAATACCTCCATACGCCGCCAGGCTCACATAACAGCGCGCGTTGTTGACAGTAAGCACATTGCCCCGGTCGTCAAACGTGCGTCCCTCTGCCAGGGTAAACTCCACTTTGATATCTCGCTGTTGATAGCTCACGACGTTTCCCCCGGCGCCAGGTAGTAGAGTTTGAAACGTTCCCCCAGACCAGACCAATCCGGATCTGCACTCCCTTCCAAGTCCGCGAAAAACAGCTCACCATCGAAAGGTAAATAGACGTATCGCACGATTTTGTTGCCGTTCAGGCATAAAACGCCCTGCAGGCAGGGAGTGTCGTTCACGGTAAGGTCGATGTATAGTCCGGTGCTGCGTTGCACCAATCGAATCTCACACGACTGATTATTCAGGGTGACGCTAAACCGCTGCGCTTTGACAGGGTTCAAGATGATTTCCAGCATTAGGTCAATCCTCTCGCCAGCTGTTCTACAGCGTTAGCCAGCTTTTGAGTGGCGCTCTCCGTGACCTCACTCAAGGACTTGGAAACATCATCGACCGCTGAAGAAACCGATCCGGCAACCTGCTCAGTTAGTTCACTGGCCGACCGTTGAAGACCTGAAAGCGCCTTTTTCACATCAGAAAGGGTTGAACCGCTTGTTGAAGAAGTCACGAGTTCCGTTTTTGCGCTAGCCCCCAGGGTGATCTGATTATTGGTTGTGTCGGCCTGCGAGGTTTCGCTGCTGACGGTCACCTCGGCCACGTCCTGCACATCCTGAAAAACTGCCGTGACGGTAAGTAATGTCGGACCGCCATCGCTTCGGATCCGATAATCGTATTTCATCAGGTCGTACGAGCTAAACGTTTTATCCGGGGTTTCGATATCGTAAACCTGAGCACTGGTGCGCATGTTTTCCAGAATACCCAACACGTCAGATCTTGAGGTCAATGTCAGGTTGGTGACATTGGGGAGGCTACCTGAAAACCCAGTCCACCCCTCAACGGTAAAGGTCACCTGCAGCGTTGCTGGCCGCTGCACTTTGTTAAAGGTGGTGTACCCCCCTTTTTCAATAGGTGCATTCCCCACCGTAGCCTCGCCCCCCATTTCTACAACAACAAACGAGGTTGGCGAAAAAGCCTTGGTTCCCACTTGTGGGCCAGCGGCATAGTAAATCCCATACCCAGGCGACAGGACGCTATTGATAATGGATAACAGACCACCGCCACGCACTGCATTAAGTACGGTGGCCTGATTCAGTGAGAACCTCATGTTGATACCCCTGATGAATAAGCCCCAACCAAGCTAGAGCGGCTGATCCGTTGCCGCGCATCATCGGCTATGCCTTTCACGTTATCAGCGGTCGTAGTGGCGTTCAGCGTGCCGATATGGATGGATTCAGTAACAGTGGATTGGGATCCTGTTATTGGCTGACGGGATTGGGCCGACATGCCAGCCCCTGGCTGTGGCAGGTTAGCAAATATCTTCGGCACATAGTCTCTCGTTTCCTTCGGCGCGGCGCCCAGCCCCTTGCGCATCACATTGCCCTGACCCAGTTGTAAGCCGCCAACGCAGTGCCAAGATCACCATCAAACATTTGCAGCAATTGGGACATGTAGCGGGCAGCAGCCCCGGCGGATTTCTCGGGATCAAAGACATCACCGCCTTTTAAACCAAAATCTTTTGCCGTGCCCGGCATGAACTGAAATAGCCCTTTCGCACCTGCACCCGATACAGCGTAGGGATCCCCTCCCGACTCGGTGATGGCCATGCTGCGTAGCAACCCAGTCGGTAAACCGAAGGTTTCCTCTAATTTATTAAGTTTGGGCTGCAACCACCCAAGCAAAGCAGCACCTTCTTTAGTGGGGTTTGGTTTGCTACCGTGATAGGGAACGCCGGGATTATTTTTCGACCAGTTCAAGCGTTTCAGGCGTTCTAACTCGTTCATCTCTTCGCTTTGCGTCGGGATCTGATCATATTTTTCACCGTTGATCAGGGCTTTTGTCCTTTGATAAACCTCAACACCTGATGCAGCAACAACCCCAGCGCCAGCTAATACCCACGCGGGCGGAGCCAGCGCAAAAATGCTCTTGAATCCGGCAGCAACACCAATCAGCCACGTTGCCAATTTGAGCCCCAGCAAGGCAATAATCACCTTTTCCCAGCCGCCCACGGCATTGGCGGCATCATTTGCCACACGGGCGATCCCTTTGATTGTGTCGAGGAATCCAACAACGGCGGCCTGGATTTCGTCCGGATGTGAGGCCATCCATGTGGCCAGGCTGTTCAACCAGGCGTTGAACTTTTCGATGTACGGCAATAACGCGTTGAAAAGGATGTAACCAGTTTTTTCAAACGCCTGATTGATTTCAGCCCATTGCAGACGAAACCGCCGAGCCGCAGCTATCGATTGATCATCTACACCCGATTTGGATGTGAAATTGTTTTTATCCTGTAAGGCATGACCGGACGCCGCCCATTGCTGGAAAGCATAGCCCCAACCCAGCTCACCACCGTAAGCTTGTTGCTGGTCTTTGTTAAGCCGCGGGAAAGCACTCACCAGTTTGCTCATAATGTCATCAGTGCTGTCACGACTGAGATCGACATTTGCGCCAGCCTGATTGGTAGCCAACAGAAGACTTTGAAGCTGAGGATCCAAGCCAAGCCCCGCTTTTAAGCGTGCTTTTGCATCATTGATGCGCGAGAACGAACCGACAATTTCATTGGCACTAACACCAAAGGCTTCACCCGCCTTTGTCCAGCCATCAAGCGATTTCGCCGACATGCCAAAAGCGTCAGCCGCGGTCGCAAGTTGATTGAGATTACCGGCAAAACTCGTCACGAAGGCTTTTAACCCGCCAAGGGAAAGCGTGACGCCGACAAGCGCTAACACCTGACTTCGAATACTGGAAAAAAAAGACGAGGCTTTTTTTCCGGACGCCTCCATGTCTTTTGCAGTCTTCTCGGCCTGTTTACCTGTTTTATCCAGTGTTTCACCGGTGCGCTTTTCACCAGTTTCAAACGTCTGTACGACGTTCTCCATCACCGCCGTCAACCTGTCCAGCCCAGCAATTACCGCCTGTTCACCCGTCTGAAAACTACGGTCATCGATACCCAGCGAGAGGATCAGCTCATCAAGAACCAGTGGCATTATTTGCCCTCCTGCATTACGCGCGAGTTGTGCGTATCAACTTGGATAATTTCCAGCAGATCCCAAAGATCCTGCACACCATAAACACTATCCAATTCGGCCTTTGAGGCCTTACCGGCAGAGACTACGGTTGCAATGGTGTGCGGGACGTTGGTGTATTCGATCATCCCGAACGGCTTATCGGGATTGGCATAGCGTGGGGGGATATCTAGCGGCCGACGGTAGCGAAAAAATCCACGTGAAGTTTGAATACCTCCGCACGCAGGTTTAACCGCGTCAGGATTTCCTCAATATCGCTCTCGATCATCGGTCGAACCACCGTTTTATCTGCAGGGTTTGGCACCGCCTGCACACAGCCCATCAATTCATCCAGTAGCGGCTTGGCTTCGTCAGCGGGAATTTTTGAAATTGCCTTTAAACCTTCCATAGCCATTGCCGCCATGCCCATGCTGCGTAGGTTTTCAGGAATTTCTACGCCACCTCGCCCCATGGCCATCAATGCGCGCATCGCCCACCATTCGGCCTGCGAGGCTGACATTTCCGTAACGTGGAACATTTTGCCGTGATCGCGGCCTTCATTTTCAATGGTGATGAATTTCTCTTTACGTGCCATCAGTTAAACGCCTCCGGAGTGATGGATTCCCATTCGATGATTGCCTGGCTAGCTTGCAAAGTGCGTCCAGCGTCTGGCAGCGCTTTCCATTGCTTCAACACGCCATTCACGCATTTGTACTGCCGTTTGAGTGCCGGCAAAACGACGGTAGCGTTACAGCGGAATACCGCAACGCTGGCGCGTGACATCGTCGACCATGTGTCGAAAATATCGCGGCTTTCAGAGTCCGGCATGATGTAAAACGTCTGGTTGATATTGCTGTAAACGAAACCGGCAGACAATTTGCCGTCGGCACCGCGCACAGTTTCCGCCAGCGTTAGCGCATCAGTACCGTAGATATTATCCGCAGCGAACCCTTGTAGCTGCACACCGCGCGGGTAAAGGTTTATCACCGACAGTGTGATAATGACATCAGCAGAAGTGATAGTGTTACCGGACATTATTGAACCTCCGTTGAAGCCATATTGAGTTTTTGAATACTGCCACCATCGCTATACCACAATGAGCAGTTAGGGCTTGTGCGCCCAGCCCGCAGAGCCGGCAGCATTTCCCCAATGTAGAGGTAATAACCCGTGGCAAATATGGTTGAGGACACATCCTCCCCGACGGCGTTGCTAATCTCCAGTTTCTGCGCGGCCGACAGCGTCACGCCAGCGCGGATCCCGCCCCAAGCTTTAAACTGTTCGATGACATCCGTCATTGAAGTCGCTACCAGCGCGCGCCCGGCATTGTTGTACGGGATTGTTTTATTGGACTTGAACAGCGCAAGGACGGCCCCCTGCAAATTGCCGTTAAGCCAAATCTGACCGGAAAAGCTATCCAGCCATTTGAAATCACCGGTGATTGTTCCATCGGCCCAATAATCCTCGACGATATTATTGGCGGCGTACTTCCCATAAAAGTTATAACCGTTGGCGATCAACCCGTCATAATCCGCTTCAGTGGTCACATCAGCCGCAAGGCCGTCATACTCACGGAATTTAAACGGAACACGCCCCTCAGCCCGGACAAAATCCAGGGCGGCGGCATAACCCAGCACAGCGGCCGGTTTCTTCACATCCAGGCAATAAACCGGCACCACGCTGCCGAAGTTGTTCACGGTGATCAGTTGATAGGCGATGTGATCCGTGCTGCTGGCCACCTTCGCTTTTTCATTGGTTGTCCATGCCACATAGAAAAAACGTTTGTTCTGCCCGCTGGCCCATTCGGCCAAGGCCAGATGCTCTGGATCTGTGCATTCGAACACAGTCGAGAACGACGCCCATTGCTGCGACTTGGCAGTGATTGCGGTGAACACGTCCGATACAACGCTTTTATTCGCGCCTTGCGAGACAACCGCACCGGCGGTGCTGGCCATTTTCAGGGGGGCGGCTGCCGTACCGGTACCGAAATTGATCGTGGTGGTTTCTGGTTTGGAGCCTGCGGCAGTGATGATGAATGCATTATGCGTAGTGTCAAAAACAACCGTGGCCACCGCCGCCGTCAATGACGTTTGCAATGCAGCGGCCGCTTCCGCAAAGCTGGTCACCGCACTGAAATTAACTTCAACACTGGTGCTTTTCCCGCTAATACTGAGCGTCAACGTGCCGGAAAGCGCTTTCAGGTCTTCAACGGCCATTCCTTTAAATGATCCACTACGCAGCCAGGCAGCTGCTGGCGTGCGGTTGAAACGTGAGAACAAAAGCATGCCGGGGGGATTTCGTCGCGTTGTTGTACCCTTGGAAGTACATCGCCGCCATTGTGTATTCGTCAGATTCACCGCCGAAATAGGCCCCAACATCTTGAGCGGAAGAAAACGGCAGCACATCGCCATTGGGCGCGTAGGCATTATTGGTCAGTAACAAGCCATTCAGATCGACCGCATTACCGACGGCGGCCAGCACGCCCGGGTTTATTTTTACGTCTTTACTAATTGGAATTGCCATCGATGGACTCCGTTATTGTCGTTTGGATGGTCACGTTATCGAAGAACGCCAACGGCGCATTGACCACCGGATTGATTTGCGCGACAAAATCCAGCGTCCAGCGGGTTTCATACTGCTGTTCGCCGTTGATCATCGTCGTCTGAAGTGGTTCGCTGCAATACAGCGGTGAAATCGCGCCGCCGGCGCAGCGGAAATGTGCCGTGGCAAATTCAGAGCGGATCAGCGTTGCAAACATTAGCGCGTTGCGTTCAGCTATCTGCCCGTAAAAGTCGAGTTGGCACTTCCATTGCGTGGTGCGTGTAATGTGCTGCATCCCCAACCCGGCTTTATCCGGAGCCGAATACGTCACAACGCCGGTTGACAGCCCTGCCGAGTAAAGGGAAGTCATTGCAATGAAATCCCCGAGCGGCATTTGCACCCCATTTTGCTGTGTCCGCTCTATCTCCACATCAACAAAAAGCCCCTGGAGAAAATCGCCAAGGGCCTTGTAGAGGTCATCTTCAGTAATCGAGAGTGCTACGTTTGCAGGCATGCTATAACCCTCGTCCAATCAGGCCAGTTTTCCGGTACCGAAACAACAAGCCAGGTTTCACCTCCGATAACAAATTTATCACCACCCTGTTCTTTAGGCCGATTCACACCACACCAGTTGCCATTGGTATAAATGGACGTGAAAACTCCTTGAATATTCAGGTTATCCAGATGCCGAACATCCCCCTGCGTCACCGCCTGCTTTTGTACCATCATGGGAATAGGATCCGCATAGGCCGGCGCCCGGGAGTAGTTCGCCTGTTTTGCAGCCCCCTGGGAGCGGTAAATTTGCGCTTCAACAAAGGGGTTAACGACGCCAATAGCACGCGACACAATGCCGTGTAAGTTCATTCATCACCTCCGTCTACTGCATAATCAGCACTGTTTACCATGTGATTAGAGTCGATCAACGGCTTATCGAATCCTTTCTGACCGATTGTAGATTCAGCCAGCGGCGGAGACTTGAGCTCTCGTATAGACGCCTGCAGTTGGCCTTTGATCCGCTCCCCCATCAACCCCAGGGCAACCCGGGCATCATAATTTGATGCCTTGATGAATTGGGAAAACTCCCCTGGCCATTGCCCGCTGTGCGTGGCGATCATGTTTCGGAAAAAAGGACGGGGCAGCTGAAAATATGACTCCCCGGCCTTGGTCATGATCATTTTCCCGAGCTCGTTCGCGGCGGCCACCAGGGCAACCGGCGTACCGTCTTCATAGGTCGCATCTGCCAAAAAACCCACCTTCAGGCTTTTTCCAGTGGACAGGCCGGCGGCAATTTGCGCTAGGCGCTCTTTAAATGCGGCACCGCCGCTCACCCCAGACATTACAGCCCCAACAGCGCTTTAACAGCCGCTGCATCCGCCGCTTTCAGGATTTGCTGACCAATATCTGATGCATCGCTGATATCGGCCGCCGCCGGCTTATAGTTGCCAGCTTTCGCGTCGGTCTCCGCAGTGCCAACCTTGAGACTTGAAGTGCCGGCGCCGATTGCCTGGCGCGCAGCTGCGTCATCTGATGCAGTCAGCAACTTTTTGCCAACTTCAGATGCGTCCGTAATTTGATCGGATGTCACGTCACCGCCTGCGCCGCCATCTTCCGGCGTCAACACGGTAACGGGATATCCGCCAACTGACATTACTCGCTTAGTCATGACTCCACTCCTAATTTAGCGCCCGCGGCGATAGTAATGGCCAGGGTAGCGCGACGGGGATGATCCCGGGTGATACTGCATAGTGCGATACGGTGCGGTAGCCTGCCAGTACGCCGCCCCATACGGGGTCTGGAGGTACCACCATGAAGCATCGTTGCTGCCCGCGGCATCAACGGACACGGAAACCGAACCCTCAGATGCGCTGGTGATGCGCCCAACCAAACCGCTGGATTGGCCACCGCTGGCGCCGGCGCCAAAACCTCGCAAATAGCACAAGTGGGCAACCAGCAAAAATAAGAGCTGTTCACGCTCCTTCAGGTCTTGCACTGCGCTGGCATCCGTATTGTCGAGATAAAGCGTTGAGGCCTGATTAAACAGCGCCTCAAGCAACTTATCACTCGGCGCCGTTCCACATCCCGTCGCAAACTCTGGATAGAGCTCACGGAATGCGGCGATATCAAAAACTACGACGCCCATAGATCACTCCTTGTTGTTCATGGCCTCATCATCTCGCTGAATGCCAGGTGCAGGGTTTTTCTGCGGTAACGGCTCAAGCCCGGACTTAATATTTTCCTGCTCCTTAGCCTGAGATCGAACGCTATTCCCGTTGTCTTGAGCGAAGATTACGCCATTCTTTACATAGGGCTGCTCAGCGTGAATTTTCAGCCAGGCTTCCCACAATTCCTTATCCACAGCAGTGAGACCATACCCACCGATAATACGCGCCTCCTTTGAACGACAGCCGTTAATCTTCACCTGCTTACCTTGCACGTTCAGCACCAGGCCGTTCGGCAACTTGCATCCCACTGTGACTTGTTCTGCCATCTCTTAAATCCCCAGCATTTGTACAATCGCGAGAGGCTGACGAATGATCGCGCCCCAGGTGCCGCCTGATTTTTTCTGATGCCATGCAGACGACTCGGTAACCACAGCATGCGCACGCATTTTCTCGGTAAACGCGCAGTAACCGGTATCCTGCTCACCCAGACGCTCAGCGAACAGCTGCACGACCTCTCCGGCCTCAGTGGAATATTCCACTGCGGTCTCAATAGTCAGGTTAGGGAAGTTTTTCTTCAGCAGGTCGGTAACGTTGACGCCGTACATGTTGGTTTTCGTGAAGTTGGCCTCGCTATTTGGAGATAACCCCATTTTCAGCGGATCCGTGCGCTCGACAAGGCCTTTGGTCTGCTTCGTCAGCTGCTTATACAGTTTCACGATGTCGTCATAGATCGCCTGACCATCTTTGTCATCCCACTGAATTTTCCCGTCCACCTCATCCGGCGTGATCGGTGCAGAGAGGGACGGATCGTTCAGCAAACCGTAGTTCTCCAGGCCGGCAATGCCGAAAAAGTATGACTTGTTCTGGAACTTGTTCAGCACCAGCGCAGACGCCACGTTAAGCTCTGCCGCCCAGCCAATACGCCCCGCACCGTACATATCCAGCTCGCGCTCACCCCAGCGGGTGTGGGTCTGGTAGTGGTAACTTTGGCGTGGCACCCAGTTGGCATTCGCAGTCACCATACCGTTATGATTGTAATCTCCGTATGAGCTAACTTCACCAGACGATTCAACAACCGGAAACTGTGAAGTCAGCGTCGTCCAGTCCCCTTTTTTGGTTTCACCGATAATTTGCGCCGCCTTCATTGGCGTCACCAGCACGCGGATAAGCTCCGGATCAACGTAGTTGGTGAGGTATGCCGGCACGCCAGAGTTTGACGCGGTCACCAATGCCGGCTGCGCGTCCATCGCCAGTTCATAGTTCCCTGCGAACTCCGGCGGCAAGTAGGCCTGCGCGCCCGGCAGGATGATGCCGTAGTCACGGCTGGCCGTGGCGTAATGTTGCTTAAATTTATTCATCACTTGCTCCAGGTGCTGATTTTGATGCGTTCATTGGCCGCTGCGGTGCTGGCCACCGAGAAAGCTGTTTCGACGAAGCCGTCCATGGTGGCACCGGCGGCACCGGCGGCCACCTCACCCGTAGTCAGCGAAGCGAACACCTTTTGCCCTACGGTGGCTGCCGTGGTGGTCAGCGCCCAGTAGTCACCGGCGGTATGCAACGTGCATTCACGGCCCGGCTGGATAACGTTTGAAGCGGCGGCCAGCCACTCAACGATTGACGCCTGGCCATCACGCGGCACAAAACCCGACGGAGCGCCGGTGCCTTTGTTTGAGGCTACGCCCTTCACTACCCATGCAAAGCGGCCAATAGTTAGGCCTTCTGCACCAGTAACCAGAGCACCCTCGCCAGCCACAAAGCTGGTATAGGGGTTCAAGCTGGCGAACGAGCCCTCAATACCCGGTGCCGGATATTGGTTAATGTGATTCGGGAAACCGGCCATATCAGTAACCTCGTTTTAGCTTGGCGGTTGGGAAATCTGCAGCAAAGGAGCCTGCAGTGGCGGAATCCAAAGCAATGCGTGGTGCTTTGGCTGTGTTTTTCTGGCTGATAGCAAACTGCACCATGCCGCGATATGCGCTCGGGTGAACATTGGCAATATCAACGCCTGCCTGCTCGAGCGCTGTGCGGTATACGTCCTCGGCAGAGTCCATAGCAACCACGTCACCAATCAATGGACGCACTTCGGTTTCTGCTACACGAACAGCCTGGAAGTTTTGGGCAGCAACTTTGGCTGCCTGATCTGCCGCCAGCTTAATAGCCGCATCCATAGCGGGTTTACTGACAGTGTCCGGATCGTGTTTTGGCGTAGTAGGTGCTGGATCATCCAGTGCGTCATCACTCGCCGGCATCAGCGCCGCTTTGATTTTGGCCAGCACTTCTTCAGGTACTTTGTCTGCCAGCAGCGCCAGGATACTTTCCAGCGGATTTTCAGTATCGAATGCTGGCCCCTGCTCTTCCGGTTCGACAACTTCTTCAGCTGCTTCCATCAGTTCTGCAAGCTCGGCCGGTTCGATTTCCATGTCATGGGCCAGGCGACTGGAAAATGCGGATTTGACCGCATTCGCGATCGCGTTGGGGCGTTTGTGCTGGCCAACCAATTGCGTGAGGTCTTTCGGCGAGGCATCTTGCGCCAGGCGAGGTTTGAGATAGGCGCCCAGCGCTGCGCGCATAGCGACGCCCTTACGATTTAATTTCATGTTTTGTAACTCCTTCGGGAGGCAATCAAATACCAGCACATCGGATCCGGCCCGGCCGTCGCCGACCAGCGCCACGTGGTTACCGACGATATCCCGCATCACGCCGTCAAATTTGACGCCATCCGGGGTAACGCCTGGGGTCATGTCAGCGACGTACGCATACGACGATGACAGTTCTCGTTGCTCGTCGGTCTCGATTCCGGCGATTGCGGAGTTGTCCCAAATCGACAATCCGTTTGTTAGGTAGGTGCCATCAAAATCACTGTTGGCATGCGTTGTCCCCACCCGGAGCTCACGCGCGGGCGCGCCTGGGTAATCAGGCTTGTGTCGGCAAAGAATGGGGATGTTATTGAAGGTTTTTGCTGCCTTGCGCAGCTCGTCGGGGTCGCGGTACAGCATGTACAACCGATCGGGCTCAAGCCCCAGCGACTCGGAATTCGGTATTTCTCTCCCGTAATATCCGCAGACGTTGGCCTTGCTTATGTTGCTGCGTTCTACCTGCAGCCGTCCGACCTTATCAAGTTGCCGTACCGAACCCCGGTCAAATGCCAGTAGTTCAGTCGTCATTCATTACTCCAGTCCCGGTAAAATCGCCTCCCAGCCGCAGCGGCACCCAATTTCCTCGCCCGGCATTACCCATTTGCCATCGAGGAACATCCCCTTATCCAGATCGAACTCTTTGCCGTCGGCTTTCACATGCGACACCCGCGGCACCTTACCAGCATGTGAATGCCGCCAGCGGCCTCGGCGAACGCCAAGCGCACGCTGACGTGCCGACTGCATCACCGATGTAGCCTTGTTGTTCTGATCAAGCGCGATAAAGGCTGCCCGTCGTCGCGTCACGCCAAAGCGGTGTTGGAGCTCTTTGGTCAGAGTTGCAAGGTCACGCCCACGTGATACTGACTGCATCACCAACGTTTCAACCTGCGTGAGATATTGCTCCGGGATTGAGCGGATCAGGTTGACGTTTTCCGTGATAGTGGCCTGCAGGGCATTATTCATTTCGGCCGTCTTTTTGAACGGCACCGTGAACCCAGCCGATTGCAGCGCGGTAGACAGCGACGCATCGCTATTTTTCATCACGTCATGCGTGAAGCGATCGGCCAGCTTCACCGCCAACAGATCAAACTTTTTCAGCCAGCGGCGAGAAAGCTTTTTCATAGCCTGGCGCATCATCAGTGCCGGCGAGGCGTCCTGCGCTAACCCACTTTGCCGGTACTCAGCACGTAGCCAATAAAGCGTGCTGTTATGCAGCTCCTGCACCGCGTTATCAAGTTGTCGCCGGTACCAGGCTTCAATCCCTGCGTTCGGCCGGATTTGCTTCAGTGTCTTTTTCTGGCTCTTCCGCTTTATCAGGATCCGTTTCGAGGTCGGTATCATCTTCGTCGTCAATTTCGATTTCCCCGCTCAAGTCCAGTCCGCTATACGGGCTGTTAGGGTCGGAGGCCAGTCTTTCGCGCACCTCGTTGTTTGTCACAGCACCAACGCTTTCGTAAATCTGATCTGTCTCCGCTTCAGTTTTACGAATGGTGGCCAGTTGCTCGCGGGTCATTTCGTGCAGCGGCTCAAATTCGAAGGTGATATCGGGGTCGACTTCGCCAAACTCCGACAGCTGGATAATGTCCATCACGCGCTTAATAGGGTGCTTGAGCAACCGCGAGGCATTGGCCGCGATGGTGTCGTAAAACACCCTAATTTCACCCTCACTGGACGCATTCAGGCCTGTCGGACTGAGTCCGGCAAATTTCACTGATGGGATAGCACTGACAAAAAACATGTGCTCTTGCGCCTGCGCCTGCAATGTATCCAACCCACTCAATGGCGTGTTGAACTGGAAAAACTCTTCCGTTGATTTATCCAGCATCAACAACCCACGGTTATCGCGGGTACGGTTGTACAGTTCCGCGCGTTTTGCATAGTTGGGATCGTTTTTACCGGTGAGAATGTTCGTCATGTTTGTACTTATGCCGCTCAGCGAGAATGAATGCAGCACATCCCCAATACTGTCACGAGTGCGCAGCCAGTTACTTACATACGGCTCGGCAATCTGGGTCAAAGACAGGCCACCGAAGTTATATGCAGGCTTGAGCATGTCCGGTACTGGTCGCGATACCAAGTCCAACATGCGGCTGGCGTGCACCGTTTTGCCCATGACATACCATTCTGCCGGCTTGTAGAAATCATCGCTCAGCGGGTTGTCGGCATTGTAAATGCCTGGGTACGTCCAAACCGGCTCGATAACACGAAAGCCCACCAGCGAGCCCTGCGTGATTTTTTTATTGGAAATAAAGAGCCCGGATTGCAGCTCTTCCGGATCCGTCCAGGCTGATATGCCTTTGGGTGAACGAATGTCGATATAGATTTGGCCACGACCGAAAAAACCGTCGTGCTCGATCGCTAGTCGAAAGATATCCTGCACCCTGTAGCGTTCCATCGCCGCCACAAGCAACGCTATGCGCTCGGTTTTGCTATCGTCCCCATCGCCGGCTGCTTTCACCTTGATCCACTTGCGTGTCATTTCCTCGGCGATCACACTTACCATGCGGCGGTATTCTGGCAACTGAGCCATCTGCGCCAGGTAGGGATAGCCGGGGAAGCCACCGTACACAAAATCAGGGTAGCTGCCGTTAAGTGTGTCATAGGGCGTTGAGTCCATCGCCAACACAGCGCTGCGAAGGCCGGCAGGAATGACACCTGGAGGTGGCTCGTACTGCACAAATTGGCGGTGCGGCTTTTGCCCTATACTTGCGACCATTTCCTCATTGATCGCCATGTCAGGCGCAGACTTGACCACTTCCGTTGGCGTGGCCTCTTTAATCTGATTTTTTCGTTTAAAAGGCCACATCAAATACTCTCCAAAAAGTCGTCGGAAATAACGAGCGGCGTTTCGATTGGCGCAAACGCCATGATGAAAGCATCCGCAACGTTCGGCGAAGGAATATCGCGTTTCTTCAGGTCGTCTTTGGTTTCTACCTTCACGCGACCGTTTTTATCGAAATCACGCTTTGGCGTAGATAGCTCGAATTTCAATTTGTCCAGCAGCGGGCAAGCCGAATCGATGCTTATCAGTTGGTCATCTGCGAAACTTTCCCGCTTTTCTTTCCCGTTAATCACGTTGTACGTGTTACGGAACCGATCGGCGACCAGCCACCAGGCCTGCGCTTTTATGTTCGCGAAGAAATCTTTATTGGTAATCCCAGGCTGATAATCACGCTCTGGTTCGAATACCGCGCCGCCGGCGTTAAATTTGAAGTAATCGACCGTGCGCACATTCCAGTCACTGGCGCTTTCTCGTTCTTCATTTATTTCCGCGAATTTGGAGCCGCTGGAGGCACCAACACCAATGCTGTCATAAATAATTGCAGCCTCCCTCTCAAGGGCGACATTGTAGGTGCGCTTACAGCTTTTCATCAGCTCGTCTTCTCGCGCCTTCCATTCATCAGCCCACAACGCCACAGAGCCATGCGCATAGACGTTTGCGCATTTGTCGGCGCCACTGTCTGCAACGTCAAAGCCAACGCGCCGGTGACCGGCAGGCTCGATGTTGAGCGCCTTGTGAGCGTCGACAGCGGCCTCTATCCACGAAAGCTTGATAATGGCTTCATCATCGTCAGTTCTCGGCATGCCTAGGTAGACGTGTTCGAACATCTCCGCATCGCGCGCCTTGGCGGCCTCGATAACGTTCATGATGGTGCGGCTAAGGAACGGGTTTTCGTCGTAATTTATTTTTCTGACCAGCGTGTCAGGTGGCGGCGCTACAACAAAATTCCGCCATACAAAATCAGTCGTTAAGCGCGGATTAAAAAGAAACCAGCACTCCGAACCCTCTTTACGGATCGTAGGCTCCAAAACTTCCCATTGGGCTTCGGTCATCGCGTGCGCTTCCTCGTTCCAAAGCACGTCGATGCTTTCCAGTGATTTTATCTCGTCAACATGGCGCCACAGACCGTAAAACATGAATTCGCTACCGGTAAACCGGTTGATGATCTTGTTGTCCAGAATGCGGAAACGATGTCGGAGACCAAATCGCTCTATTTGGATTTTCAACAGCGCGTACACAGATTCCTCAATCTTGTTTTGGATCTGGCGGGTGCATAAAAAACGCAGACGATATTTATCACTCAGGAACGTTGCCATACCGGCAGCATCCCACGATTTAGAAGAGGTTCGCCCTCCGTATAAAACCTTATTCCTCGCCTTTGTCGTCCAGAACGGCCTTAGCGCTGGATTCAGGCTTGCTTTGTCCAATGTCAGCATAAAAATCGTCAAGACCTCTCGGGACGTCACTGGCTGGGTTATTAAGATCCAGTTTGGTAATCAGTTGGATCAGCATGGCCCGGGCCGCCTTTTTATCTTCGGTCTGGATTTCAATGCCGAATTTGGTTTCCTTCACCCCAGTGAAGTAAGCGCGAGCAGTAGCGCTGTGATCCCGTGTGTCGTGAATAAAGACGTGTCCTTGTCCCTCACCGTTGCAGCGTGGGCAATTTGGGTGCGGATCTGTAATTTCGGTATAACCAATGCCACCAGACAGATCTGGCGGGTGTTTACTTTCTGCCTCAGCTTTTTTTTCTGCCTTCAGTTGCTCTTCCAGATCACGCCACTGGTATTTATGCCCATCACCCCAGCAATATCGGCAGTTCACTCGCCTGTATTGCATGAGGTCGTTCGGGTCGGCCTTTGTGATGGCCACCAGTTGATTAATCAAATCATCCAGGTCAGCCTCGTAGCGCTTGGCAATCCTGTCTTGCAGATCCCGAATAGCCCGTCGAATGTTATCTTTCCTGTACAACCGACTGGCACCGACATAAGCGGTATTGCCCTTACCTTCGTAACCAGCAAGGCGGTAAGCTTCTACCCGGCTTTTTGTGATAGCGAACCAGTGAACAAACCAAGCCTGTTGAAGTGTTAGCCCATATTCGTCAGCGTTCACCGTCAGTTCTAGATCTTCATTTTTGACCGGTGTTTTCTGTGCCTTGGCCTCGGTACGCACTTTATCTTTTTGCGTGCCTTTTTTGCGTACCTGCGTACCTTTTTGCGTACCAGTCTTTCCACTGCGTACCCAGCCATGTTTTTTGGCGCGCTTTCTAATGGCCCCTTCACTGATGCCGTATATCTCTGCCATCTCCCGTAGAGAAAGCTGACCGGCACAGTAATCGCGCTCAAGGCCGCTTTCTTCCGGTTGTGACATAGCGTGCTCCATAAAAAAAGCCACCAGCGCTACCCCCACAGTGAGCCGGAGTAACGAGGTGACTTTGCTTTGCGCATTACGCAGCGCCCGTGTGGGCGCTCTGTGATGGGCAATAATTCATCACGCCAGTGCAAAATTGCATCAGTACACTTCCCTTTAAACCCATACAATAACCAAACGTTATTAACGTAACGGTTTTCCCTGTGTGTCATTATTCGCCCCTCTTCTTGAGGGGCTTTTTTTTGCATTATCGATGATCCTCGTAAAGACCACCTGTAATGCCGATGGTGTTAGCAATCCGCATCCGGACGAGCCACTGCACGGCAGGCCCACATGCAGGCTTCCTGCATTTTGGTGCGGGCGATAGCCAGGCAGCGCATTGCCTCACTGCGGCTGGCTTCTTCCGGAGAGTCTGCCTCTACCACCTCCAGGGAGAGGTGTGTGCGTTCGAGGTCGATTTGCTCGCAAAAATTACGACTGATTTCTTTCAGTTCATTCATTTGTGCTATATCGTCGGCGGTCAAGGTGCGACATCCCTTCACAGTGCTGCCATCTTGCGGTTTAGCTTCGCTCATTGGTTTCTCCCGACGGATGCCCGCCATTGGTTTAGCGTGGCCACCTGGCCAGCGCAGATTGATAAAGCTGTTTGAAGCGCCAGCGCGTGGCTCCCGATATCTCCCCAGGTGCTACCGGCAAGTTGCGGTTGTTCGCAGGGCGCGAATACCGTCTCAGGGGGCAACATGACGATTGGTGCCGGCGACGCTGATATCCGTTCCGCGCAGGAGGTCAAGCACACCACCAGGAGCATCACGGCGGCTGCACTCATCATTTTTGATGGCATCCTGGTATTTCCTCTGGTAAATTTCGCCCCGCTGGCGCAGTTGCTGCTCTCTCTGTTGCTGTTCGGCCATCAGCTTGCGGTTACGGGCGTCCTGTTCCTGCATGGTGGCGATCAGTCCGGCCTGCTGCGCCAGCGTTTTTTTCTGTTCTGCTACCTGCTGCCGTGCCAGTTCCAGCCGATGTGACAACAACGAGCTATATCCACCCAGGCAGATCGATACCACCAGCAGAAGCAATAACCCTCCGCCGGTCAGTTTTGAAATCCAGCCAGTCACGCCAGCACCTTACGCGCACGTTCAAAGCGCTCTTGGCGGTCAGCCAGGCCATTCTTGCCGCCGTTGATCAGCAGCGTTACCCGCTCGACATCACCCGCGTATTTTCCGCAGTTCCGAGAATTCCAGAACCAGCCAGCGGAACGCATGGCATATTCATCTTGATCCAGCAGATCCGGTACCAAGACCAAATCTGTTTTAATGCCAGCACTGCAAGCCCGATAATTATCCAACCCGGTTACCTGGATTAGGCCGCGTCCGCGATATTTCCAGCCATCCCCCGAACCTTTGTTTCCCAGGCGGCCACCGTAGACCAAATTGGCGATCGCCGCTTGGCGATTTTCCGGTACCACCGCCTCGCCCCGCTGACGGCCAAGCATTTTGCATTGTTCCGTTGTCAGTCGGTTGCCGAACGTGGATTGCAGCCCGGCTACGCTGTAATTGAAGGATTCCGCTGTTGCGGTAAACGCCGCCGACTCATGCCCTACCTGGGCGATAAACATCGCCTGCTCCACCGAAGAAGAGATCCCGAATTCGGTGAGGGTCGCTTCCAAATGCGGAAACCAGCGCGTGGCTAATCCGGCAGCAATACCAGCCGCCTCTTTAAATTGGTCTTTTGTCATGGGGTTATCTCGTGAAAGGTTTTGCCAAAGCCATAACGTTGCCACGCGATGCGATCACCGCGACACAGAACGCCATGTTGATTAATGTTTCCGACCAATTTGCGTAATGATAATCGCCAGTCAGTATGCGGATTGTCACAGAGGCACTGGCCACGATAAGCAACCAGGCACAGAACGCAGCAAAAGGTCGATGCGTCGCCCCATTCCGGCGATACAGCATCATGCGGGCCGACATAACCGCGCAGGTAATCGCATTCACGATTAAGAGGTAATCATTTAGCATTGCTCCCCCCTTGCCGGAATCGGTCGAAGAACCCTGTGGGGTTTTGGCTGGCTGACATCAAAAGTCGTACGACGATAGCGGAAGCCACCAGCGCGCCAACTGGCTCATGTGCTTCAATGCCAACCGGCGTAGCCCACGTGATGATGTCTGCGGCAAACGGCGCGGCAAGGATCCCCACCAGCAAAGAGGCCACAAATAGCGCCATCTTTTTTAGCCACGAAAACTCGCTGGCCGACATCACAAAAATCACGGCGCCGGCAAACGCCCCAATCAGTACCCCAGAATCGACACCAGATAACAGCCCTACCACAGTCACGCCGGTTACTGCGGTGGTCGCTGCTCCAGTAGTCCCTACAGGCTCAGCCATCTTTTTGCTCCTTTGTTCGCTCAGCGAACGCCGGGCGTAAGACATAAAAAAGGCCACGCATTAAGCGCAGCCCTAAAATAGAAAAACCCCAGCGATTGCCGAGGCTTTAGTGATTATTTTTTCCGTTTAAATATTTTCTTATGAAGCTTTCCCCACCATTTCGGTGGCTTGCTCTTGGGCCGCCAGATGCTTCGAGCCATTGCTCTTGCCTCGTCGTCACTTAGATGCTCAATTGCTGAAAAGCTCTTGTACGCGTTATGCTCGCCTATCCTATTAGCAATATATGCAACAATAGGAATGAGCAGCTTAATTACTGTGAAAAAAAGAACAATTGTCGTCATTGTTGCAAAATGCTCGACAACCTTGTCGTAAATATTTCTAAAGAAATCAATCATAGCGAAGCTTGATTAGTGATGGATGGGTAATTATCACTGAATCCTAGGCAATAAAAAACCCGCATATGGCGGGTTTCTTTTTGATTTGTCGCTGCGGGTACTTCTTCGCGAAGCTTAACCTAATTTAACCATTTTCCGCGCAAAGTCAACGGTAAAATCTTTCAACGTTTGAATTGAATGCATCACTCATTGGCAGGTAAAGCATAAACTCGGCAGTTTTCAACCAAACGGCGATCCGGGTTTCGCAGGTGCGTATACACCATTCAGGCCGAATATCGTGTAAATCTGCCGCCATGGCCTTTTTGCTTTTTCCCCGCCCTATGTACCGCTGCTGAATAACGTACCTCAATCCCGGGTGATCCAGCAGGACGGTACCGATCACCTGGTCAATGGTCGAGGCCTCTTGATCGGAGCAGAACGCTAGGCTACTCTTTTGCTTACCTTCCATGATATCCAGCAGGTAACGCTGCAGCTCGCTTTTGTCGCATCCAGTTTTTTTAAGTTGCCGTAGTGCCTGGGTGATCGCAGCCTTTGTCACTTTCTCACTGGCCAATAAACGGTTAAACATGCTGCCGGCGCTGCCGTACTTTGCCATGCCCGACCAGCGGCCCCACATTTTCAATTTACCCTCAATCCAAACTCGCTCCAGCGCACGCAGGTGCAGCTCTTTGCCGTCGCCCTTGCCAACATTCTCAGGATAAATCATAACTTGCCCTCACTTCTCAAAATGGCTTGCGTGCGGAATACACCCTCGGCGTGGTAAAGACGCAGGGTTTCACGGTCATATTCGGTTTTTGTACGGGAATCGATGGCGTCATGGCAGCAGTTGCAGGACCAGGCGCCCTGCGTATCATCGGGCTTCATGGCGCCACCACAGGTGCCAGCCAGGCGGTAATGTGCCAAAACGGTTGTTTCTGGGTTGAAATTACAAATGCCAGGTATCCGGATTTGGCAGTCGCGGCCGCGGGCCTCTTTTTTAAGATTAGCCATGGGGAACCCCCACATGCTTCCATGATCTGCCTTCAATTACAGCAGCGATACAACCACGAGATACATTGAATTTTTCCATCCAATATTTATGGGGTTTATCTGATGATCTGATTGCGATGACCTGAGCGGCATTTAGTTTGTGCCATGTGTTATTTTCACCACCCTGCCATGTTCCGTGTTCTCTCTTGTCAGCAAGGTTATTTTTCCTTGTATCCCAGCGCAGATTTTTAATTCGGGGATCCAACCTGTCGCCATTTTCATGGCAACATTCCATACCCTCTGGGGCATCACCTTTGAAGCTCGACAAAACCAATCGATGCAGCAATACTTGCTTAGGTTTATTGTCTTTACTGAGACTTACAACTAAGTAGCCAGTGCTCTTGTGGAAGGTTTGCTTAATAATTTTCCCGCCATAAGTACGACCGGAACCACTTCTACCCTTTCTGGCGATTGATCGGACTCGACCCATATTTGAGACTTCATAACTCCCTTCCCAACCGCGCGCCTGAATCCAGATTTCATCAGTCATAGGGAATACTTCAGCAACTGCAACGCCACATTTTCAGCCTCTTGCCGGCTACGGAAACTACGCGACAGGATGAAATGCCACAGGACGTTGAACACCGATTTGTAAAGGCTCTGAAATGAGTCCTCGTCCATCTTGGCGAATGAAATGGATTTTGGGATACGCTGGCGCAGGCCGTTGGGCAGGATCACCTCATCATAATAACCGGCCTCAACAGTCGCCCATCCGCGATAGGGCTCAAATGACTTGAGTAACACAATATCTTGGGCCCGCTGCTTACCTACCTGGAACAAATATTCATCGGCGACGGCGCTGATCACTTCGCCATGCTGCCCGGACATATCGATGAGGTATTCCACAAAACCATTGATAAGCTGGCGCTCTGGCTGCGTCAGTGTGCCGCCGGTTGGCGTCCAGTAGTCGAAGCCGAATTGCAGGAGTTTGAAAAAACGCTTGTGAAATTGGTAGTTGCGGACACGTCTGAATTCGGCCTGTATCCACTCGCCGAGTTTCACACGTTGCAAAAATTCGCTGGCCTCGATCGTCGCCGGGGTCAGGATTGTTGGTGCGGATTTTACTAGCTGTATTAACTGCGCCATCTGGTCTCCCTGATGGCGCGATAGGCGTTAGTTGTTCAAGCTAACGCCTACATTATAGCTGCTCATGAACAGCGTAACCAGCCCGCTCTAGCAACTCACGAAGCACATCAAGAGAGGCGATCAAATGATCATCCGGAATAGTAACAATTGAAATTATATCACCGTCTTTAACTTCAATAACCACACGACCATTAAAAGGAAGCGATTCAAGAAGCTGCTTGTTTGAAATCATATTTCACCTCAATAAGTTAGAATATTTGTCGAGGCGAAACACCATGGAATTCAGGATTCACATGTTTCAGTAAAGCCGTTGGATTGGCTTTGTCTAATAGGTCACATAGATCAATATTGCAACTTCGATCGTTTTAACCGATCGATAGCACACAATGCCTATGGTTAATCGTGATATGCGTTTGATTAGATACAAAAAAACCCGCCGAAGCAGGTTTGATGTGATTGGGTGCTTGAGAGCTCATACTCAACAACAGAGTGGCGGGGATTGCTCCCCGCCGTAGCTCTTACTTGGTTTCGTAAGCCATGTGAGCCACAATCTCCGTTCCGCCGCTTCGGAAGCTAACATCACAGAGGTTGTTTTTGTTGAGCAGCAACGCCCCTAACAGGGCGATACTGACAACGATTAGCGACAACAGCGCCAGTTTATGTGGCTCCATAGCCTTCTTCTCCTTGCCTTTCGGCATGTAAGAGGCTACCTTTATGTTGCGAAGCATAAGAGGGCCTCAAGTTGATTGAAAGATCACTTGGGGCTTTTCTCTATCCGCCTTCTGCAAATGCTCGAGACAGATAGTCTCAAGCACCCGATGTGAGTATACCCCACTTCCCCCTTGATCCTAGATATTTAACGTTATTCTTCACCACCGAGCGCCTCAAACACCTCATCGGCAACTTCCTCCCCATCACGATAATCAGCACCGCAGTGAGCTACAAACAGATCCCAGTTATCCTCCAGAAATTGACGAAGAGTCAGCGCCTGGAAATCGTCAAGTTCAAACATTCCTTTCTCCTACTTTTCAATCAGATATAACGTTAAGCATTAGCCAGGCGAACAGCAACACACCGCCGCAGAACGCAACCAACACAAGGACTATCGCCAAAGTAAACCAATCCATTAACCCCTCTCCCTTGCGGCCGGCTTAACCGCCCCTGTTCTCTCTATCTTCCTGATAACGTTCTGCAACATCACCGTTGCGTATAGTGCTGGGGCCAGTGCTTTCGGAGCATCCCCGCCTCCAGCTTGCGTGAATATCGATTTGATGTGCAACGGTGCAGCCCGTAGATTACCAATCTGGTTATTTTGTACATCATTATCCAAATGAATAACACCGCAACCTGTGGGAAGCGGCCCGTTGACACACTCCCATACGTAAACGTCGAGGCGCATTCGTTTACCGTTGGCATAGATATACTTTAGCCCTTTCCCTGTGCCGGACTTGCATTTTTGGTTCCATCCCCGCCCGGCCATCAGCTCTTTGATTGCGTGCACTGATTTATTTGTGCTAAATCTTTCATTAAACATCTGTGTTAATTTCGGCCATCCAACTTCTCTATTAACAAATAAATAGGTTAATTGTTCGTCGCTGTAGCGAGACTGTTTTGTAACGAGCCGATCTAATCCACGTTGGCGTAAAATTTCTGCGATTGTGCTAGGGCTTTTACTTGTCCCAAATTCGTAGTTAAACAAATCGGTAATTTCGCGAAACGTTTTTCCTTTGCAATGGATTTTCAGGAATAAATTTTGCGCGTCCGTATATTTTTGGCTCATTCTTCGATCCCCAGTACTTTCGGCACCCGACCAGCATAACCGTCATACACCGCTTTCTGCGCATCCAGCGCGACGCGGTAAGTCTGGATCATCGTTCCCGCAACTTCCGATACGGCCTTAGCACGAGTGATCTCTTCCAATAACGCCTCACCTTTCAGTGATGGATCGGTGAGGTTCTCCAACATCATGAACTGGTGATTAACCAGATCAGCGAGTGAGTTTTTCATGAATTTACCTCCATCAACCGATGAACACGAACCAGGTACTTGAGCAATTGTTCATCGCGGCGCGCCCCGGCCTTTTGTTGGCGGATACGCTTGCGCAGGTGCGCGATTGTTGGAATCACCAATGTATCCGTGCCTGCGTCAACTGCTTGCGTTTGTACTGCCGTTGGCGCAGCTATGGACACCGCCGGCGCAGGAATATCAACCGCTGTTACCGCGGGCGCCGGTGCTGCAATTTTTTCCGATTTAGCCTTACCAGGCAGCATGTAGCGGAATTTGCCACCAACCGATTTGCGTTCGATCTTTCCGCAACTGGTCGCCATTGCCAACGATGACGCAACTCGACGAGTCGTAACGCCTGCGGCAGCTGCCAGCTCTTCGGCCGTCATAGACCCCTGTTTCGCGATGATGTTGATCAAATCGTCAGCTTTCATTCCTGTTGCCACCTCGGATTTTTCGTTACCTGATACAGCTACAACGGCCGCCCACTGCTGGCCCACCTGCACCACCTCGTCGGCGCGCTTCAGTTCCCATAGCTGATCGATAACCTCTTGCCGATCTAGCCCCAGGCGCGCGGCAATTTCGATGGATGAGGCTTTCCCCATGGCTTTCAGAGCATCGATGATGGTTTCCATTAAATTACCTCCTGTATGTTAGCCAGCAACCGATCCAGCATTTTGTGCATGCGTCAATAGCTGATTTCGACGGGGTGCATTGGCACTCGGTATCTCGTTTTTTCAACCTTGGGTTTGTGTTTTGTCACTTTGAAATCGCCAGCACTTCGGTGGTTAAGCTTGAAAAACTCCGGTGCTACACTGAGCAACGAATACACCGATACGCGTGTACTCCCGCTTCGCTGCAACCGTTTTTGTAGCACGGCATGAGGCGAGTTCTCGAGTTGGCTTAAACGGCCGCTAATTGCCCGAGCGCCAATTGCACACTCTGGATATTTTGCGCTGATCGTGGATTCGATTTCGGCTATCGTCACCTCTCGCCCCAGGATCAGGTCTGTAAATTGCTGTCTTGTCAGTTGTCGGTTGGTCATTGGGTTTGCTCCGGTTACTTAATCACCCGAAGGTGCGTTACATTTTTTTCGATAGCTTCCCCAGGTGAAATCTACCCAGATCCCGCTATCCATCGTTAATCTGTCCATGACTCTGGCGCCTAAAACATCGGTTAATTCCCTCGAATTCAGGTTGGTTAAAATTCCTACCGGCTTCAACGATGACAACCGGCGCTCGATAATCTGATTCAAAATCACCCACTCGCCACGCGTTTCACGCTGCACGCCCACCTCGTCAAGAACGAGTAAGTCGACCTTGCATAAGTCGTCGAGCAATGCAGCTTCGGACTCTCCGCCATCGTAGCAGCGCCGAACGCGCAGCATCAGGTCGGGGATGGTAACCACCAGCACCGTGTGATTTTTCGCCAGCAGCTGGTTACCTATGGCCGCGGCCAAATGGTTTTTGCCGGTACCGCACCCGCCGCTGAACACGAAGCAGCCGAAACCCATACCGAAATTTTGCGCATAGCTTTTTGCCTTGCTCAGGGCGTGGCGCTGCCCATCGTTGGCCACCTGATAGTTGGCGAACGTGCAGTTGCGGTGCAAGTCGCAGATCCCCGAGCGTCCGAAAATTCGCTCTGCGCGTGTCTGCTGGTTCGCCCTGTTCAGCTCCGCGCTGCGCTTCTCGCCCTCCGCTCGATGCCAGGCGAGCAGTTCGTCGGCCGTCCGAAACTTTGGCTCGATGCCCGGCGGCATGATGCGCTGCAGTCGGCTGAGCAGTGTCTCTGGTGTTTTCATGGTTCACCTCGTGGTTCAAGAAAAACCGGCTGGTTTTTCGTCGTAGTTGCCTGATGGCTCAAAACCACCCCGCCGCTGGCGCCCCGACTTACCAGCCTGTGGTAAGCCAGCGGACTGACTAGCAAGATGCCGGGCAAATTTTTGCTCCCACTGAACCTGATGGAACGCCTTGCCCTCGGCTTTCCAGTAGGCGGTAAAACTCGCCAGCTCCTGACGGGTGTAACCCTGAGCTGGCCCGCTAAGAATATTTCCCCACAGCGCAGCACGCTGTTTGAAATCCGGCGGAGGTACCCAGTCGGCAGTCATCGGGAATTTCACTCCGGGTTCGTCCAGCCAGTCGCCGCCGGGAGGTTCCGGTGACGGTCGTTCGTCGGGCATTCCAGGGGCGGAGGCCCCCCCCCCGGATGCCGTCGGTTGCTCTGGTGGCGAAAAATCATCCAGCGGCGGCCCATTCGCGCCCGCGCGTTTTATGTGTGGGGTTTTATCTTTTAGATCTTTATCTTTATCTTTATCTTTATCTGTCGTGACATTGCGTGACTCTTCGTGACAAGCCTCTTTCTCTTTGGCTAAACGCTGACGCTCACGCTGCGCATTTTTGCGCTCTCTGGCTGACTTGGCGCCGGTTTCGGGGTTACCAGTGTCCTCGCGTTTAACCTGCCGATTCCCCCAACCAGTTAGATTTTTTCCGTCCAAAACTCGGCCCTGCATGGCTTCTAAAATCTGCTCAATGTCACGGTCGGTCACGTCAAGCGCACTCGCTAAATCTTCCGGCGTGACATCTGCGTGACCTCGCGTGACACTTTGTGACGCACTGACTAAAAGATGAACATATGTCGCCAGTACAAGCGCAACCGGCTGGCCGGATAATCTGGCTATCGTTCGCCATTTGGGGTCGTTCGGCATGTCGTGCCAGAGCCGCAACCATGAATTAGCCATCTGAACTACCTTTGTTTTTGCTGATGCTGCTGCACTACTTTCACCGGCGCCCCATCCGGCGCCCTGGCACATGCGGACGGTCTGGCTTGCCCTTCACCCGCTTTAGCGGCTTTGCGTACGTCTTTGCGACAGCGAGACTGCTGGCGATAGTCGCGTTTGGGCGGGTTAAATAATGATTGGCGCCCTGCACTGCGGCAGAACGCGCTACATCAACCGGAAGTCCACCACGCACCAGTTGATCGCAGATCTGCGCTTCAACCTGTTCTCTTGAAAAATTAGCCATTGGTTTATGCTCCGGTCAGTGAACTACTGTATTACCCGCTGGGCCGCTATCGTTCGCGCGCTCAGACAAAGCGATCATGGCGCCAAACAGGGCTTCAACTTCGCTATCGATCCGCTCTTTACGGGTAATGAGTTCACGAAGTGTTTGGGAGTGGTAGCTGTGCAATTTCGCCAGTAGCAGCGGCGGCATGGACTTTTCGATGGCAGGGAGCAATTGCTCAATACTCGCTATGCCCGCCGGTGTATCGCTCTCTAACCATCGAAATATCTTCTGCGTATTGCGTGCCAAAGCATCCGGATGACTGTCGTCATGCAGTTGCGGATCCGTCAGCCCCAGGGAGAAATAGGCCTCACTGATCTTTGCAGCAGGGGTTTTTCGCCCGCCGGGTTTCATCGATGGCCGAACAAGAAGTTCTGACCATGCAATCACTGCTTCGCGAATTTGTTCGTGTTTGATTTTCATGCATCAATCCTTATGCAGCCGCAGTGCTACCATCAGGCTCTTGAGGTAGCCCGTCAGTAGGGTTTGGGTAAGCTTTTGGGTTTAAGTGATGGGGTGTAACAGTCCAATTTGTAGCTTTTGCCCATTGGATTGCAGTCTCACCAGTCAAAATGTATTTACCATTGGCAACCAAACTCACCCAGCCCTGAGTTGTGCCCACAAGGGCCGCAAATTTGTGCTGGGGAATCCGGTTTTGTTTCAAGTAGATTTTTAAGTCCATAAGATTACCTTGTGGTCACAGTTAACATCGCAATTATCATTGCTAATAAATAACAAAAGATCAACTGCATTTATCAAAAATTAGTGATGCCAATAGAATTGAGACATGAGCAAAAGACCCCCACTTAGTCCTGAGGATCTCCTAGCAGCCCAGCGGTTGAAGGATATCTGGAACGAGAAGAAAACAGCGCTGCGGCTAACGCAGGATATTGCCGCAGACATGATGGGTTTCAGTACCCAGGCATCAGTGAGCCACTACATAAACGGTAGAGCACCACTGAACACGGACGCCGTAATCAAGTTTGCTGAGCTATTACGCGTCAAACCTGAAGACATACGGCCGGAACTAAAAAATTCAATGGATTACGTTCGTGTTTCTGGTAGCTACGACGAAGAATTTGACGGAAAAGGATGGCGACTAATCAATGACAAAGAGGCAGAACTACTAAATCTGTTCGAGATCCTGCCCGAAGTTGAGCAAAGTAAACTTATCGAAAACCTCCGCGGTATGAATCAGCTTTACAATGAGGCGTTTGAGAAAATTTTAGCCGCTAAAAACCGCGTTAAATAATCAACCCAACCTCCCACCAATCCCCAATGTTGAGGCGCTACATGCCTGTAGCGCCCTATTCCTACGCTCAAAGTTCAATTTCTTTTTCTTTTCTAAACAACGAGATAATCACTTTCATCATTTTTTAATGCGTTTGATCTTTACATTTAAATTAGCATTGCTATTATTTGGTCATCGACAGCTAAGGCGCGATAGGTAAAAGTTCTGACACTGGGAAAGACCGGGGACGGCTGGAGAGACAGCGGGCATAACCAATAGTCAACCACGTAGCAGAGGGATTTATGAAAATTAATGAAGCACTACCCACTACGGGTAAGGCAAGCGATGTGACCTATCCATGGTTTTCACAAGAATTCATCCAAGGAATGCTTCCCACAGTACTTGATGTAGTAAGCGGCATTGTCCGGGACGGTGGGTCAGAGGAAAAAGCCATTGAGGCCGCCAAAATTGTGACCAAGGCGACCTTGATAGCATTTTTGTCGATTACGGCACCATCGCCAAGAGTTAGACCGATTTCAGAAGATCATCATCAATGATCATGTCACCGAATTCCGACTGTTGGTTTAATGCCGTTTCGAATTCTGCATAAAGCTCGGAGATCCTCATTAGATAATGCTCTTTGCTCGCTTTATCTTTTTCAGTCAGAAAATTAAGAGCGAGGAGAAAAGCAGTTTGATTTTCGAACATGTTAATACCTTTTACTTGGTTGTGTGAGAACTCCAAGGATACCACTGCCGCCTGAGGTGGAGAAGTAAAGCAGGCTGACCACCGGGAAAGGCCGGTAGAGCATGACAGCCCGGAAAGACGGGCACCCATTCCGACCTTTGGCTATCAGTACAGGAGCTTAGTAGCCAAGGGGAATAAACCTGACCGCCGGGAAAGCCCGGCAACTACAAAGGAACATCGCCATGATCAGCACCTCAGTCCCACACAGTGGTAAGGCCACCAACTACCGCAACAAGCGCACCGGCGCTGCCTGGGTGGCGCATTACGATATCCATTGCCAAGTGTATCGGTTCGAGCCTACCGGCAACCTTCGGGCGATCAAGTCACCGTTTGAAACTCGCAGTATTCCGCCATATTTCGAACCGGCTGGCACCCACTGAAAATGCAACATCAGGGAACGGTAGAATATTCCCGCCCATAGAGGCAGGTAGTACGACGCCGGATACGTAACCGGCAACCTAATAACTTTTAATTCAGCTTATTAATTAAGCTACGGATCCCTATTACCTAAAAACGGAGTATGACCAATGAGCAAAACCGTAATTTTCAAATTAGAGCAAATCAGTAATAACGTAGCCAAAGTATTTTCTAATGGCGAAACCGCTGGTTATATCGCACTGCCTGAAAATGAACATCAAAACCAGCACCCTTTCGCCATCACCCACAATGGCAAAGATATTGGCTACGAGCATTGCGAAATCTGCGCTATCGAAGCTGTTATTCGCCGCTTTGAGCGCATAGCCCTTGGTGCCGAGATTCACCTCATCACGCCTAAAGAGGTCGTCCGTTCAGTAAGCATCAACGTAGTCTCCATTCACTGATTGCTGTACGTAGTCTTCCCCGCCGTCGCTGGCGGGGCTTTTTGAAGTTATTGAAATGCGTCCAGCGTTTCCCATTCCGGGGCGTCAACTCGCAGGGCGCATTTCAATATCAACAACCACGAGAGGTTATTAATGGAAAAGTTATTTTCCCCTGTCGCGGCACGAAAGGCCCAAGAGGAATATTGCAAGAATAAACACGTTCCTCATTTCGCGCCAAACGATGGAATTTGTTTTCGCTGTAAAAAAGATATTTATCAGCAGAATGGATTGCGCGGGTATGAAACCGGTATATCGCTCAATGAAGCAAATACCACGCACGTTATTTACTGCCCACACTGCAACCGCAGTTACTGCGATTAAAACGTAAAAAGGCCCGCACAAGGCGGGCCAGTTTACCGGTTTTACGTCCCGGCGACGGGTCACTGGGGAACCACCCCCAATAACCGGAGCATAACCAATGACCAACCGAAGCAGATCACCGATCGGCTGGCATTGTACCTAAACCTAGGAGAGTTTCACAATGCAAAATGTTGCCGCCTATCTTTACAGGTCAAAACAGAAATCAGGCAAAAGCCACCTTTTTACCCACTTTGAAGCGAAGTCTGACGATCACGCGGAGACAAAGCGTGATTATCTCTTCATGGAAGCTGGTTACTCAAAAGCCGACTACTTTGCGCCGGTGCGCATCGACTTCCCGGTCGTTGACGAACTGCCGGCAGAAGGCGAATTCAGCGAAACATTCTGGCTCACCTGGGCGCTGGAAAGCGCCGCCAGCAAAACCTGTGTGCCGCGCGACACGCTCGATCCGTCCGTGGCATTCCCGAAGCTGTATCCATACATGGTAAAAGCTGCAGGTGATGCAGGAGCAGAAGAAAATGGCAGGAGTACCGCAAAACCGCAGGTGGTGCAGGAGCAGCAGAAACCTGCAGGCGAATACTTGGCGACCAACCTCGACAAACATACCGTGATCGCCGCTGCCTGGCTGTATGGCCGCGAATGCCTGAAACTGAACGAAGAGCAGTTAAAAGCAGCCAAAGCGCTCGTTATGGACGATGCGCAACGTTACCCGCAAAACGTGATTCTGGCACTGACCAGCCTCAAACAGCACGAGTTCATTTATCCAGAAATGCCAATCGTTGCAATCGCCGCCATGAAAGCTGTTTGGCTACCGTTCGGCAAAGTGCCAGAACTGGGTAAACTTTGCCAGTTTGCCACCGAATACCTGGACGCCAAGGTAGAGGAACGTGCGGGCGTTATCACCAAGTGGCAGACTGGCGGCGCCAAGCCAGTCGAAAAAGCCGAGGAGCAGCGACGCACCGAGTCAGGCGTAACCCTCACCAATGGCACCGAGCCTAACGAACAGGCAGAAGAATCGCCGTGCTGGTCTGGCACGGCAATACCGGCGATCGGTGACGCAACGCTAAAAACCCAAGTAGCACTTTCCATTAAAGGGATCCATCCCTCAGATGCGAAGGCTCGTGATGTCAAAGACGCAAACGGCATCGTTGATGCACGTGATCCCGCGTGGCGCGCCTGGTACAGCACGTACTGTGTTATCGAAGGCATTCAGGAAGTTGATACAGATACGCGGCATGCGATCATTTCCGAAGGGTTGAAAAACCTCAAGCTTTTGACCGATAACGAAAGCCGCCTGCATTTTGTCAAATCGCGCCTTGCCGGTCACCCGGCATGTCCAGGGTTGATTGGCTATAAACAGCCTGATGCAGGGGATGCACAACAGGATGACCTGGCTATCAAAACCACCTCAAATGAGGGTGAAAAAACGGAAGTGGCTGTCGTGAGTGCCATGGGTATCGTAGGCCCAGAGTCTAAACGACGCGTATGGATCCGTAATGAAGTCATGGAAGCGCTCAGCGGAAAAACACGAATCATGAGTGAAAGTGATGTCACCGAGCTCATGCAAAACGTCAGCGATGGCAGCGCATCTCTCACTTACGTGGCCCGAGTAGTGGCAATCGATATCGAGCCACACGATCCCTTCTGCCAGCTCAGCGCTGATGACGTGCATCACATTACCTGTGACGTGTTGGAAAATTGGAATGATGAACCGGATCCGCGTGCAGCGTTTATCAACGAACGTGTCGAGTTCAATTTGAAAGAAGCTCGCCAGGAATTAGAACTGGCAAACGTCGCTAGCCAGCAGGAAAACGTAGAGATGCCGCAGCCTGATGCCTCAAATGAAGGCGAAAAAACGGAAGTCGCACAGCAGCATCAGTCCCCTGCAAAAGGAGAACTGCTCAGCATGGGTGCTGGTCAATTCGACGTATCTACACTATTTGCTGAGTCACCACTGGCCAACGTCACCGTTGATGAACCAGCATCAAACGATTTTCGGGAAAATGGGGATCTGACAACCGAAAATGTTCGGGAATTCCTGAATTCGTCAACCAAAGCAGCCGATTTGTCAGGTGAAACGGCTAAATTGTCAGATACCGCGGAGCAAGACGAAGTACACAGCGCAGCCACCGCAGCAGCCGACGACGCAAAACACCGGGAAGAACCGGCCACCACGGCACCGGCATACTTCGAGCCGGGTCGCTATCTGGATATCCCTAACGAGGTCTACCACTCAGCAAACGGCATCAGCAGCACAATGGCGAAGGATGCGCGGATCAGCCTGATGTATTACCACGGCCGCCACGTCATCAAGTCTATTCAGCGTGAACGCACCGACGCGCTGACATTCGGCTCGCTGGTTCATACGCTGGCACTCGAGCCAGAAAAACTGGACGCCGAGTTTAGCGTTGAACCGCTTATCCCTGAAGGGGCATTTACCGACACAGCATCGATGCGAGCATTTATCGACAAGCACAACGCTGCACTGCCGAAACAGGCCGACGCAGACACGCTTCGGGCAGTAATCGAAAAACACAACGCCACACTGCCGGTACCGTATGCACTGGGTGGTAATGCCGACGAAATAGGACAGTTCTATGGCCTGCTGCCCGTTGAGTTTCAGCGTATTGGCGAAGACCAAAAACCTACTGCGACAGCAATGAAGGCCTGCATCAAAGAATACAATGCCACGCTGCCGGTACCGCTTAAAACCGCAGGTTCACGTGATGCGCTGCTCGAGCAATTGGAAGCCATCGACCCGGCATTCGTGCAGCTGGAGCGCGCTATTCCTGCCCCTCTACCGGTAAGCGGCAGCAAAGAGGATATGGCTGCGCGTATCAAAACGATTTTGCCGACGGCGGTATTCGCCGACGAACTTATCAGCGCCTGGAAAAATAACAGCGAGCCGCGCCAGACAGTCACTCAGCAACAGTTCCAACATGCAAAAGCGATTCAATATGCCCTGCTGTCTCACCCTCAGGCCGGGAAATGGCTGCAACATCCGCAGCGTGATACAGAGGTAAGTTACTTCGGGATTGATGAAGAGACGGGGCTCGACGTTCGGGTTCGCCCCGATCTGGAAGTAGACACCGGCGTACGACGGATTGCCATCGACCTGAAAACCGTCAGCCTGCCGTACGTCAAGCAGGATAACCTCCGTCAGCGCCTACACCGCGAAATCATCGAGCGCGATTACCACATGAGCGCCGGCATGTATTGCGACGTCGGGATGTTCGACCAGTTCTTCTGGATCTTCGTCAACAAAGAACCAGGTTACCACTGGGTGGCAGTCGTCGAGGCCTCCGCCGATGAACTGGCTTTGGGCCGCGCCATTTACAAACAGCAGTTGGCAGCAATCCGCAACGCAATGGATACCGGTATCTGGCCGGAGCCCATAACCGAGGTATTTACTGACACCCTGACCGATTACGAACTGTCACGCCTGAAAGAGCTGAACGGAGAGCCATCATGAGCACTGAAATTATCGAACAGAAGAAAAACGGCATCATCGACAATGTATCCATCCTGACTAATGGCGATTTGTTTGATCGCCTGATGAAAATTTCAGAAGTGATGGCGAAAAGTGGCGCAATGGTGCCTCAACATTTTCGCGATCAACCCGATGCCTGTATGGCGATCACTATGCAGGCAGCGCGTTGGGGTATGGACCCCTTCGTCGTTGCTCAAAAGACCCATCTGGTTAACGGCACGCTGGGTTATGAGGCTCAGTTGGTCAACGCCATTATCAACAGCATGGCGCCAACTAAAGATCGCATTCACTTCGAATGGTTCGGGCCGTGGGAAAATATCCTTGGCTGTTTTGTCGAGAAAACCGGTAAAAGTGGAAATAAATACATCGCCCCAGGCTGGTCTCTTGCCGATGAAAAAGGCGTCGGTGTCCGTGCATGGGCCACGTTAAAAGGGGAAGACGAACCGCGTGAACTGGTGCTTTATTTGTCTCAGGCACAGGTGCGTAATTCAACGTTGTGGGCAAGTGACCCTCGCCAGCAGTTGGCGTATTTATCCGTTAAACGTTGGGCTCGTTTGTATTGCCCGGATGTGATCCTGGGTATCTATTCTGACGATGAACTGCTGGAGCCAACGCCGCGCGCCGAGAAGGATATAACACCCGTTGCATCTGCTGTCACCGAGCTGGATAGCCCTCCTACTTCAACAGAACCAGATGCAGGAAAAGCCGCCGAGTTGGCAGAAGCCCTTAGCGCCGCGCTGGACGAAGCCAGTACTCAGGAAGAAGCCGCCACCATCGAACAGCGGATCGCCAAGCACAAGGACGCTCTGGGCAGCTCTCTGCTGTTCAGTCTGCGAGGAAAGGCTCAGAAAAAACGCAGTGGTTTTAGGGGCGTGTCCGAAATTGATGCAGCATTCAGCGCCCTGGATGGCACCGATAACCAGAAATTTCAGCAATTGGAAACGCTGGTAGCGAACTGGAAAAATGCCCTGCCACCAGCAGATTATGAGCGCTTTACTTTGGCACTGGACGACCTGCGACCGGAGTACCAGCAATGATCGACGTCCTGATCGGCTTTGTCCTGCTGGTCAGTCCGTGCGGCCACGACGCCTGCGACGCGCTGCCGGTGTCTGAACGGGTTTACTCGACCAAAGCTGAATGTGTGCAGGTGAAAAAGGCTATCCAGTTACGCCGGCCGCACGCTGTTCTGTACTGCAGCGAAGTCTATCGACCTGAGAAATGATTTTCGAAAATCAAAACACAACGCAGGCCATGAGTAAGATCGTGGCCGGTTGTGCGTAGGAGCATAACCAATGTCACGAACTCAATTATTGAAGGAATGGGCGATAGAAGAATTTGGTTCGGAGGATTGTCCGAGTTACACAACCATTCTGTCTTACGCAAAAAACAACATGATCGATCCACCAGCAAAGAAAGCGGGTCGATATTGGCGGGTAGACAAAGGGGCCAGATATATCGGTCTTTCATGTAAACCTGTGACAAAGAAAAACGACGATCCCCGCTTGCTGAGGATTTTAAATGATGGGCAGGCCTCGTAAATTTGCGTTGAATATTCCAGGGCTTTATTGCAGCACTGACAAGCGAACTCAGCGCATATATTGGAAATATAAGCACCCTCTCACCGGCGCAGTCCATGGTTTAGGGACTAATGCCGAAGAAGCAAAAGCGATAGCAATCGAAGCTAATAACAGATTATCAGAGCAGCAACTGCGCAATACTCTTGCCGTTCGGGACAAGCTGAGCCGTGCGGTCGGCGGAAGCATCAGTGTTTCAACGTGGCTCGATCGTTATCTGGTGATCCAGGAGGAGCGCAAAGCAGCAAAAGAAATTACTGAGAACACCGTTAAACAAAAAATCGCCCCAGTTAAAGCCATGCGGAATGCATTGGCATCTAAACCGATCCGCGATGTAGATACCCGTGATATTGCGGACATTCTGGATGATTACAAAAAACAGGGCCATACCAGAATGGCGCAGGTGGTCAGGACAACGCTGATCGATGTTTTCAAAGAAGCGCAACATGCCGGCGAAGTTCCTCCAGGTTACAACCCTGCCGAGGCGACGAAAAACCCACATAACCGTATAGGTCGTGAACGTATGATTTTAGATGAATTCAATACCATGCTTAGCGTGACGCCACCGCCGCTTGAGTACATGAAGAATGCTATGTTACTGGGCCTGGTTACAGCCCAACGACAGGGAGACATCAGCAAAATGCAGTTTTCAGACATGTGGGACGGCCATCTACACGTTGAACAGATAAAAACCGGGGCTAAGGTCGCAATACCGCTTTCCCTTCGCTGTGATGCCATTGGCATGACTCTGGAGCAAGTAATCGCTCAGTGTCGGGATCATATCGTCAGCCCTTACCTCGTCCACTACACGCACAATACGGCAATGGCCAGGCGTGGAGGCATGGTTAAGCCCAATACGATCAGTACCAGCTTTAAAAAAATTCGCGAGCTGTCGGGGTTATCTTGGAGCAAGGGCACACCACCCAGTTTTCACGAAATTCGTTCGCTGGCAGAACGCTTATACCGGGAGCAAAAAATCAATACTCGGGATTTACTGGGACATAAAAGTCAGAGTCAAACCGATCGATACAACGATGACCGAGGCAAAGAATGGAGAGTTGTTGGTGCGTGAAAATCGGTCATTTTTCATACCGTTTTGCAGAAGAGTTTTGCAGAGGTTTTGCAGAAGAATTTTTAAGGTGGGAAAAAATACGGGGACATCTCGCCCCCGTTAACATTAGCTACAATGGAGTAACTTACATGTGTTTAACGATAGCGTCGCCAAACTCTGAACATTTCAGCAGTTTAGCGCCTTCCATCAGGCGTTCGAAGTCATAGGTCACGGTCTTGGCAGCGATTGCGCCTTCGGTGCCCTTAACAATCAGGTCAGCCGCTTCGAACCAGCCCAGGTGACGCAGCATCATTTCAGCAGACAGGATCACTGAACCTGGGTTCACTTTATCCTGACCGGCATATTTAGGCGCCGTGCCGTGGGTTGCTTCAAACAGTGCGCATTCGTCGCCAATGTTGGCGCCAGGGGCAATACCGATACCGCCAACCTGTGCCGCCAGAGCATCGGAAATGTAGTCACCGTTCAGGTTCATACAGGCGATCACGTCGTATTCTGCCGGACGCAGCAGGATTTGCTGCAGGAACGCATCGGCGATCACGTCTTTAACCACGATCTCTTTGCCGGTGTTCGGGTTCTTGATCTTCAGCCATGGGCCGCCGTCAATCAGTTCACCGCCAAACTCTTCGCGCGCCAGCTCGTAGCCCCAATCCTTGAAGGCACCTTCGGTGAACTTCATGATGTTGCCTTTGTGAACCAGCGTCACGGAATCACGGTCATTGACGATCGCGTATTCGATGGCCGCACGCACCAGACGTTTGGTGCCTTCTTCCGAGCACGGCTTGACGCCGATACCGCACTGCTCAGGGAAGCGGATCTTCTTCACGCCCATTTCGTCGCGCAGGAACTTGATGACTTTGTCTGCTTCGGCAGAGCCCGCTTTCCATTCGATACCGGCGTAGATGTCTTCGGCGTTTTCGCGGAAGATCACCATATCGGTCAGTTCCGGGTGTTTAACCGGGCTTGGCGTGCCCTGGTAGTAACGCACCGGACGCAGGCAGACATACAGGTCGAGCTGTTGGCGCAGCGCCACGTTCAGGGAACGAATACCGCCGCCGACTGGCGTGGTCAGTGGGCCCTTGATGGCAACGCGGTAATCACGGATCAGATCCAGGGTTTCATCCGGCAGCCACACGTCTTTCCCGTAAACGTGAGTGGATTTTTCACCGGTGTAGATTTCCATCCAGGAGATTTTACGCTCGCCGTGGTAGGCTTTTTTTACTGCAGCATCAACCACGTTAATCATGGCAGGGGTTACGTCAACGCCAATACCGTCGCCTTCGATGAACGGAATGATCGGGTTATGCGGAACAACCAGTTTACCCTGGGCATCGACCGTAATCTTTTTACCTTCTGCCGGAACAACTACTTTGCTTTCCATCAACCTCTCCTTCAAGCGCAATTTTTGTTAATGCTTTGTAAGATGCGTGTCAATACTACTCGAATATTCTACCCGCGCCAATCCGAAACGGATTCGGCTATAATGCGCCTATCATTTGCCAGCACAACCGTTATGACTAAATTCCCTGTTAAAAATCACCAAGTTAAACGATTCAGCCAGCCAAAGCCCGCCAAACGCCCCGCCATGCACGGGCCGCGCAGGGTGATATTATTCAACAAACCGTTCGACGTATTACCGCAGTTTACCGACGAAGCCGGCCGCGCCACGCTGAAGGAATTCATCCCTTTCAATGACGTCTACGCCGCCGGGAGACTGGATCGCGACAGCGAAGGCCTGCTGGTATTGACCAACGACGGCAAGCTGCAGGCGCAATTGACCCAGCCGGGCAAACGCACCGGCAAGGTGTATTACGTGCAGGTGGAAGGCGCGCCGCAAGACGACGATGTGGCACCGTTACGTGCCGGGGTGACGCTGAAAGACGGGCCGACCCTGCCTGCCGGCGTCGAGCTGGTGGACGAGCCGACCTGGCTGTGGCCACGCCATCCTCCGATCCGCGAGCGGAAGGCCATCCCCACCCGCTGGTTGAAAATAACCCTGTATGAAGGGCGAAACCGCCAGGTACGGCGCATGACCGCGCATATCGGCTTTCCGACTCTGCGTTTGATTCGCTACAGTATGGGAGAGCTTGCGCTGGGCGAACTCCAGCCCGGCGAATGGAAACTTATCGAGTCGCTGTAATCCTACAAGGAGTCGCCGCTATGGGAAAAACCCTTCCGCTGATGTTGTCTACGCTACTGTGCGTCGCCGGCGCGCAGGCTGCCAGTTTCGACTGTCGCCAGGCGACGGCAACCGATGAGCGCGCCATCTGCGCCAGCCGCTCGCTGAGCGATAAAGACGTAGAAATGGCCACCAAATACCAGTTTTTGCGCGGCCTGTTTGCCATGGGCATGCGTGGCAATATGCAGGACGACCAAACCCGTTGGCTGGCGCAGCGCAATCGCTGCGGCAATGACGTCAACTGTCTGAGTAACAGCTACGCCACGCGCATCGCCGAACTGGATGCCATTTATCAGCATATCGATAAACCGCTGTAAGGAGCCGTCATGTTCAAACCGCACGTCACCGTCGCCTGCGTGGTTCATGCCGCCGGCAAGTTTCTGATCGTTGAAGAAACGGTAAACAACAAGGCATTGTGGAACCAGCCGGCTGGCCACCTGGAAGCCGATGAAACGCTGATCCAGGCGGCTGAACGCGAACTGTGGGAGGAAACCGGCATCCGCGCTGCACCGCAGTCATTCCTTAAACTGCATCAATGGATCGCCCCGGACCGTACGCCGTTTCTGCGTTTTTGCTTTGCCATTGAACTGGCGCAAACGCTGCCAACCGAACCGCACGATGCCGACATCGACCGTTGCCATTGGCTGAGCGCCGAGCAGATTTTAACCGCGCCCAACCTGCGCTCGCCGCTGGTAGCGGAAAGCCTGCGCTGTTACCTGCAACCGGAACGCTACCCGCTGTCGCTGGTCGGCAGTTTTAACTGGCCGTTCTAGCGCACAATATGTGCCGTGCGCGCCGGGCAGCATCGTGGTAAAATCCTGCGCTTGTTTTTTACCAGCACGGTTCGTGTTCAAGTTCGTGAGATCCCCATGTCAGACAACAGCCAGAAAAAAGTAATCGTCGGTATGTCCGGCGGCGTCGACTCTTCCGTTACTGCCTATCTGTTACAGCAACAGGGCTATCAGGTCGCTGGGCTGTTTATGAAGAACTGGGAAGAGGACGATGACGAAGAATACTGCTCCGCCGCGACAGACCTGGCCGACGCGCAAGCGGTGTGCGACAAGCTCGGCATTGAGCTGCACACGGTAAACTTTGCGGCTGAATACTGGGACAATGTATTCGAACTGTTCCTGGAAGAGTACAAGGCCGGTCGCACGCCAAACCCGGATATCCTGTGCAATAAGGAAATCAAGTTCAAAGCGTTCCTGGAGTTTGCCGCCGAAGATCTGGGGGCCGATTTTATCGCCACCGGTCACTATGTGCGCCGCCAGGACGTTGACGGCAAAAACCGCCTGCTGCGCGGCGTCGACGGCAATAAAGATCAGAGCTACTTCCTGTATACCCTTAGCCACGAGCAGGTCGCGCAAAGCCTGTTCCCGGTGGGCGAGCTGGAAAAACCGCAAGTGCGGCGTATTGCCGAACAGCTGGAACTGGTCACCGCCAAGAAAAAAGACTCCACCGGCATCTGCTTTATCGGCGAGCGTAAATTCCGCGACTTCCTCGGCCGCTATCTGCCGGCGCAACCAGGCCCGATCGTCACCGTCGACGGTCAAACCATCGGTGAACATCAGGGTTTGATGTATCACACCCTCGGTCAGCGCAAGGGGTTGGGCATTGGTGGCATGAAAGACAGCAGCGAAGATCCGTGGTACGTCGTGGATAAAGACGTTGCCAATAATCAGTTGGTCGTCGCCCAGGGCCACGACCACCCTCGTCTGATGTCGGTGGGACTGATTGCCCAACAACTGCACTGGGTCGATCGCCAGCCGTTAACCGCACCGCTGCGTTGCACGGTAAAAACCCGCTATCGTCAGCAGGATCTGGCATGCACCGTAACGCCGATCGACGCCGAGCGTATCGAGGTACGTTTCGACGAGCCGGTCGCCGCGGTCACCCCGGGCCAGTCTGCGGTGTTTTACCAGGGTGAAATCTGCCTGGGCGGCGGCATCATCGAACAGCGCCTGCCGCTGCCTCAAGCGTAATTATCCCGTCAACAGGTGCCGAATGGCACCTGTTTTGCCTACTATTCAACCACCCTTTCGCCCCCGGACGTCGATGCATCGCAGCCTGCGTTTTGGCACTGGGTTTAACCGCCGTTTTGTGGCATGATCCGTGACATTCGTTGTCATCGTTGTGACTGCTGCGGCCAGCCATTGTGGCCCCGAGCCCGCGGCGTCGTTTCCCGATACACAAAACCCTTTAGCCGTAAGCCATGTACCGTTAACAGCGTTTACAGGAGTATTCGTGGCGAAGAATTATTATGACATTACGCTGGCGATGGCCGGGATCAGCCAGGCCGCGCGTCTGGTGCAACAGTTGGCGCATGAAGGCCAGTGTGACCGCGACGCGTTGCATACCTCGCTGAACAGTCTGTTGCAAATGAATCCGTCCTCAACCCTGGCGGTATTCGGCGGTGAAGAGTGTAACCTGAAGGTTGGCCTTGAAACGCTGATGGGCGTGCTGAATGCCAATAATAAAGGCCCTGGCGCGGAACTGACGCGCTACACCATCAGCCTGGATGGTGCTTGAGCGCAAACTCAACGCCAATAAGCAGGCCATGAACACGCTGGGCGAACGTCTCGATCAATTGGAACGCCAACTGGCGCATTTTGATTTGGAATCCGAAACCATTGTCAGCGCCCTGGCCGGCATTTATGTCGACGTGGTCAGCCCGCTGGGGCCGCGCATCCAGGTCACGGGTTCACCGGCCATTTTGCAAAATACCCAGGTGCAGGCCAAGGTTCGCGCCACGCTGCTGGCCGGCATTCGCGCCGCGGTACTGTGGCAGCAGGTTGGCGGCAGCCGTCTGCAATTAATGTTTTCTCGTAATCGTCTGTTCAAACAGGCGCAAAATATCGTTGCTCATTGTTAATCGATCCCAGGAGTTGCTACCGATGGAATTATCCTCACTGACCGCCGTTTCACCCGTTGACGGACGCTACGGTGATAAAGTCAGCGCACTGCGCACTATTTTCAGCGAATTCGGCTTGCTGAAATTCCGCGTACAGGTTGAAGTACGTTGGCTGCAAAAACTGGCAGCCTGCGCAGAAATCAAGGAAGTTCCCGCTTTTGACGCCGACGCAAACGCTTACCTCGACCAGATCGTCGCCGAATTCAGCGAAGAAGACGCGCAGCGCATCAAGACTATCGAACGCACCACCAATCACGATGTGAAGGCGGTAGAGTATTTCCTGAAGGAAAAGGTAGCGGCAGTGCCTGCGCTGCACGCAGTCTCCGAATTCATTCACTTCGCCTGTACCTCGGAAGACATCAACAACCTGTCCCACGCGCTGATGCTCAACACCGCACGTCAGGACGTGGTGCTGCCGTTCTGGCGCAAGATCATCGACGCGATCAAAGGTCTGGCACAGGAATATCGCGACATTCCATTGCTGTCCCGTACCCACGGTCAGCCGGCTACGCCGTCCACCGTCGGTAAAGAACTGGCCAACGTCGCCTACCGCATGGACCGCCAGTTCCGTCAGTTGGAACAGGTCGAGATCCTCGGCAAAATCAACGGCGCGGTCGGCAACTACAATGCACACATCGTGGCCTATCCAGAAGTGGACTGGCACCGTTTCAGCGAAGAGTTCGTCACTTCGCTGGGCATTACCTGGAACCCATACACCACGCAGATTGAACCGCATGACTATATTGCCGAGCTGTTTGATTGCGTCGCGCGCTTCAACACCATTCTGATCGACTTCGACCGCGACATCTGGGGTTACATTGCTCTGAATCACTTCAAGCAAAAAACCATTGCCGGCGAAATCGGTTCCTCCACCATGCCGCACAAGGTTAACCCCATCGACTTCGAAAACTCCGAAGGCAACCTGGGTCTGGCTAATGCCGTGATGGGGCACCTGGCAAGCAAATTGCCGGTTTCGCGCTGGCAGCGTGACCTGACCGACTCCACCGTGCTGCGCAACCTGGGCGTCGGCCTGGGCTATGCGTTGATCGCCTATCAGGCGACCATGAAAGGCATCAGCAAACTGGAAGTAAACCAGGCACATCTGCTGGATGAACTGGATCACAACTGGGAAGTGCTGGCCGAGCCGATCCAGACCGTTATGCGCCGTTACGGCATTGAAAAACCTTATGAAAAACTGAAGGAATTGACGCGTGGCAAACGCGTTGATGCCGCCGGCATGCAGGCATTCATCGACGGCCTGGAACTGCCGGAAGAAGAAAAAACCCGTCTGAAGGCCATGACGCCGGCCAATTACATTGGTCGCGCCACCACCATGGTTGATGAACTGAAGTAAGCCGTTCGCAGACAGCCAAAAGCGACCTCAGCGGGTCGCTTTTTTTATGTTCGCCATCGCCTTGCTGCCGGCTAGCGGTGGTACAAGACGGATGCTGGCGGGTTAATCGAACAAGGCCTGCAACCGCGTTTTCTGCTGCCCGTCTGGGGTAAAATTATCCGCCGCCAGCCAGCGTGCAAACCCACGCTCGATGGTTGGCCAGCGGTCGCGCGTGATGGCAAACCAGTCGGTATCACGGTTGCGCCCTTTAATCACGATCGCACATTTAAACTGCCCTTCATAGACAAAACCAAAGCGCAGTGCCGCCCGTCGCGACGGCGCGTTAAGACTGTCGCATTTCCATTCGCAGCGTCGATAACCTAGCTGATTGAAGGCGTAGCGCAGCAGCAGGAAAATGGCTTCGCTGGCGCTGGGGCGCTGTTTCATCGCCGGTGACCAATTGACATGACCAATTTCCAGCACGCCGTTGGCGGGATCGATGCGCATCAATGCCACCGTACCCAGCGGTTCGCCGCTGACGGGATCGCATACCGTATAAGACACCAGTGACGGATCCGCTTGCAGCGCCTGCAAATGCTGCAGCATCGCTTGCAGGCTGTCCGGCCGCTCCGCCGGTAAATAGGTCCAGTCACGGTCATCCGCCGCCCGTTGATAAGCATCGAATAGTCCGCGGTAGTCACGCGGCGCATCCAGCGCCACCAATCGGCAAAAAGTCCCGTTTAGTGCCAGCGCGTCAGGCCTGTTCACGGCTTGCCAGTCGGTTAGCGCTTCGCCTATCGGCTGGCCATAATGATTGATTGCCATCCGTATCTCTTCCTCAGTCGTTAGCGGTTATAAACCACGAATGAACTGCGATTGCCCACTTTGTCGTACAGCGAGCGCGCCGGCGCGTTATATTCCTGGGTCATCCAGTAAACGCGGTCGCACTGACGCTGATCCGCTAATCGATAAGCCTGTTCGAACAGCTGTTCAGACACTTTTTGTCCACGCGCAGCGGGTGAAACATACAAATCTTCGATATAGCAATATCCCTGTGAACTCCAGGTCGACGGGTGGAAGATCAGATTCATCAACCCCCAATAATCTGCCGTCCCGATCCTGCGCCACCAGGCCATAAACCGGCTCCTCGCGGGTCAGGCGGACAAATGTCTCTTCGCTGACGCTGTCGCTTACCTCTGCACGATAGAAATGCAGATAGCCTTGCCATAAAGCCAGCCACTGCGCCCGATCGTCATGGTGAACTCTGGCGTATTTGTACTGCCCGATCTATTGAACTCATTGTCACTCCAGTTACACAACGTATGTTGAATAAGCGCAGAGTACACTGGCGGCCAGGCGCAGAGTACCGACCAATCGATCACGGCGGGCAGACCAATTTTAGCGGTTCTTCGGCATAGGCAGGGCGGCAAATATCTGTGCCAGTCGTTTGATAAATTGCACGATTTCACTCGGCGTATAGGCGGCAAAACCCAGCACCAATGCGCCCTGCCCGGGGGGGTGTCGGTATAAAAATCCGCCAGGCCGTACAGCCGGATCCCCTGTTCG
Organism: Serratia odorifera; assembly: GCF_900635445.1. Lineage (NCBI taxonomy): Bacteria > Pseudomonadati > Pseudomonadota > Gammaproteobacteria > Enterobacterales > Yersiniaceae > Serratia > Serratia odorifera. Next base: position 4,449,974 of record NZ_LR134117.1, read on the forward strand.
GGCACCGGCGGCCACCAGCCTGGCGCTCGGTTGCCGCGTCGACCAGCGGGCAGACCAGCTGTAACCCCCCTTGCGGCAAATGCGGCCGTGTCCACGCCGCGAGGTATTGATTGACCGCGGCAAATAAAATGTCCAGGCGGGCTTTGTACAGCAGGCGCATGTTTCTTAAATGCTCGGTATAACCATCCGATCGTAAAAAGGCATACAGCGTCGCCTGCGACAGCGGTCGCGGTACAGCCGTCCTGAAGTTGCTTGGCTGCCACCATCGGAATAATCAAGGAGGGCGGCACAATGATAAAACCCAGCCGTAAACCCGGAAACAGGGTCTTGCTGAAGGTGCCGATATACAGGGTGCGCTGATGCTGATCCAGCCCCTGCAACGAAGCCGTCGGCATGCCGTGGTAGGTAAATTCGGAATCGTAGTCATCTTCGATGATCCAGGCATTTTCCTGGCGCGCCCATGCCAGCAAGCCTAATCGACGATCGATATCCAGCGAGTGCCCCAACGGGTAGTGGTGCGAAGGGGTAACATACACACCTCGACCACTCGGCCGGGTTGCCACCAGTTGGTCGACGTTGATCCCCCCGCGGGTCCACCTCAATCGGGATAGCACGCAGACCGGCAGCGCACACCAGCTTTTTTGCTCCCTGATAGCCCGGTTCCTCAACGAACACCGCGTCACCGGCGTTGAACAACACCTGGGTACACAACGACAGCGCCTGCTGCGAACTGCTGACGATCACCACCTGTTCCGCGGTGGCTTTTACCCCCCGCTCCCGCCGCAGGTAGTCGACAATTTCGCTACGTAACGCCACTAGCCCTTGAGGATCGCCATAGCCCAAAAGCTGTTCGGTGTGATGTCGCACCGCCGACTTTTCCAACTGCAACCAGTTGTCGATCGGGAACTGCCGCAGATCCGGCGCCGACGGGGTCAGCGCGCCAACGAGGCCGGCATGTGGCGTATAGCCACTAACCAGCAACACGCGCCCGCTGGCGCTTAACGCCTGTTCAGTCAGGCTAGCCTGAGCGGTGGCGTCGGCGGCCAATAGCTCACGGCCAATCAGCGGGCTGTTGCGGTAGCTGACAAAACTGCCGCGCCCAACCGTTCGAGCCAGATACCCTTCGGCCTCTAACTGGGCGTAGGTCAGTTCGACCGTATCGCGCGATATGCCCAGTGCGCTGGCCAGTCGGCGGCTCGGGGGCAGCCGGCTCAGCGTTTTCAGTTCGCCTGCGGTTACCAATTGCCTGATAGCCAGGTGCAACGCCGCTTTCAAGGTCATTCGCTGCCGACGCAGGCGTGTGAGCAGCGGTTTAATCTTTGCCGTAGCGAGTTCGATCTCGTTGGCGGAGCCCAGCGTGGCATGCTCATTCTGCTTCATGTAATCGGTCTCAAAGCGCAGGTGAATACCGGCGCAGCATCAATCTGTTAGGAGCATTTTCCCGTCATGCGCATCAACTTACCAGTGCCGCCACCGTTTTGCGCGGATTCTCGCCAGATTTCACTCACGCTGGCTGTTGCGCCACGGGGTAAAATCACCTTAAATAAGACATATCGTATTGAGGCAACAGGATTTCGGCCGGTTATGAGCATGGAAACCAACCAGCGTCTGCTGGATAAACTACAGCAGGATCTGAGCAGCGCGGGTGCCATGCCGCTCTATCTGCGTTTTAACGCGTCAATACGCCAGGCGATCGAACAGGGTGTGCTGAGCGAAGGGGACTTCTTACCCAGCGAGCGTCATTTCACCGATCGGCTGGGCATTTCACGCATTACCGTGCGCAAGGCGCTGGCCTGTCTGGAGGAGGACGGCATTATTGGCCGTTCACGCGGTTATGGCACTTTTATTCGCCAAACCTCGCCACAGGCCAAGCTGGCCTATTCGCTGGCGGATGTAAAAGGCTTTTCACGCGAGGTCATGCTGCAAGGGCGACGGCCCGATACGGTGTGGATCAGCCGCGAACGCGTGGTTGCCGATAGCCAACTGGCGGCAAAGCTGGCGCTGGCAGAAAATACCGCCGTTTATAAACTCAAACGCATTCACTTTATCGACGGGAAACCGATGTCGCTGGCGGTGTCTTATGTGGTGGCGGAGGCTATCGCCAACGTTGAAGATATCGGCCTGTCGCTGTATGACTATTTCCGCCTCAACAACGTCGAAATGGGGGTCGCTGCGCAGCCAGGTCAGCGCGGCAATGACCGATGAAGAAACCCAGCGCACCCTGCAATTGAAAGATCCCATGCCGCTGCTGATCATCAAGCAAACGCTGTTTGATCGGCAGAAGAAACCGATAGAATACAGCGAGAGCTTTTGCCGCAGCGACATGTACGAGTTTATCAGCGAGGATTAACCGGCTTCGCTGGCCAGCAGTTGCGCCAGCGTCGGCGCGCAATCTCCGCCAGGGCGTGAAACCACATAACCGGCAATGCTGTTGGACAGCAGCATGGTTTGCTGCGGTGTCAGCCCCAATGCCAACCCGGCCAGCAAACCGGCAGTATGACTGTCGCCAGCGCCAATGCTGTCGGCCACCGTCACCGCCCTGGGCCGCTACCCAGCCGCATTCGCCCGGCTCGGCGTAATAGTACCCGCCTTGGTCACCAAAACGCACCACCACCCATTTGCCCGGTACGTTGCCACAGCTGCCGACAGAAGCCTTCAATATCCTCGCCCATCCCCAACCAGTTGCGCTTCGCGCTGGTTTAGCGTCAACAGCACGCCGGGACGAATCAGACGTTGCAGCAAATCGTCCGGCATCACATCGATGCGCGGGCCAATATCCAGCACCACCCGCACCGTGGCAGGCAGTTGCTGCATCCACTGCAGCAGTACCGCGCCGCCCCCCGATCCCAACTGATAGCCGGAAAGGTATACCAGCCCACCTTGCGGCGCCGCGTCCTGCAGCCACGCCGTTTGCCAACGGTTTTCTATACCGTCGATGGAAATGAACGTACGCTCGCCGTCCGGCTCCACCAGTGCCATGCACCAACCGTTATCCTCGCCGCCCACCGCCAGATCGGAGTGCACCCCGCGCTGCGCCATTTCGCCACGCAGTCGATCGGCCCACATGCCCTCGCCCAGCGGCAGCAGATTACGGCTGACAATGCCCAGTTGCTTCAGCGCTACGGCAATGTTTAACGCGCAGCCGCCGAGATGGAACCCCTGCATCTGCGCGGCAACATCGCCACCCCGCTGCGGCAGCGCCTCGGCGCTGACCACCATGTCCATCACCGCTGCACCGATCAGCGTCACCGGCGATTGCTGATGCCAACCGCCCTGCGTCAGCGTTAACAGTAAATCGTGCCGTGCCCTGTTCATTGGCCCTCCTGGCGAGCTTGCCGCAGCCGCAGCAACGCCTGTGCATAAGCGGGAATATCCAGCGTATTGACCTGCTTCAATTGCGCCAACAGGCGTTGATCAAAGGCGTCAATGCCGTTCAGCGCACCGCAAATGGCGGTGGCCATCGCGCCAATGGTATCAGTGTCGCCACCCAGATTGGCGCAGAGAATCGCACACTGGTTGGGATCGGTATCCGCCAAGGCCACCATCGCCAGCGCCGCCGGCACCGACTCGATGGTACTGACGCCGGCGCCGACCAATTGATAAATGCGCTCGGACGCCTGCTCGGTGCCGGTCGAGCTATCAACCACCTGCAAGGCCAGTTCAACACGTGCCGCCAGCGAAGCGCTGAAGGTGGTGCTGTGGCGGCGCTGGGCATAATCCGCAACCCCCGGCAATGCCAGGCGAATCTCCGCCCAACTGACGCCCTCGACCGCTTTGGCTATCGCCCAGGCAATCACCACCGCACCAGCAACGGCAATGTCCGATTTATGCGTCGGACTGGAGGCCAACCATACCTGCTGGCAGAAATCGTCCAGCGGTGCAGAAGGCAACACGCAGCCAAGCGGTGAAATCCGCATCGCCGCGCCATTGGTGACGCCGTTGTTATCCAGTTCGCTAATCGGCGTGCCCTTTTTCTGCGCGCCTAATGCCAGTTTGGAACTGGGGCCGAGAATGTTTTTATTGAATGCGTCAAAATCGTCGACCCAGCGGATCACGTTGCGGGCAATCAGTTCCGGCACGACCTCGCCGTCAGCCTCGATCAGCGCGTCGGCCAGCGCCAACGCCATTGAGGTGTCGTCGGTATATTGCGCCGCACGGAAATAGCAGGCGGCGCTATTTTCCGCCGGACCATCAAGAAAACGGTCAATCCAGCCAAAATGCTGCTTTACCCGTTCACGCGGCCACAGCTCTGACGGCATGCCGAGCGCGTCGCCCCAACATCTGTCCATAAAGCGCGCCTACGACGCGTTGTTGCGGGGTTAATGGCTTCATTGGTTGTTGCTCCTGAATCGTTGTCATCGCCGGGCATCAGGCCCGGCCGGTGGTTTAAGGCTGAGTCACATTGATCGGCGTGATGCTGTGGTTGCGCTCGCGGAAAAACAGCAGGAACAGCAGCATCACCGCCACCACCATCGCCGCTCCCACACCCCACACCGCAAACCAGTCAAAGGTCATGCCGTCACGCGGTTGTTGCAGCGCAAAGGTGGTCATCGCCTGCCCTCCTAGCCAGTTGCCGATAAAACTGCCCAGCCCCTGGCAGATCAGCGTGATCAACCCCTGCGCCGCGGTACGCATATGCGCCGGTGCCTTTTTATCCACATAGATGTAGCCGGTGACGAAATAGAAATCGTAGCTGACGCCGTGTAACAAGATGCCGAGGAACAGCATGCTGTATGCCCAAACGTCAGCGGTGCCGCCATAGATAAAGAACAGGTAGCGGATCGCGGCGGTAACGAACCCCAGCATCAGCACCTTTTTAATGCCGTAGCGTTTAAGCAGCAGCGCAAGGCCAGCATGGCGAAAATTTCGGATACCTGTCCCAGCGTCATCCAGCCGGTGGCATCGGGCAATCCGACCTGGGTCAGATAGCCATGTGGCAAACTGGTAATAAAACGCCAATGGCATGCAAAACAGAAACGAGCACAGCGCAAAGGTGGCGAACGAGCGATCTTTCAACAATCCCAGCGCATTCAGCCCCAGCAGCGCTTTGACATCCACCGGCCCGGTGCCGCGTGCCGGCGTATTCGGCAGCAGGAAACTGTACAACCCGAGGCAGATAGCGGCGATACCGGTAATGATCAGTGGCTGATTGGTGTCGGAGATATTTGCCCATGCCCAGCAGCGGCGGCAGCAAAAAGCCGATCACCAGACCGGAGGCAATCCAGCCGAGGGTGCCCAGCACGCGAATGCGCGGAAACTCCTTCTCCGGCATCGCCAATATTGGCGAAGGCGATACTGTTGGTTAGCGCCACGGTAGGCATATAGGTAATGCATACACCACCAGCAACGGGAAGAAGCGAGAAAACTCGGGTCTGCCAGGCGATGATGAACATCAGAATACCGCCGGCCAGGTGCAACCAACCCAGCACTTTCTGCGCAGCGAAATAGCGGTCGGCAATCACCCGACCAGCACCGGCGAAAGGATCGCCGCAATCGCCGTGCTGCTGTAGGACCAGGCGATTTCACCTGGCGTAAAGCCCAATTTGTTGAGGTATTGCCATAGCGGGACGAACCATGCGCCCCAGATGAACCACTCGATAAACATCATGACAGACAGCTTCAGGTGAGGACGTTTCATTATTATATCCTTACTGGCTAACTGGCCTGGCCGCATGCAAGCGGGTCGGCGGTGAAATACCCTGGTGTTGGCATCAATAAGATACCTATACAATACCTTAATAATACCTTTGTTTTTTTGCAACGATCTTGCTCACATTTCATGCAGTCGACCGTTGTTTAAGTTTGGTTTATCTTCACGTCCGGGCTGTTTATCAAGCGTTTATCGGTTATTGCGGATAATCAGGCAGTAAAAGCATGCTTAAATGCGTGATACCTTTATAATTTAGGCGACGGAGCTTCACCGCGCGTAAACAGGAGTCTGCTCTATGCGAGTATTGGTTGTTGAAGATAACGGTCTGCTGCGCCATCACCTTTCTGTACAAATGCGCGAAATGGTCACCAGGTTGACGCCGCCGAAGATGCCAAAGAAGCGGATTACTTTCTGCAGGAACATGCGCCGGACATTGCGATTGTCGACCTCGGCCTGCCCGGCGAAGACGGCATGAGCCTGATCCGCCGCTGGCGCGCACATCAGGTGAAACTGCCGATCCTGGTACTCACCGCCCGTGAAAGCTGGCAGGACAAGGTCGCAGTGCTGGAAGCCGGCGCCGACGACTACGTCACCAAACCCTTTCATCTGGAAGAAGTCATCGCCCGCATGCAGGCGCTGATGCGCCGCAACAGCGGCCTGGCGTCGCAGGTGATTCGTGCTGCGCCGTTCCAGATCGATCTGTCGCGGCGTGAGCTGAGCGTCAACGATCGGCCGATCAAGCTGACCGCGTTCGAATACACCATCATCGAAACGCTGATCCGCAACGCCGGCAAAGGTGGTCAGCCAAAGATTCACTGATGCTGCAACTGTATCCAGACGCCGAGCTGCGCGAAAGCCACACCATCGACGTACTGATGGGGCGTCTGCGCAAAAAATTACAGGCTGAATATCCGCAGGAAGTCATCACTACGGTGCGCGGTCAGGGTTATCGTTTCGATACCAAGTGAGCATAATGTTCAACAAGGATAAAAAACCGTTCTCGCTACGCGCGCGTTTCCTGATGGCAACCGCCGGAGTCATTCTGGCGCTGTCGCTGTCCTATGGCCTGGTGGCGGTGGTCGGCTATATCGTCAGTTTCGACAAGACCGCTTTCCGCCTGCTGCGCGGCGAGAGCAATTTATTCTTCAGCCTGGCGCAGTGGAAAGATCAAAAGCTGACCATCGCCATACCGCCGGATATCGACATCAATTCGCCGACGCTGGTGTTCATCTATGATGAACAGGGCAAACTGCTGTGGAGCCAGCGCCAGGTGCCGGAACTGGAAAAACTGATCCAGCGCGACTGGCTGAAGGAAGCGGGGTTTTATGAAATTGACACCGATACGCACGTCAGTAGCGAAGTGCTCGGCGATAACCCCAAAGCCCAGGATCAGCTGAAACGTTATGACGATACCGATCAGAACGCGCTGACGCACTCGGTAGCGGTCAATAAATACGCGGCAACCGCACGGCTGCCCGCACTGACCATCGTGGTGGTGGATTCCATCCCACAGGAACTGCAACGCTCTGACGTGGTATGGGAATGGTTCAGCTACGTACTATTGGCCAACCTGCTGCTGGTGGTGCCGTTGCTGTGGCTGGCAGCCTATTGGAGCCTGCGGCCGATTAAAGCGCTGATCAATCAGGTCAGCGAACTGGAAAACGGTGCGCGCGAACAGTTGGATGAAAACCCACCCAGCGAACTGCGCGGTCTGGTACGCAACCTGAACATTCTGGTGCGTAACGAGCGCCAGCGCTATACCAAGTACCGCACCACCCTGTCCGATCTTACCCATAGCCTGAAAACGCCGTTGGCGGTCTTGCAGACCACGTTGCGTTCACTGCGCTCCGGCAAGCAAACCACCATCGAAGAAGCCGAACCCATCATGCTGGAGCAAATCAGCCGTATTTCACAACAGATCGGCTACTATCTGCACCGCGCCAGCATCAACTCGGGTCAGACGGTGCTGACGCGCGAAATCCATTCGGTACCCGCACTGCTCGACGGCCTGACGGTGGCGCTGAACAAGGTTTATCAACGTAAAGGCGTGGCGATCACGCTGGATATCTCGCCGGAAATCACCTTTGTCGGCGAGAAAAACGACTTTATGGAAGTGATGGGCAACATACTGGAAAATGCCTGCAAATACTGCCTCGAATTTGTCGAGATCACTTCACTCCACTCTGACAAAAATCTCACCCTCGTTATCGACGACGACGGCCCTGGCATTCCGGAAAGCAAACGCAGTCTGATATTCCAACGTGGTCAGCGCGTTGATACCCTGCGTCCCGGCCAGGGCCTTGGGCTGTCCGTGGCGGCGGAAATCATTGAACAATACGACGGCAGTATTACCATCAGCGACAGTCCACTCGGCGGCGCGCGCATGATGGTCACCTTCGCTCGCCAGCACGATTCCCACCACAACGAGTGAATTCTGTTGCTCAGGCCCCGATCCAACGGGCCTGACTTCCGTTATAATCCCTGTCACGCTCACTCCTCTATCCTGGAATAGACTATGGATTATCAATTAGATTTGGACTGGAACGACTTTTTGCAACGTTATTGGCAAAAGCGTCCGGTAATTCTGAAGCGCGGCTTCAAAAACTTTATCGATCCGATCTCCCCGGATGAGCTGGCTGGGCTGGCAATGGAAAACGAAGTGGATAGCCGTTTAGTCAGCCATCAGGACGGACGCTGGCAGGTGGCACACGGGCCATTCGAAAGTTATGACCATCTGGGCGAAAACAACTGGTCGCTGCTGGTACAGGCGGTCGACCACTGGCACGAGCCTTCCAGCGCCTTGATGCGCCCGTTCCGTCAACTGCCCGACTGGCGTATGGACGACCTGATGATCTCCTTCTCGGTACCCGGCGGCGGCGTGGGACCACACCTCGATCAATACGACGTGTTTATCATTCAGGGCACCGGCCGTCGCCGCTGGCGCGTGGGTGAAAAAGTGCCCATGAAACAGCACTGTCCCCACCCCGACCTGCTCCAGGTGGCGCCGTTTGACGCGATCATCGACGAAGAAATGGAACCGGGTGATATTCTGTACATTCCACCGGGTTTCCCGCATGAAGGCTACGCGCTGGAGAACGCACTGAACTATTCCGTCGGCTTCCGCGCCCCCAACGGTCGCGAACTGGTGAGCGGCTTTGCCGATTACGTACTGGCGCGTGAACTGGGCAGCCAGCGCTACGGCGATCCAGACATCACGCTGCGCGATCAACCGGCAACGGTGCTGCCGCAGGAAGTGGATGCGCTGCGCAAGATGATGCTGGATCTGGTGCAACAACCTGAACATTTCGAAAAGTGGTTTGGTGAATTCATTTCGCAATCGCGCCATGAGCTGGACGTTGCGCCGCCGGAGCCGCCGTATCAGGCCGGCGATATCTACGAGCTACTGCAACAGGGCGAAGCGCTGCAACGCCTGGGCGGGCTGCGCGTACTGCGCGTTGGCGATCGCTGTTTCGTCAACGGGGAACTGATTGACACCGAACAGCAGCAGGCCGCTGACGCACTGTGCCAACACTTCAGCGTCGATGCCGCCATGCTCGGTGAGGCGATCGACGATCCGTCATTCCTGGCGTTGCTGACCACGCTGGTTAACAGCGGCTACTGGTACTTCAACGATTAACCGGATGCCCCTCTCTAGATGCAGAGGGGCATTTCTCCACACCGTCAGTGTGGCTCCTCGCTCGCCATCCCCCGATAATGCTCCAATTCATCCGACGGCATGCCGGCCTGATGGGCGGCGGCGCAAATCTGCTGCCAGGTGTTGCCGTCAATCGGGATACCGTCAGCCAGCCGTGCTGCACGGTTAGCCTGCTCCCATTCCCCCGGCACCTGAATCGGTACGTCGCTGCTTTCCGGCGAGGCTTTCACCCAGTCGATAAAGGCTTGCGCTTCGGCCTGCATCTGTGGTGCGGCAAAAGCATCCGGATTGAGGATCAGCGTCGTCATGCAGTTGGTAATCGCATCGTTACCCGCAGCCTTCAACGTCTCGTCATGGGTCGTGCGCCCACCGGATAGCGCGCCACCGAGGATTTCGCACATCGTTGCCAGCGCATAGCCCTTATGGGCGCCAAAGGCCAGCAGCGAACCGAACGGCGCTTCATGCATCACCTTCGGCTCGCTGGTCGGTCGCCCTTGATTATCGATCAGATAGCCAGGCGCCACCGTCAGGCCCTTGTTGTACGCCACCCGGGTTTTGCCGAAGGCGATACCGCTGGTGGCAAAATCCAGCAGCAACGGCGTTTTGCCCGGACGCGGGAAAATGACACAAAACGGGTTGGTGCCAAACCGCCGATCGCTGCCACCGAAGGGCGCCACCATCGGGTCACCGACCACATTGACAAAATGGATGGAAATAAAGCCGGCTGCCGCGCACTGTTCCGCCCAATGGCCAATGCGGCCAACGTGATGCGCATTGTGCAGTGCCACCGCCGCCAGCCCCAGTTGCCGCGCGCGTTCGATACCCTGCTCCATCGCTTCGCTGGCCACCACCTGGCCAAACCCCTTACCGCCGTCCAGCGTCAACACGGCGCCAGCGTCTTTCACTGGCCTGGCATGCGCGTTCAGTTGCAGCTGGCCTTGCCCGAGCGACGCCATGTAGCTCGGTATCATGCCGACGCCGTGCGAGTCATGGCCGGCGAGATTGGCCTGCACCAGATGTTCGGCCACCAGTTCGGCCTCACGTGCGCTGCTGCCGGCGTGACGCCAGATAGCCTGCACAAACTGCCCTAATCGCTCGCTGTTGATACGGTATTCAGTGCTCATTGCCAAGTCCTTGCGCCTAAAAATGGTAACCACAACCCTAGGCACAAAAGCAGAATGCGGCAAGTGGGTGCTTTATTTTCCCTTGGCGCGCTCCGCGGTCAGCGCCGCAATGCGCATAATCACCGCCACCGCCTGCTCCATGCCTTCCAAGGTAATAAACTCATGCTTGCCGTGAAAATTATAGCCGCCGGTAAACAGGTTCGGACACGGTAGGCCTTTAAAGGAAAGCTGCGCACCGTCGGTGCCACCGCGGATAGGTTTCATCACCGGTTCAATACCGCAATCGCGCATCGCCTGCTGCGCCAGCGCGATCACATGCGGATGGCTGGCCACCTGTTCGCGCATATTGTAGTAACTGTCCTCAATGGTGAGGTCGATGCTGCAGTCGCGCGGCAGTTCCTTGCCCAGTTGCTGGACAATGGCGATCATGCGACGCTTGCGCGCTTCAAAGCCCTCGCGCTCAAAATCGCGCAGTATGTAATGCATTTCGGCACGTTCGACATGCCCCTTGATGCTGCTGAGATGATAAAAACCCTGATAGCCGTCGGTGGTTTCCGGCATTTCGTCAGTGGGCAAAGCCTGATGCAACCGGGTCGCCAACGATAGCGCATTCACCATCACGCCTTTGGCGCTGCCAGGATGGACATTGTTGCCGACAATTTTCACCGTCACCGACGCCGCATTGAAGTTTTCACATTCCAGTTCGCCCACACCGCCACCGTCAACGGTGTACGCCCATTCGGCGTCAAATGCCCCTACGTCAAAGTAATGCGCCCCCTTGCCCACTTCTTCGTCCGGTGTGAAGGCGACGCGAATATCACCGTGCGGGATCTGGCTGTGCTTGAGCCGCACCATGGCGGTGATGATTTCTGCAATGCCGGCTTTGTCATCGGCGCCGAGCAGCGTTTTGCCGTCGGTGGTGATCAGCGTCTGCCCCAGCATTTGATGCAGCACCGGGAACATCACCGGTGACAGCACTTCATCGCCGATGCCAAGGGCAATATCGCCGCCACGGTAGTTTTCCACGATCTGCGGATTAATGTGTTTGCCGCTAAAGTCCGGTGAAGTATCCAGATGGGAAATGAAGCCGATGGCCGGTACCGGCCAGGCCACGTTGCCCGGCAGCGTGCCGGTCACACAGCCCTGTTCGCTGAGCGATACCTGTTCAAACCCCAGTCCGATCATATCGCGCTGCAAGGCACGCGCCAGCTTCAACTGGCCGTCAGTGCTTGGCACATGTTTGACGTTCGCTTTGGACTGCGTGTCGAAAGTGACGTAGTGAAAAAACGATCTAGTAGTTTGTCCATGGTTCCACCCTCAGAATGTCGCGTTTCATTATGCGCAACCGCCGCTGGCCGAATATTGAGACAGGTCAGTTTAACCCGCGTTAACTAAAATCATTAATTACCGTGATGTTTGCTCGTCAAAGAAACGGCCCAAGAGGCGGATTCGGCTCGCTAATCGGCTTGGCGACGCTGCCCCCACGGCAAGCCGGTGCGATATCGACAGGCAATCAGCGCATAAAATTGCAGCATTGTGTCGCTATAATGGTGAAAATCAGCGCGTTGGCTTTCATTTCGCTCGCTCAGCGTCTATCATGCGCGCTCTAAAAATTTCAAGCGGCGTCGCTGGTTTTGAGCTTAATTGTTAATAGGGGATAACCCCGCAGCTCTCGCAGTCTTTTCCAGCGGCGGTTCTATCTGCATCACCCCACGGGATAGAGTGACACCATAAATGACTGAGAAATCTTCTCTGACACCACTCGTTGAACTGAAAGCGCTAAGCAAAGGTTTCGACGGCAAGGCAATCATCGCCGATCTCGCACTCACCATTAACCACGGCGAATTCCTGACCATTCTTGGCCCGTCCGGCTGCGGCAAGACCACGGTGCTACGGCTGATTGCCGGTCTGGAAGACGCCGACAGCGGCCAGATCGTGCTCGATGGGCAGGACATCACCGACATTCCCGCCGAGCATCGCCACGTCAATACCGTGTTTCAGAGCTACGCACTGTTCCCGCATATGACGGTATTTGAAAACGTGGCGTTCGGCCTGCGCATGCAAAAAACCCCGGCGGCGGACATCGCCCCTCGGGTGGAGGAAGCGCTGCGCATGGTTCAGCTCGACACCTTTGCCCAGCGCCGCCCGAGCCAGCTTTCTGGCGGTCAGCAACAGCGTGTCGCCATCGCCCGCGCGGTGGTCAACAAACCCAAGGTGCTGTTGCTGGACGAGTCGCTCTCTGCGCTGGACTACAAGTTGCGCAAGCAGATGCAGAACGAACTGAAAGCGTTGCAGCGCAAACTCGGCATTACCTTCGTGTTCGTCACTCACGATCAGGAAGAAGCGCTGACGATGTCAGATCGCATCGTGGTGATGCGTGACGGCCGCATTGAACAGGACGGCACGCCGCGCGAGATCTACGAAGAGCCGCGTAACCTGTTCGTCGCCAGCTTTATCGGCGAGATCAACATTTTTGCTGCCACCGTGCTGCAACGCATCGACCACCAGCGGGTGCGAGCCAACGTGGAAGGACGCGAATGCGACATTTACGTCAGTCAGCCGGTTAGCGCAGGCCAGCAACTCAAAGTGCTGCTGAGGCCGGAAGACCTGCGGGTAGAGGAAATCAACGGTGCTGAACAGGTCGATGGCCTGATTGGCCATGTGCGTGAACGAAACTACAAGGGCATGACGCTGGAATCGGTCGTCGAGCTGGAAAACGGCAAGATGGTGATGGTCAGCGAATTCTTTAACGAGGACGATCCGGACGTCGACCATTCACTGAACCAGAAAATGGCGGTGACCTGGGTTGAAAGCTGGGAGGTGGTACTGGCCGATGAAAACCTCGCGTAAGCTGTTCCAGAATGTGGTGATCGTCGGCGTGGTCGCCTGGCTGCTGCTGTTCGTGTTTATGCCGAACCTGATGATCATCGCGACCAGTTTCCTGACGCGCGACGACGCCAACCTGGTGCAGATGGTGTTTACGCTGGACAACTACACCCGGCTGTTCGATCCGCTGTACGCCGAGGTGCTGTTGCACTCGCTGAACATGGCGGCGATCGCCACCCTGTGCTGTCTGATAGTCGGCTATCCCTTCGCCTTTATCCTGGCGCGCCTGCCACAAAAGGTGCGGCCGCTGCTGCTGTTTCTGCTGATCGTACCCTTTTGGACCAACTCACTGATCCGCATTTATGGCCTGAAGCTGTTTCTCAGCACCCGCGGCTATTTAAACGATTTTCTGTTATGGCTGGGGCTGATCGACAAACCGTTTCGCATTATGTATACCTCTGAAGCGGTGATCCTCGGACTGATCTACATTCTGCTGCCATTTATGGTGATGCCACTGTATTCCAGCATCGAAAAACTGGATAAATCCTGCCTGGAAGCGGCACGCGATCTTGGCGCCAGCAAGCTGCAAACCTTTATTCGCATCATCATTCCGTTAACCATGCCGGGCATCATCGCCGGCTGCCTGCTGGTACTGCTGCCAGCGATGGGGCTGTTCTTCGTGGCGGATCTGATGGGCGGAGCCAAAAACCTGCTCATTGGCAACGTCATCAAGAGCCAGTTCCTGAATATTCGCGACTGGCCATTCGGCGCAGCCACCAGCATCTGTCTGACGCTGGTGATGGGCCTGATGCTGCTGGTGTATTATCGTGCTGCCAAGCTGTTGAACAAGAAGGTGGAACTGGAATGATCGGACGCCTGCTTCGCGGTGGTTTCATGACCATCATTTATGCCTATCTGTACATCCCGATTGTGATCCTGATCGTCAACTCGTTCAACGCATCGCGCTTCGGTATCAACTGGCAGGGGTTTACCACCGACTGGTACAGCACGCTGTTGAACAACGACAGCCTGTTGCAGGCGGCCGGCCATTCCCTGACCATGGCGGTGCTGTCGGCCACCTTTGCCACGCTGATCGGTTCACTGACCGCCGTGGCGCTGTATCGCTACCGTTTTCGTGGCAAACCGTTCGTTAACGGCATGCTGTTTGTGGTGATGATGTCGCCGGACATCGTGATGGCCATTTCGCTGCTGGTGCTGTTTATGCTACTAGGGATTTCGCTCGGCTTCTGGTCGCTGCTGTTCTCGCACATCACCTTCTGTTTGCCGTTCGTGGTCGTGACGGTCTATTCACGCCTGAAAGGCTTTGACGTCAAAATGCTGGAAGCAGCGCGCGATCTCGGTGCCGGCGAAGTGACCATCCTGCGCAAGATCATTTTGCCGTTGGCGATGCCGGCGGTGGCCGCCGGTTGGCTGTTGAGCTTCACCCTGTCGATGGATGACGTCGTGGTTTCATCGTTCGTGACCGGGCCGAGCTATGAGATTTTGCCATTGAAGATTTATTCGATGGTAAAAGTCGGCGTGTCGCCGGAAGTGAATGCGCTGGCCACTATTCTGCTGATGCTGTCGCTGTTATTGGTACTCGCCAGTCAGCTGATTCTGCGCGATCGCGGCGTCAAATCGGCGTAACCGCGTCATCGGCCAGGGAACGGCCCTTACCTACTCACTATCCGGCTGCTGATTTGCCTAAGCACTACGTCAGGCATCGCCGCCCCCCTATTACCGCCGGTAAAAACCGCCCTTCAGTGTGAACACCTTCACATTTGGCACCGGTTGTCAGCCATTGACCACCGGTACCTATTTCCCCGCAACCATTGCCCTGTGCGCATAATCATTTTATAACCGATCGCAGGCAGGGTTCGCCTGATTAACCACTATTATTTCACCCGTGCACGGAGAGTCATCAGCAACGTCGTCCTACAATAATAAGGGTACTGCCATGAAAGGGTTTAGCGATAATATCTTAAGTAAGCTACAGCTTTTCTCCAAGGCCATGATGGGGCCAATATTTTTTCTGCCGGTAATTGGCTTAATTCTGGCATTAAGTTCTATTCTCACCAACGCCAATCTGATTAATGAAGGTAGTCTGTTATCACAAAGTGGGAAATTGATTGGGGATACTTTTTGGCCGCTATTTGGTAATTTGGGGTTGATTTTTTGCATAGGTATTACTTATGGTTTGGCGAAGGATAAAAAAAGTGAAGCCGCGCTAGTGGCGGTTATGTGCTTTATTATGTTTCTTGGCGCCAACCATGCTTATCTTGAACTCAGTGGCCGGGTGGCAGAAAAGATCAATGGTGAATATTACGGTACCGGACAAACCGAACTGTTGGGCTTCACCGTGGTTGATATGGGGATTTTCCTCGGCCTGATCCTCGGTGTGACTATTGCCTGGGTGCATAACCGCCTGTGTAATATTGAACTGAACGGCGTATTTTCAGTCTATGGCGGTGCCAAACTGGTGCTGATTGCCATGACTCCCATTATCATCGCGCTGGCGATAGGCTTTAGCTACCTGTGGCCTGCTATCTCGCACGGTCTGACCGAGCTGACCGGGTTTATGAAGGGGGCCGGGTCTCTTGGCGTGTTTGTGTACGGCTTCTTTGAGAAATTCCTGATCCCAACCGGGCTGCATCACTTTATCTGGTCGCCCTTCCAACTGACCAGCATTGGCGGCACCATCGTGCAGGACGGTCATACCGTAGCCGGCTCTCAAGCCATTTTCCTTGCCTACATGCGCGAACCGGGCCTCTCCCCGTTGATGGACGAAGCGTTGCGCTTTTCACAGCAGGGTATGGTCACCATTTTCGGATTATCCGGTGCCGCGCTGGCATTTTATCACACGGCAAAGCCGGCAAAGAAACAGCTGGCGAAAGCTATTTTGATCCCGGCCATCACCACATCAATACTGGTTGGCATCACCGAGCCGATTGAGTTCACTTTCCTGTTTGTTTCACCGCTGTTATGGGTCATCCATGCGCTGTTGACCGCACTTTCACAGGTGGCCTGCAATCTGTTTCAGGTTCGTCCATGGGGGCCAAGCGGTCTGATTGAATTTTTGGTGTATAACCTGCCACTCCCCGTATCGCTTACACGTTGGCCATTATTTATTGTCATCGGTCTGGTGCAGTTTGCGGTGTATTACCTGGTCTTTAAAACGCTGGTGCTGAAGCTGAATTTAAAAACGCCAGGGCGTGAAGATGACGACAATGTCAAATTGTATTCCAAGCAGGAGTATTTTGAGGATAAAAAACAGGCAGGTGAAATGAGCGGTATGATTATCGACGCTCTGGGTGGTAAGGAAAACATTGTTTCCGTTGATAACTGCTTTACCCGTCTGCGAGTGGAAATAAAGGATATGCGATTAATCGACGAGGCAATGTTAAAACTGACCGGTGCCAAAGGAATAGTCAGAAACCGCAGTGAAGTTCAGGTGATTTATGGCCTCACCGTTGGAAAAGTAAAAAATCAGCTAGAGAAACAGTTGGCCCTTTCATAATTTTTAATTGGGAGATAAACCATGAAATTAACCGTATTGGGCGGCGGCGGCGTACGTTCACCGTTCCTGGCCAAGTCGATTGCTTATAATGCCCACCGCATTGGCGTCAGCGAAGTCGTATTCCTGGATAACGACAGTGAAAAGCTGGCTGTTTATGGCGCCATCGCCCAGGGGGTGTTCGAACGCATTCGCGGCGATATCCGCTTTCGTCTTACCGACGATGCTCAAGAGGCATTACGCGACGCCAATTACATCATTACCACACTGCGCATAGGCGGTGAGGCTGGCCGCATTGACGACGAACGCATCGCTCTCAATCATCAGGTTCTGGGACAGGAAACCACCGGTGCTGGCGGTTTCGCCATGGCGATGCGCTCGATCCCGGCCATTGTCGACTATTGCCGCCTGATCGAAAAAATTTCCGCCCCTGACGCCGTATTGTTCAACTTTACCAACCCTTCCGGCATGGTGACCGAGGCGATTATCAAATCCGGCTTCACCCGGCGGGTATATGGCATTTGCGATGCGCCGAGCGAGTTTATTCGCGAACTGGCCGAACTGCTGGAATGCACTGAAAACGCGCTGAGCGTCGATTGTTATGGCCTCAACCACCTTTCCTGGTTCCGCAACGTGCAAGTGAATGGCAAAGACGTCATGCCGCAACTCTTGTCCGACCCGCGCCTGTATCGCGACACCTGCATGAAATATTTTTCGCCGGCGTTGGTGGCTCTTTCGGATAATCAGTTGCTCAACGAGTACCTCTATTACTACTATTATCGCGAGCAGGCGATTACCGCCATTTTAGCTGCCGGGGAAACCCGTGGTGAACAAATTGCCACCATCAATCAGCGCATGATGGCGGACCTGTCCGCAATCGATATTCCCAACCAGTTGGAACACGCATTCACAGTCTATTTTGCCCATTATCTGGCGCGTGAAAACTCATACATGCAGCGCGAATCCAGTCAGGGGAAGGTGAAAGAACGGGAAATGCTGACATTGCAGCAGTTTATCGAACAACCCGATACCGGCGGCTATGCCGGCGTGGCCATTGATATTTTAGAAGCGGTCAACAGCGGCCAGAACAAACGGGTGGTCGTCTCGATGCAGAATAACGACACGCTTGATTTTCTGCATCCAGAAGATGTCATCGAGATCAGTTGCGAGCTCAACAGCGAGGGGATTCGCCCGATCAAGATGCGCGATATACCCGATACACAAAAAAACCTGATCGCCCGCGTTAAAGAATATGAACGACTGGCGGTAACAGCGATCCTGAACGGGGATCGCATGCTGGCAATCAAAGCCCTGATGGTCCATCCGCTGGTTAACTCTTTTTCATTGGCAACAACGCTGGTGGACGAGTATTTGCAGGCGCATAGTCAATATACTGGCCACTGGCGTTAACCTGCGGATTGACGGTCGTTCATTCTGAACGCCGTTCAAACCAGGCTTTCACCAGGTTTTCAAACCCCAGCAGGCAATGGCCAAAAAACGGGTTGGGATAATAGATGTCGTGATCGTACTTTTGCCGATCTTCAAAGATGAAGGTCATATCAGCCCGCTGCGCCAGCGGGCTGTCACCATCACCGCAAAAAGCCGCCAATTGGATGTGATTGCGCTTCACCGCATCGCCCCAGCTCAACGCCGAACCGCTGTTGCCAGATTTGGAAATCACGATCACCATGTCAAAACGAAAGCGCATCTTTTGATCGAGGATATCAAAGTCGGGCCACAGTGATAAATAGCTATCGATACCCAAGGTCATGAATTTATTGTACATATATTGTGCAACCAGCTGAGAAAAACCGCTGCCATGGATAAGGATCTTGCCGTGATCCAGCAGTTCGAGAAAGCGCGTCTGCTGTTGCACGCTGCTGGCGATGCCACTTTCCAGCGAAGACTGCCCGGCTGGCGGCACCACCAGATTAAATTTGATAAAGTACACCAATTCCAGATAGCCGCGAAAACCGAGCTTCTTTGCCAAACGCACCACGGTAGAAGGCGAACTGTAACAGCGTGCCGATACGGCGCGTATACCATCGTCGATACATAATTCAGGAAATTGATAGATATATTCGAGCACCATAAGATCCGTTTTGCTCAACTCCGCCTGACTGAATATCTGTTTGAAATTCATTATGTCTCCCAATAATCATCAGTGCCGTGATTTATATTACCTCGTGCGGCTATCCAACGCGGCATACAAAAAGCGCTGATTTGCCAACGGGATAAGCACCTTTACCCTACTGGATGCGCCCCCTATAATGGCCGTTCTCTGGGGTATAGCGTACTGAAGGATCGGCAAGCCTATACTGTGTTATGCGACAACTGCCAAAGGAAACGCTGCATGAAAAAGTGGTCACATCTGCTCGCCGCCGGGATGATGGCACTGAGCATCGGCTCTACAGCCGCCGCTGACGAGGGTAAAACCCTCTACTTCTATAACTGGACTGAATATGTGCCGCCGGGCCTGCTGGAACAGTTCACCAAAGAAACCGGTATCAAGGTGATTTACTCCACCTATGAATCCAACGAAAGCATGTATGCCAAACTGAAGACCTACAAGGACGGCGCATACGATCTGGTGGTGCCGTCCACCTATTTCATCGCCAAGATGAGCAAGGAAGGCATGCTGCAGAAGATCG
Organism: Serratia odorifera; assembly: GCF_900635445.1. Lineage (NCBI taxonomy): Bacteria > Pseudomonadati > Pseudomonadota > Gammaproteobacteria > Enterobacterales > Yersiniaceae > Serratia > Serratia odorifera. The sequence continues at coordinate 4,469,394 of NZ_LR134117.1, forward strand.
ACAAAAGCAAGCTGAGCCACTTCAACGTTCTCGATCCCAATCTGCTGAACAAATCGTTTGACCCGAACAACGACTATTCGATCCCCTATATCTGGGGCGCCACCGCCATTGGCGTCAACAGCGAAGAGATCGATCCGCACAGCGTAACCTCCTGGGCCGATCTGTGGAAACCGCAGTACGCCAGCAGCCTGCTGCTGACCGACGATGCGCGTGAAGTGTTCCAGATGGCGTTGCGCAAGCTGGGGTATTCGGGCAACACCACCAATCCGCAAGAAATCGAAGCGGCATATCACGAACTGCAAAAACTGATGCCGAACGTACTGGCGTTCAATTCGGACAATCCGGGTAATCCGTTTATGGAAGGCGAAGTCAATCTGGGCATGATATGGAACGGTTCGGCCTTTGTGGCGCGTCAGGCCGGGACGCCACTTGACATCGTATGGCCGAAAGAAGGCGGTATTTTCTGGATGGACAGCCTGGCGATCCCGGCCAATGCCAAGAACGTCGATGGTGCGCATAAGCTGATCGACTTCCTGCTACGGCCAGAAATCGCGGTACAGGTGGCCAAAACCATCGGCTACCCCACCCCAAACCTGGCGGCGAAAAAACTGCTGCCCAAGGAGATCGCCAATGACAAGTCACTGTACCCTGACGAGGCGGTGATCAAAAACGGCGAATGGCAAAATGACGTTGGCGACGCCAGCACGTTGTATGAAACCTACTTCCAGAAGCTGAAAGCCGGTCGTTGATCGTCTGGCCGGCATCAGCCAAGCGATGCCGGCCATAACCATCGCACAACACCACCGAGTTATTGCAGCGCCAGCGGCAACGCCCGCAACGATCGCAGGATCAGACTTTCACTTTGCCAGTCGGCGCTGCCGAGCAGCCGTAAGCGTGGAAAACGCTCAAGCAGGCTTCCACACACCGTTTCAGCCTGAAACTGCGCCAACAGCTGCCCGGCGCACAGATGGGCACCAAAGCCAAAGCCTAAATGCCGCTGGCTGTTCGAACGATGCAGTTCAAACTGATGTGCCGTCTGGAACTGCGTTTCGTCGCGATTGGCCGCCCCCAGACAAAGTAACACGTTATCCTGCTCACGCAGGGTGCGACCATGTATCTGCCAAGGTTGCATCACCGTGCGGCGCGCCATTTGCAACGGTGATTCATAACGCAGCGTCTCCTGTACCGCCAGACGAATCAACGACGGATGCTGTCGCAGTTTCTGGGTTACGCCCGGGTTTTGCAGCACGGCCAGCATCAGATTGCCGATCAACGCTTCGGTCGTTTCACTGCCGCCAATCAGTACCGTTACACAGTCGGTGCTGAAATAACGCTGCATTAATGCCCGATGCTCCGCATAGCCTGCTGATAATGCATTAAAAAATAACGAGGGATGCCCCTGTCGGCACTGCTGATAACATTGGCTAAACAGCAAGTCCAATTGCCGTAACGCCGCCATCAATTTCTGCAACCCGGCGGCATCTATGGCGCTGGGGTCAAGCAATAGTCGAATGCTTTCCTTTTGTTGCTCAACCACCTGCTGCTGTTGCGCTGACAGGTTCAACCAGCCCGCAAATACCCGCGGCCATAATGGCCTGGCCAACTGACCGATCAAATCGGCCTGCTCTGCGGCCTGCAGCTCGTTAATCAGGTGATTGATTTCCCTGGCCGCCAGCTGCTTCAGCGTCGCCAGCGGTTCACGGCCGAACAGCGCCATCAGCGGTTTGCGATGCGTTCGATGGTGTTCACCATCCTGAAACAGCAGAATGTCCCGTACCAGCGCCGCCAGTTCCGGGCTCAGCTCAGATTGCAAGCGGGCAAACTGCACCATTAAATGTCGTGGAATACCGCTGCTGCCGAGTTGCGGACTGCGCAGCGCCGTACTGACGTCCTGATAGCGCGTCAGCACCCAGGTTCTGCCAATGCGCAATAGCGGCTGATGCTGGCGCATACGCTGATAAACTTGATAGATTTGCTGGTTGAACGACGGTGAGGCAGGATTGAAGCGCAGAGTCTTATCATTAGGTATATTCATGAATATGAAACCTCGACATGACGATAATGTGCTCTGCCAGCGACAGAGCTACATTTTAGTAAAGCAAAACTTCACAATCATGCACGAATTTCACAGCAATTATTTGTGACGCCCACCGCTGCGATCGGCGGGCGCAACGTCAGACCCTATCAAGGCCGATCGGCACGTTCGACTTTTCCTACCAGGAATTTATGCACAAACCGCGGCACCACTTCACTAGCTGGGCCGTAATGTTTTTCATCAAACTGGCTTTCCACCTGGCTCGGTTCAAGATTAAGCTCCATGGTATGCGCCCCGCTCAGACGCGCTTCGTGCACGAAGCCTGCCGCCGGATAAACGTGGCCGGAGGTGCCGATGGCGACGAAGAAATCTGCCTTGGCCAGCGCCTGATAGATTTCATCCATGCCCAGCGGCATCTCGCCAAACCACACCACATGTGGCCGCAACGGCGCTGGGAACTGACAACAATGGCAGCGGTCGTCAACGCTGAGATCGCCTGGCCAGGCAAATACCTGACCAGAACTGGTGCAGCGCACCTTCAGCAGCTCTCCGTGCATATGCAGCACCCGCTGGCTGCCAGCCCGTTCATGCAGGTTGTCGATGTTCTGCGTCACCAGCAGGAAGTTATCGCCCAGCCACTCCTCCAGACTGGCCAGGGCGCGGTGCGCCGCGTTGGGCACAATGTCCTCTTGTTGCAGCTGACGGCGACGCTGATTGTAAAACGCCTGCACCAACGCCGGATCGCGCTGATAACCTTCCGGCGTTGCGACGTCTTCCACCTTGTGTTCTTCCCACAGCCCATCAGCCGCACGGAAGGTGCGGATACCGGACTCGGCAGAGATGCCGGCACCGGTCAGCACCACCACAAATGGTTTCTTCAATTCTGCCGCCGCCATGGTATCGCGGTGAAAAATCCGCGAACGGAAGCGTTGATGCAACACATGTTTGCTTTTGCGAAACTGGCATAATCGATGACGCGTGTGCATACCCTCTCCTTATCTAATAACATCCACCACATTGAGGAACGCAGCCCCACGAACGCCGCCGGCATCGCCGTAGCGCGCCTTTTCGATGCGTGGCAACCTGGCCACCCGCAGCAGGCTTTTCGGCAGGCGTTGTGGCAACGCCTGATAGATCGCGTCGAAATTCGACAATCCACCGCCAATCACCAATAAATGCGGATCGATAATGGTCAGTAAATTACCCAGGCAAATCGCCAATACGTCCAGGAAACGCGCAACATGCTCCACAGCCTGCGGCTCGCCTGCCTGATAATGCGCAATGATCTGCGTAGCCGGCAACTGCCGTTGATAAAAGTGGGCATACATCCACTCGAATCCGCGACCCGATATGTAATTCTCGATGCAACCATGATGGCCGCAGCCACAGGCAACGCGAGGTATATCACGCCCCAACACCTCGAGCGCGTCCACCGGCAGGCGAAAATGCCCAAACTCGCCGGCGATGTAATTGCGCCCCGAGACCACCTTACCATCAACGATTAAGCCGCCGCCAACCCCAGTGCCCAGGATCAGCCCCAGCACCACCGGATAACGACGGAACTCATCGTCCCACGCCTCGGACAAGGCAAAGCAGTTGGCGTCGTTGTCGATCCGTACCTCACGGCCAATCAAGGCCGCCAAATCCTGCGGCAGCGGTTTACCCATCGCCGCTGGCACATTGGCGGTAAACAGCGTACCGTCGTCGGCGTTAGGCAAACCCGGAATACCAATGCCCACCGTTCCCTGACCGCCGCAAAACGCATCGGCTTCCAGGGTCAAATCGCGCAGCGTAGTCAGCAGTTGCCGATAATCATCGCGCGGCGTGGTTACCCTTTTTTGCCAAATGCGTTGCAGTTTATCGTCGAACACGCCCAGTTCAATCTTGGTGCCGCCCATGTCGAAACCGTAATACATTTACCTACCTCATGCTAAAAAAATGGGGCTGCATCGCTGCGCCCCAATTTTTATCAATCATTGCCCACTAAGTACCCGTGCCGGATCGATACGACTGGCACGGCGTGCCGGATACCAGCTGGCGAGCAGGCTGAGTACGATGGCGGTCGCCAAAACGATCAGCACATCCAGCCAGTGCAGCTCCGATGGCAGGAAATCGATGAAATAGATGTCGCCGGACAGGAAAGAATGACCGATCAGCTTTTCTATCCCCTTGATGATATTGGTCAGCTGGTATGAGGCGAAGACCCCCACTACCACACCGCTGACGCTGCCCACCAGCCCGGCCAGTAGCCCATACCAGACGAAAATGGCGCGAATGAAGCCGTCTTTGGCTCCCAGCGTGCGCAGCACCGCAATGTCGCCACTTTTATCCTTCACCGCCATCACCAGCGTGGAGACGATATTGAAGCAGGCCACGCCGATCACCAACACCATTGCCAGGTACATAATGGCGCGAATCATCTGGATATCGCGGTACATATAGCCGTACTTGCCAATCCAGCTTTTGATATACACGTAGGAATTGGTCACCTCGCCGGCGTCACGCACCAGCTTATTGGCGGCAAACACGTCGTTGACCTTGATGGCGATACCAGTGACACTGTCACCCATATCGAGATATTGCTGAGCATCGGCCAACGGCACCATCGCCAGACTGTGATCCAGCTGACCGCTGAGCTGTAAAATGCCGCTAACGTGCAGACGAATACGTTTCGGCTGCAGCAGTTTCATCTGCGGGTCGCTGTTGGGGATCATCACCGTCACAAACGAACCCTGTTTTACCCCCAACGCATCGGCAACGCCTTTACCCAGGATCACTTGCTGCTCGCCGCTGTGGAAGTTGGCCCAGGCGTCGCCCTGAACGTATTTCGGCAATGCGCTGAGTTGGTTTTCCTGCTGCGGATCCACGCCTTTCAGCTGTACCGCGCGCAGTTGGGCACCATTTTCCATCAGGCCGGTAAAGTTGATATACGGCGCCGCCGCCAGAATGCCCGGTACTTTTTCGACCCGTTGCAAAATTTGCGGCCAGCCGTTGAACGGCTGATTGACCGGTTCGATTTCACCGTGTGGCACAACAGCCAGCACGCGGTTTTGCAGTTCGCGTTCAAAGCCGTTCATCGCGCTGAGGCCGACAATCAATACCGCCACGCCGAGCGCAATACCAATGGTGGAAATCACCGAAATCAATGAAACCATGCCGCCGCGCCGCCGGCCGCGGCTAAAGCGTAGCGCCATCAGTAATGACAGAGGCGAAGCGCTCATTACTCGGCCCCCAGCAACGTCAATTGCGCCTGTAAATGTCCGTCACGCATCTCTAATTGACGATTCAGACGCTTTGCCAATTGCAGATCGTGCGTCACGACCAGGAACGCCGTGCCCTGTCGTACGTTCAATTCGCCAAGCAGATCAAAAATGCTGTCGGCAGTGCGCTGATCCAGGTTGCCGGTAGGCTCGTCCGCCAGCACCAGCGACGGGTTGTTGACCAGCGCTCGGGCAATCGCCACCCGTTGGCGCTCTCCGCCGGACAGCTCTGACGGGCGGTGTTTGCTGCGTTTTTCCAGCCCGACCGCTGTCAGCATCTCCAGCGCTTTTTCCTGCGCCTGCGCCGGTTTCATACCGCCGATCAGCAATGGCATCGCGGCGTTTTCCAGCGCGGTGAAATCCGGCAGCAAATGGTGAAACTGATAGATAAAACCCAGCTCGCGGTTACGCAGTTCGGCCTTGGCGGCAGAGCTCATGCCATTCATCGCCTGCCCTTTGAACACCACGCTGCCGGTGGTCGGCGAATCCAGACCGCCCAACAGATGCAGCAAAGTACTTTTACCGGACCCCGAACTGCCGACAATCGCCATCATTTCGCCCGGCTGCATGGCAAAACTGACATTGCGCAGCACGTCGGTATGCAGATTGCCTTCCTGATAGGTCTTGCACAGGTTGTCACACTGCAACAAAAGATGGTTACTCATAACGTAAAGCCTCAGCGGGTTGTACGGCGGCAGCGCGCCATGAAGGATAAAGCGTGGACAACAGCGAAACGGCCATTGCCGCAATGGCAATCATCGTCACCTGCAGCGGATCGACCGCCACCGGCAGCGACGCGCCGTCAATCAAGGCGCCAAGCACCGGCATCAGGTTGTTCAGATTGAGCGCCAGCAACACGCCAAGCAAGGTGCCGAGCAGCGAACCGATAATGCCGGCGCTGGCGCCCTGGGTCATAAATACCGCCATGATCTGCCGACGGGTCAGCCCCTGAGTTTGCAATATCGCCACTTCGCCCTGCTTTTCCATTACCAGCAGGCCGAGGGAAGTAATGATATTGAACGCCGCCACCGCCACGATCAGGCTCAGCAACAGCCCCATCATGTTTTTCTCCCATGCGCACCGCCTGGAACAGCTCGCCCTTGCGCTCGCGCCAGTCTTTCCACGTGCTGCCCTGCGGCAGCGTTTGCTGACTGAGGGTGTCCACCGCCAGCGGCTGTTGCAGGAACAGTCGCCAGCCGGTGATATTGCCCGCCGGGTAACGCATCAGTCGTGAGGCATCCTGCTGATTTACCAGCAGTTGATATTCATCGACGTCGCTGTTGGCATGGAAGGTGCCGACAATGGTGAACACGCGCTGGCTCGGGATACGCCCCATTGGCGTAAACTGGCTGGCACTCGGCACCATCAGGCGCAGTTTATCGCCGCGCTTGACGCCCAGTTTCCCCGCCATTACCTCGCCGAGAATAATGTTGTATGCCCCCGGCTGTAGCTGCCGTTGCTTCACGTTGACCAGAAACGGCGTCAGCGGATCGGCTTCGTCGGGATTGACGCCAAGCATCACGCCGACCGCGACGCTGCGCGCGCTTTGCAGCACCACGTCGCCGGTGGTGAGCGGCGCGACGCGGTTAACGCCTTGCAGCCCCTGAACCGCGCTAGCCGGGAGTTGTTGAGGATTGATCGACCCTTGCGGACTGGTGATCAGCGCCTGCGGCATCAGACCCAGAATGTTGTTTTCCAGATCCTTTTCAAAGCCGTTCATCACCGACAATACGGTGACCAGCGCCATCACACCCAGCGTAATGCCGATGGTGGAAAGCCAGGAAACAAACCGACCGAAGCGGTCTGAAGCCCGCCCGCGCATGTAGCGCAGGCCAATGAATAACGCGACAGGTTGATACATGAAATCCGTTTTGTTGCCTTAGCTTAAGCAAAGTAACCATGGATAATAAAGGCTCTACCCTGATTAGGGAACCACCCGGCGCGTTTTATTCGCCGCGCGCGCGCTCAGGCTGAGCATTTAACCGCCATCGCGCCTTTTGCCTATGTCAGTTTGCCACCCGCTGGGCTAGTATAAGAGCAAAGAAAGGCACCCGTGACCACGCCTGACCACTTTCAATTTAAGATCAAAGATACCTGAATGAGCAATTCTGATAATCGTAGCCGTTCCGCGTCCGACTCTTCCCGTTACACCCTGCCCGAGCGTGCGGGCGATCTGCGCCAACTGGGGCAGTTGACCGGCTCGGCCTGTGCGGTCGAATGTGCGGAAATTATCGAGCGCCATAATGGTCCGGTAATGCTGATCGCGCCGGATATGCAAAATGCCCTGCGTCTGCGCGACGAAATTCAGCAGTTCACCGACCAGATGGTCAGTACGCTGTCGGATTGGGAAACGCTGCCGTACGACAGCTTCTCGCCGCATCAGGAAATTATCTCGGCGCGCCTGTCCAGCCTGTATCATCTGCCTACCATGGCGCGCGGCGTGATCATTCTCCCGGTAAATACGCTGATGCAGCGCGTCTGTCCGCATGAGTTTCTGCACGGCCATGCGCTGGTGATGCAAAAAGGCCAGCGCCTGTCACGCGACAAATTACGCGCGCAGTTGGAACAGGCCGGCTATCGCAGCGTCGATCAGGTAATGGAACACGGGGAATTCGCCACGCGCGGCGCTCTGCTGGATTTATACCCGATGGGCAGCGAAGAACCTTACCGCATTGATTTCTTCGATGATGAAATCGACAGCCTGCGCATCTTCGACGTTGACAGCCAACGCACGCTGAGCGAGGTTGAGGCGATCAATCTGCTGCCGGCTCACGAATTCCCCACCGACAAAAACGCCATCGAACTGTTCCGCAGCCAATGGCGCGAACAGTTCGAGGTGCGCCGCGACGCCGAACACATCTACCAGCAGGTCAGCAAAGGCACCTGGCCGGCCGGCATCGAATATTGGCAGCCGCTGTTCTTCAGCCAGCCACTGCCGTCGTTGTTCAGTTACCTGCCGGACAACACCCTGATCGTCAACACCGGCAATCTGGAAAGCGCCGCCGAGCGTTTCTGGCAGGACGTCAATCAGCGTTATGACAGCCGGCGCGTTGACCCAATGCGCCCGCTGGTGGCGCCGGAAAACCTGTGGCTGCGGGTCGACAGCCTGTTTGCCGAACTGAAGGCCTGGCCGCGCATCGCGCTGAAAACCGAAGCGTTGCCCAAAAAAGCCGGCAATACCAATCTGGGCTATCAGACGTTGCCGGATCTGGCGATTCAAGCGCAGCAAAAGGCGCCGCTGGACAATCTGCGGCGCTTTATCGAAGGCTTCGACGGCAGCGTGATTTTTTCGGTGGAAAGCGAGGGGCGGCGCGAAACGCTGCAAGACCTGCTCGGCCGCATCAAGCTCAACGCCAGCCTGATACAGCGGCTCGAACAGGCTGAACCGGCAGGCCGCTATATGATGGTCGGCGCGTCCGAACGCGGGTTCCTTGATGGCCTGCGCCAGCGGGCGCTGATCTGTGAGAGCGATTTGCTCGGCGAACGCGTCAACCGACGTCGTCAGGACAATCGCCGCACCATCAATACCGATACGCTGATCCGTAACCTGGCAGAGCTGCACCCAGGGCAGCCGGTGGTGCATCTGGAACACGGCGTCGGGCGCTACGTCGGCCTGACAACGCTGGAGGCCGGCGGCATCAAGGCCGAATACCTTATTCTCTCCTACGCCGGCGACGACAAGCTGTACGTGCCGGTATCATCGCTACATCTGATCAGTCGCTATGCCGGCGGTGCCGATGAAAGCGCGCCACTGCATAAACTGGGGGGCGATGCCTGGACCCGTGCACGACAGAAAGCGGCGGAAAAAGTGCGCGACGTGGCCGCCGAGCTGCTGGATATTTATGCCCAGCGTGCGGCGAAGAGCGGCTATGCCTTCAAGCATGACCGCGAACAGTATCAGCTGTTCTGCCAAACCTTCCCGTTCGAAACCACCCCGGACCAGGAGCAGGCGATCAATGCCGTGTTGAGCGACATGTGCCAGCCGCTGGCCATGGACCGTCTGGTGTGTGGCGACGTGGGTTTCGGCAAGACCGAAGTGGCAATGCGCGCCGCCTTCCTGGCGGTAGAAAACGGCAAACAGGTGGCGGTATTGGTGCCAACCACGCTGCTGGCGCAGCAGCACTTCGATAACTTCCGCGATCGCTTCGCCACCTGGCCAGTCCGCATTGAAATGATGTCGCGTTTCCGCAGCGCCAAAGAGCAGCAGCAGGTGCTGGACGATGCCGCAGACGGTAAGGTCGATATCGTCATCGGCACTCATAAACTGTTGCAGAGCGATTTGCGCTGGAAAGATCTCGGTCTGTTGATCGTTGACGAAGAACACCGCTTTGGCGTGCGCCATAAAGAGCGTATTAAGGCCATGCGTGCCGACGTCGATATCCTGACGCTGACCGCCACGCCAATCCCACGCACCCTGAACATGGCGATGAGCGGCATGCGCGATCTGTCGATCATCGCAACGCCGCCGGCGCGCCGTCTGGCGGTGAAAACCTTCGTGCGCGAATACGATAGCCTGGTGGTACGCGAGGCGATTTTGCGTGAAGTGCTGCGTGGCGGACAGGTTTATTATCTGTACAACGACGTAGAGAACATTGACAAGGCCGCGCAACGATTGGCAGAGCTGGTGCCGGAAGCGCGTATTGCCATTGGCCATGGTCAGATGCGCGAACGCGATCTGGAACGGGTGATGAACGATTTCCACCACCAGCGTTTCAACGTGCTGGTCTGTACTACCATTATTGAAACCGGTATCGATATTCCCAGCGCCAATACCATCATCATCGAGCGTGCCGACCGTTTCGGGCTGGCGCAATTACATCAGCTTCGTGGCCGCGTTGGCCGCTCGCATCACCAGGCCTACGCCTACCTGCTGACACCGAATCCGAAGGCGATGAGCGCTGACGCACACAAACGACTGGAAGCGATCGCCACCTTGGAGGATCTCGGTGCCGGCTTTGCGCTGGCGACCCACGATCTGGAAATTCGCGGTGCCGGCGAGCTGCTGGGCGAAGACCAGAGTGGCCAGATGACCACCATCGGCTTCTCGTTGTATATGGAACTGCTGGAAAGCGCGGTGGACGCGCTAAAACACGGCCGCGAACCGTCACTGGAAGATTTGACCAGCAGCCAGACCGAAGTGGAACTGCGCATGCCAGCGTTGTTGCCGGATGATTTCATTCCTGACGTAAATACTCGCCTGTCATTCTATAAGCGTGTTGCCAGTGCGAAAAACGAAGGGGAGCTGGAAGAGCTGAAAGTCGAGCTGATCGACCGTTTCGGCAAGTTGCCGGACGCGGCGCGCAATCTGTTGCACAGCGCGGCGTTGCGCCAGCGTGCACAAACCCTGGGTATCAAGCGCATCGAAGGTAACGAGCGCGGTGGATTTATCGAGTTTGGCGACAAAAATCGCGTCGACCCCGGCTATCTGATTGGCCTGTTGCAAAGCAAACCGCAGGTTTACCGTCTGGATGGTCCCGCCAAGCTGAAGTTTATGCTCGACCTGGGCGATCGCAGCAAGCGGTTGACGTTTATCGACGAGTTACTGACGGCGTTCCGCGAGCATACGCTAGCGGCATGATAGCGCACGTTGAGCGTCGTTCTGCCGAGACTATCGGCAGGACGCAGCTTTTTAACGGTGCGGCTCAATCATCACGACTCGCTCAATGGCGCAGCCGTGCGGCGAGCAAAATGGTGGGCAAATAGAAACCCGCGTCAATGTTAATGCCACTCGCTCAACGTATTGAGCGATCAGAACTAACACTGGCCGCGGGTTTAATTCTTGTCGTTACGCCTGGGTCGTGGTTGGCTTGTTCAACACCAGCTGGCCACTTTTATCCAATGGGATTTGCGTACCCGGATCGTGATCCATACGGATCTTGCCCTGCTGGTCACCGATCTTGTAGGTCACATCGTAACCCAGCGTTTTCTGTGATTTGTCATACACCGTTTTACAGCGCTGCTGTGTGCTGGTGGTGGTGTCATTGTTCTGCATCGAGCCCTGGATCTGGTTACCGGCATAGCCGCCGCCCAGCGCACCGACCACGGTGGCAACGTCACGGCCGCGTCCGCCGCCGAACTGATGACCAATCACCCCACCGGCAACCGCCCCCAATACCGAACCGGCAATGCGGTTTTCATCCTGCACCGGCGCACGGTGTGTCACCGTGACGTTGCGGCATTCACGGCGCGGCGTCTTGATGGTTTCCTTGATCGGTGTTGCATTGAGCACCTGTGCGTACTGTGGGGCGGAAGAGAAAACGTTCATACCACCGGCGACGGCAGCAATGCCCAGCGCCGCTGCTACGCCAATTCCTACACCCGCTAACATTGACTTGTTCACAGGAAATCCTCCTGAAAGTGTTACCACGCATTTTGCACCGGGGAATTCTACCAACGTTGCACCGCGCTTATTATTTTGCGCATCGGCGGCACGCGATCTCCCGGTTTACGGCGTGCGCGCTGCGCCGTCTGTAAACACCATAAAGTCTGCACAAGGATTGTTGTTGCTGCAATAAGACGATGTGACCAAAGATGCGGGAAATCATGCAATCCGGCGTTGTTTAGGAAGAATCTTAACTATCCGCACGAAAATAATAACATTTTATCCTGCCAATCCGCTTGTCGTCGTCCCAATCTGACGGCGTAGTTAAAAAAAAACCACGCCATCGCGGCGTGGTTTTTGACTGGCTTGAAAACGCTTAGTGCATCTTCAAACGCGGGCGAATCACGCGGTTAATACCGCCCACCAGCATCATCAGACCGGTTTTGACGTAACCGTGCAATGCCACCTGGTGCATACGGTACAGCGAGATATAAACCACGCGGGCAATCCGCCCTTCCACCATCATCGAGCCGCGCATCAGGTTGCCCATCAGGCTGCCGACGGTGCTGAAACGCGAAAGCGATACCAGCGAGCCGTGGTCTTTATACACATACGGCTTCAGCGTTTGGCCGTTGATCAGCGCCAGAATGTTGCTGAAGCAGCGTGAGGCCATCTGGTGCGCCGATTGCGCGCGCGGTGGCACAAAACCACCGCCTTCTTTCGGGCAGGATGCACAGTCGCCGATGGCGAATATGTTCGGGTCGCGGGTGGTTTGCAGCGTCGGCTCAACCATCAGCTGGTTGATACGATTGGTTTCCAGGCCACCGATGTCCTTCATAAAGTCCGGTGCCTTGATGCCTGCCGCCCAGACCATCAGATCGGCGTCGATGAATTCGCCGCCTTTGGTGTTCAGGCCATGTTCATCGGCGCTGGTCACCATGGTGTTGGTCAACACTCGCACGCCCAGTTTATTCAGTTCCTGATGCGCCGCAGCGGATATACGCGGCGGTAACGCCGGCAAGATGCGCTCACCCGCCTCAACCAGCGTTACGTTCAGCGCGCTGTTGTCCAACCCTTCAAAACCGTAGCTGTGCAGCTGCTTCACCGCGTTATGCAGTTCGGCAGACAGTTCAACCCCGGTGGCACCACCGCCAACGATGGCGATGTTCACCCGCTCTTTGTCGCCCGGCTGCGCCGAGAACTTGAGGAACAGGTTCAGCATTTCATTATGGAAACGTCGTGCCTGATGCGGGTTATCCAGGAAGATGCAGTGATCTTTCACCCCTGGCGTACCGAAGTCGTTCGAGGTGCTGCCCAACGCCATGACCAGAATGTCATAGGTCAGTTCGCGAGCCGGCACCAATTCTTCACCCTGCTCATCGCAGATCTGCGCCAGCTGCAGCGTTTTTGCGTCACGATCGATGTTGGTCAGCGAACCGAGCTGGAAGCTGAAGTGATGATTGCGGGCATGCGCCAGGTAGCTCAGCGCATCCACACCGTCATCCAGAGAGCCGGTTGCCACTTCATGCAGCAGCGGCTTCCACAGGTGGCTGTGGTTGCGGTCTACCAGCGTGATCTCGGCCTTGTTCTTGCGACCAAGTTTGTGGCCCAGGCTGGTAGCCAGTTCCAGGCCGCCGGCGCCGCCACCCACAATGACGATTTTCTTGATTGGCATTGTCAAAATAACCCTCTAAATGTGAACCAATTGTTACCTAAGGGTAAAGAAATAATATCCTTAGAATACATAGGGTTCGCTTAAAATAAACCTGCTGTCTGAGCTCAGAATAGCATGGGAGGTTATTTGGTCATACCAAAATTGATATAGGTCAATTTCTTTTGGTTAAAGGCTGGACGTGCGGGGATTTTGACGATTGTGATTCAAATAGTTAGCACCAGATCACATTTTTGTCTTTAGCATGCGGCTGTCAATTTATTTGCTTTTATAGCAACAACAACCGCCAATTATCGACATCATGACAATAATGGCGGCCATCTGACAGGTTATAAAACTGTTACGCCAAGGTCTTGAACGCCTTGATACGTTGCAGATGCGGTGAGATATCTTTGAATTTATGCGTCTGCCGTTCATCCCAGACGATTTCATAATATTTATGCAACAGTGACGCGCTGCGCTGGTTGTCCAACACGTCGTCCTGTCGCGACAACAATACCAGACAGCGATCGCGGTTTTTTTCGCGAAAATCCTCGACGCACTTGGTGGCGATATCGCGATATTCTTCCGGACGATCGATCTTGCCGTGCATGTGCTCTTCCGGGAACAGGTTCGGGTTGATCGCCACTTGGCGGATACCGCACAGGAAACCGATACGCTCGGCCCAGAAGCCCCCCAGGCCAACGCCGCAAATCAGCGCCTGCTGTCCACCAGACTGCTGTAATGCCTTGTCCACCTCTTTCAACAGATGCTGCATGTCATGGCGCGGATGCAAGGTGCTGTAACTGATAAAACGCACGTCCGGATCGATAAACTGCAACTGCAGCACTTTTTCATGATTGCCGGGACTGGTGGAATCAAAACCGTGCAAATAGATAATCATAAGGATCCTCGCAACAAGCCGAGGGCCGCAGCGCAACCCTCATCATTTAACGCCGCAATACGACGCGCTACGGCTTCACCACGCCGCGCTGTTTGTGCTCTTCCCAACGTTCGCTGAGCGCAGTCAACTGCTGATGCGCCAGCTTCCAGCGTGCGGAATCACGCAGTTCCTGGCGGGTAAACCGGCCTTGATGATACAACCGCTGCAATTTCTCTGTTTTGACCGGGGACAGGTTATCCAGCACGCTGATGGCACCGGCCCGGTTGTTGCACACCAGGATCATGTCACAGCCGGCATCCAACGCGGCCTGTCCTCGTTCGGCATAGCTGCCCATGATCGCCGCGCCTTCCATCGATAGATCGTCGGAGAAAATGATACCGTCAAAGCCCAGCTCTTCACGCAGGATCTGCTTGAGCCAGTACGGTGAACCGCTGGCCGGACGTGAATCTGCTTCAGTATAGATGACGTGTGCCGGCATCACCGCGTCCAGCAGTTGGCGGTTGATCAGCTCGCGGAAGATCCACATATCATGCTCGCGGATCTGCGCCAGCGGTCGTGGGTCACGCGGGGTTTCCTTGTGCGAATCGGCGCTGACCGCCCCGTGTCCCGGGAAGTGCTTGCCGGTGGTTTTCATTCCGGCGCCGTGCATCCCCTGGATAAAGCGTTCCGCCATCGCCAATGCCTGTGCCGGTTCGCTGTGGAATGAACGTTCGCCAATCGCCGCGCTGGCATGGCCGATATCCAGCACCGGCGCAAAGCTGATGTCGATATCCTGTGCAATCATTTCTGCCGCCATCAGCCAGCCGGCCTCCTGCGCCAGGCGACCGGCTTCATGCGCCTCATGCAGCGCAGCAAACGACTGCGCCGCCGGCAGGCGGGTAAACCCCTGATGGAAACGCTGAACCCGCCCGCCTTCCTGATCGACCGCCACCACCAGCCGGTGATGCGAGGCGGCACGAATTTGCCGCACCAGTTCGCCTAACTGTGCCACATCATGGAAATTGCGGGTAAACAGGATCAACCCGCCGACCAGCGGGTGCTGCAAAATTTCACGCTCTTCGGCATCCAGCTCATAGCTGGCGACATCTAACATTACTGGGCCCACGGCCACCTCACTTCATTGATTCATTCGGAACGGGGTAATGATAAACAAAAGCGCTGGCGCAACGCTGCGGCCCAGCGCAAAAACTCACTCTCGCCGCTTTGTTGCCAGCGGACTTCGAACCACATCAGCATCAGATAATCCACCCACGGCAACCAGTGTGATATCTGCGATGTCAGCCGGCGCGCATCGTGGTAACCATACTGCACATACTGTTCAATAAACTGCTGGCACTGCTCGCCGGACCAGGCGTTGAATCTAAACATCGCCGCCAGTTCAAGCGCGACGTCACCGTCGGCGGCGTACTCCCAGTCAATCAAGCGCACGCGCTGCGGCTGGGCAATCATGTTGTCTGGGTGGATATCCATATGCAGCGGTGCCAGCTTGAGCGGCTGCGGCGCAGCCGCATGCAGAAAACGTTGCTGTAATCGCAGCCAGGCCGGGGTTATGCGCCGCCGGTCGAGATGTTGCCAATAATGCTGGTACCGACGCGGCAGGTCCAGCCGATAGCCGCTGAGCGGCCGTTGATGCAGACCCGCCGTCAAACGTGCCAGCCCGCCGTTTTGCCGCAGCTGGTCGAATACCGCCTCAGTGACAACGTCACCTTCAAGCCACTCGACGATAATCCAGCGCGCATTCTGGGCAACCACCGTCGGACCAAGCGTAACCGCGCTGCGACGCAATAGCCGCGCCTCTCGCTGACGGCTGACGCCCAGCACCGACTTGTCTGGCGTTTGCTGACGCGCCAGCAGACAGATGCCCTCGCCCTCGATGCGCCAGCTTTCCCCCGTCAGCCCCTGTACCGGGCTAAAACGACAACCGGCGGTTTTCACCGCCGGCAGCCTGGTTTGCAACAGTGTTCGCAGTTCGGCGTTAGCGTTTGACGTCGCCATTGCCTGACCAGACAATTTCACCGCTTTGCGCCAACATCAGCTGCATGTCCATTTGCGGTGATTTTACGTCACCGCTGACGTCGCTGTACAAGACATACTGCGCGCCGACGATACGAGCCAGACCGATGGCCTTGCTGCGCGAGCCCAGGCTGTCGTCCGCCGACAGGCCGAGCGTTTGCTTGGCGCTGGCCAGTTGGGTTTCCGGCACCACGCGGAAGGTCTGATTCGAGGCCAACGCCTTATGCAGCGCCGCGGTCGCTTTGCCGGTTTGCAGCGAACCGTTGGTGTTGTTTTTTACGCTATCCAGCAGCAGCACGCTGCCCGGCGTCACGCCATCGGCTTGCAGCATCTGGCTGACCAGCGGTTGTACGCTGCCCAGCCAATTGAAGCTCTGGATTTTCGGCGGCTGCGGCACCGGCTCGGAGACTGGCGGCTCCGGCTGCTGAGGCACTTCAGGCGTCGGGGTTACCGGTTCAATGGTCACCGGCGGTTGTGGTTGTTCCGGCGGGCGTTGCAGACAGCCGGTCAACACCAGCGCAGCCAAAGCCACAAATAGATACTTTTTCATTATTCTCTCCAACGGGGCCAAGCGCATGGCTTATAAAAAGATGTACAGACGCGCACGCCTGGCTTCCAGATTGCCATTAATGGAATAGACCTGGGCATCTGAATTCGGCGCAACGGTAATTTCACGCGGTTTTTCGAACGGCCGGATATCCAGCCCCTGATCGTCATACCAGAAGAAACGGTAATGCACGGTGACCGGGGTCGGCTGGGTGTTGCTGAGCACCGAGGTGGCGATCATCCGCCCCGAGGCGTCGTTGACCACCGGGCGATTGGCCAGAATGCCGGCGGTCAGCACCGGCGAATCCATCACCACCGTTTGACGTTCATTCACCGCAATACCTTCCGGGCTGCTGCAGCCCATCAGCAGCGCTGCGGGTAACACCAGCGCCATCAAGCAACGCAGCGGTTTGGTATAGCGCATGGTATCCCTCGCAATAATCAGTAAGACAGCATCGGGCCGAGCGAACAACCGCCAACCAGATGCATATGAATATGATAGACCTCTTGGCCGCCATGGCGATTGCAGTTGATGATCAGCCGATAACCGTCTTCAGCAATGCCCTCCTGGGCGGCAATCTTCGCCGCGACGGTCACCATACGCCCCAATGCGGCTTCATGCTCGCGGGTAACGTCATTCGCCGTCGGGATCAGCACGTTGGGCACAATCAGAATATGCGTAGGCGCTTTCGGCGAGATATCGCGGAAGGCGGTGACCAGTTCGTCCTGATAAACCACATCAGCGGGAATTTCTTTGCGAATAATTTTACTGAAAATAGTTTCTTCGGCCATCTGGAATTCCTTGTTAGCTAGAAAGAAGGTTTACGCAGTATGAGTGACAAATTCTACTGCTTTCAACCTGATTGCGCACTTTCTGCGTCGAGTGGTGCAGAATCAGCCAGCCTCGCTGGTGATAGCGGCGTTTGGATGCCGGTCACGCCTGCGGGTTCGGCAGCGAACGCCCACCGTTGGGCATCAACGGTCAGCGCCGATCAACTGCGGCGCGTGGCGATGCATCCAGTCGGCCAGGCTATCCAGCGTTGGCCGCAGCGTCTTGCCCAGTTCGGTAATCTGATATTCTACCCGTGGCGGCACTTGCGGATAAATATGCCGCGTTACCAACCCACGTTGTTCAAACTGGCGCAGCTGGCGCGTCAACTCTTTTTGCGCGATCGGTGCCACCGCGCGTTGCAGTTCACCAAATCGCACTGGCGCATCGATAATCATCAGCCGGTATAAGATCGGAATTGCCCACTTTCCCGACAACAGATTGACAAAATCCACCATTGGACAGGGTTGCCCGGCGCTGGGCAAGCGGGTCAAATTTTTTTCTTGCGGGCATGCCGCGCTGTTGGTCATTTGTTTCCTCCCGCCCCTTTAGTATCCAAATGGTACCTACTATGCAAAGGATACTATAACGCAAATAATCAGGCTATCACCAGCCAAACCAGAGGAAAGAACATGTCACGATTGCAAAACAAATACGCCTTGATTACCGGCGGCACCAGCGGCATTGGGCTGGAAACCGCCCGTCGGTTTATCGCCGAAGGCGCCACGGTAGCGATTACCGGCCGCAGCCGCAGTGGACTGGAAGCGGCAAAACGTCAATTGGGCGAGGTGGTTACGCTACTGAGCGATGCCGGTGACGTGGCACAACAACGCCAACTGGCACAGCAGTTGGCACTGCACTGGCCACGCCTCGACGTGCTGTTTGTCAACGCCGGCGACGTTACTCACCATTCGCTGGAAGAATGGGACGAGGCAGAATATGAGCGCCTGATGAACACAAACCTCAAAGGGCCGTTTTTCCTGATTCAGGCGCTGCTGCCGATGCTGGCCAACCCGGCCTCTGTCATTCTGTGTGGTTCGGTCAGCGCGCATATCGGCCTGCCGCAAAGTAATGCCTACGCCGCCAGCAAGGCCGCTTTGCTTTCATTGGCACGCACGCTGTCGGGTGAACTGCATCCACGCGGTATTCGCGTCAATGGCCTCAGCCCTGGCCCGACGGAAACCCCGGCCTTCGGCAAGCTCGGATTGCAGGACAAGGATCAGGAGACGCTGAAACAGGAAATTCGCGCGCTGGTGCCGATTGGCCGCATGGGCCACGCACTGGAACTGGCGCACGCCGCGGTATTCCTGGCCTCGGACGAATCGGCGTTTATGGTCGGCGCTGAACTGCAAATGGACGGCGGCGTGGGCAATCTGTAGCCAGCGCGGCAGGCCCTGGCAATAAAAAAGGGAGGCTTTCGCCTCCCTCAAAACTCCCCTACCTGAATCAGTTGTTACGGATATATTCATCCATATCGGTTTTCAGGTTATCGGACTTGGTACCGAAGATCGCCTGGACGCCAGAGCCGGCAACCACTACGCCCGCCGCACCCAGTTTCTTCAGACCAGCCTGGTCCACTTTCGACACGTCGGCCACGCTGACGCGCAGACGGGTGATGCAAGCATCCAGGTTGGTGATGTTTTCTTTACCGCCGAAGGCCTGAACCAGCGCTGCGGACATTTCTGAACCGCCCTGTGCGCTCTGTTCTGCAGCGTTATCTTCACGGCCTGGCGTTTTCAGATCCAGTTTGGCGATCAGCACGCGGAAGATGGTGTAGTACACCAGACCGTAGATGATACCAACGATTGGGAACAGCCAGATTTTGCTGCTGTTGCCGCTCAGTACGATAAAGTCGATCAGACCGTGCGAGAAGCTGGTGCCATCACGCATGCCCAACAGAATACAGATTGGGAACGCCAGGCCAGCCAGGATTGCGTGGATCACATACAGGATCGGCGCAACGAACATGAAGGAGAATTCGATCGGTTCGGTGATACCCGTCAGGAACGAGGTCAACGCGGCGGAGATCATGATACCGCCCACTTTCGCGCGGTTCTCTGGTTTGGCCGAGTGCCAGATGGCAATCGCCGCTGCCGGCAGACCGTACATTTTGAACAGGAAGCCACCGGACAGTTTACCCGCGGTCGGATCGCCCGCCATGTAGCGTGGGATATCGCCGTGGAACACCTGGCCTGCCGCATTGGTGAATTCACCAATTTGCATCTGGAAAGGTACGTTCCAGATATGGTGCAGACCGAACGGCACCAGAGAACGCTCAACCACGCCGTAGATGCCAAACGCTACTACCGGGTTCTGATAGGCAGCCCACTGTGAGAAAGTCTGGATGGCAGTACCGATAGGTGGCCAGATAAAGGACAGGATCACACCGAGGAAAATCGCCGCCAGGCCGGAAATAATCGGCACGAAACGCTTGCCGGCAAAGAAGCCGAGATATTCCGGCAACTGGATGCGGAAGAAGCGGTTAAACATGTAGGCAGCGATCGAGCCGGAGATAATCCCCCCCAGCACGCCGGTATCCGCCAGGTGTTTGGCTGCGATCTCTTCGGCAGGCAAATGCAATACCAAAGGCGCGACCACCGCCATGGTCTTCACCATGATGCCGTAGGCTACCACGGCGGCCAATGCAGAGACGCCGTCGTTATTGGTGAAGCCGAGCGCCACACCGATAGCGAAAATCAACGGCATATTGGCGAATACCGACCCGCCCGCTTCCGCCATCACGTGAGAGACTACCGCCGGTAGCCAGCTAAAATTGGCGGAACCGACGCCCAGCAGAATACCTGCGATAGGCAGTACGGATACCGGCAGCATTAGCGATTTACCTACTTTTTGCAGGTTTGCAAATGCGTTCTTGAACATAGTTGAGTGTGCTCCTGAGTAATAGTGCTTTGCTACTTCTTCGCGCGAATTTTCGCGTTGCAAGGGGGGGAGAAAATCCCCTGCAATTCAGGGTGTCTGAGCACCCCTTGAATTTTTACGCCAGAGTAAAATAAATAGCCTGCGTAATGTTTGATGACAGTCACGTTTCGCCCAATAAGACGCGGCATTTTTCTTAAAAGCGCATTTTTTTGTAAAAAAAGATGAAAAAATGCACATTGCCCGACCTAAAACGGCGATGAACATTACCCGTTTCAGTAATTAATTACGAGCTTAAAAAAAAAGATGCGATCGGTGACTGTCCCCTAAGCCTAGGCCAAGGATCAGAGTTCGAGGTGAAATAAGCGTGAAAAATTGGCGGTGGTGGTCTCTGCCAGCGTCTCAAGGCTTACGCCTTTCAAAACAGCCAGGTATTCAGCCACATCGCGCACATACGCGGGTTGGTTTTCTTTACCACGGTGTGGAACCGGCGCCAGGTAAGGTGAATCCGTTTCCACCAGCATACGATCCAGCGGCACATAACGCGCTGCGTCACGCAGTTGCTCGGCATTGCGGAAAGTGACAATACCGGAGAAGGAGATATAAAAACCGAGATCCAGCAGCGCTTGTGCCGTTGCCCGATCTTCGGTAAAGCAGTGCAGCACGCCGCCGCACTCTTGCGCTTGCTCTTCTCGCAGGATCCGCAGCGTATCTTCACGCGCATCACGCGTATGGACGATCACCGGTTTATTCAGATCGCGGCCAATACGGATGTGTTGACGGAAGGATTCCTGTTGCAGCGCCCAGTTGTCTTTTTGATAAAAATAATCCAGCCCGGTTTCTCCCAGCGCTACCACCTGCTCCGCCGCCGCCAGCTGACGCAGTTCGTCATAATCGTAGCCGTCGTCCAGATTCAGCGGGTGTACCCCACAGGAAAACGCCACATCGGCGCGCGGCCCGATCAGATCGGTCATTGCCCGATACCCCGGCAAGGTGGTGGCCACCGCCAGGAAAAAGCCAACGTCACGCGCTTTGGCCTTTGCCAGTGCGTCGTCCACATTTTGGTGCAGCGTTTGGTAGTCCAGGCTGTCAAGATGGCAATGAGAATCTACTAACAACATAATATTTAACTCTTTTACAGCGAATGAGGGTGAGAATAGCCGGCAGAGGCAAACATCTGCTCCCAGCTAAGTAACTGTTCGGTCAGCAGCAGTTCGCGGTTAACGCCAACCACGCTGAGCAATTGATGTCGACAGTGCAACCATTGTTGAACGATGTGTTGCAATGACGCAGCGCTGAGCCGCGTGGCCAGTTGCTGTACCAACGGCAACCGGTCCTGGTTGAGCACAAAGCCCGCCGCGCCCTGCTGCCACTTCATGGCATCGATCAGAAGACTACACAGCCAGTGTAGACGCTCTGCCACGTTGTCGTGATTCAACACCGGCAACAGTGCCAGCATGTCCTGGCCCAGTAGCGCATCATGCAGCACGCCGCACAGCGCGCTGCGTTGTTGCCAACGTTCCGGTTGCAGCAATTGCTCGGCGGCAATAGGCGCGCCGTCGTGCAGTCGCAGCGCCGTCAGGCAATCGGTCGGATTGCCCACCGCCTGCCGATTCAACCATTGCAGGCTGAGCTGTTCGTCGGGACTGTTGAGATGCCAGTAAAAACAGCGGCTGCGCAGCGTGGCCAGCAGGCGCGAAGGCTCTCGGCAACCCAGCAGGAAATAGGTATTGGCTGGCGGTTCTTCCAGGGTTTTCAACAGCGCATTGGCCGCCGCTTCGGTCAGCGCTTCGGCCTGCGCCAGCCAGACAACCTTGGCGCCCCCCCTGCTGCGCATGCGAATATAGCGTTTCAATAACCTGGCGAATTGGCTCGATCCCCAGGCTGCTTTTGCCCTTTTCCGGCGCCAGTACATGATAATCCGGGTGATTACCCGCCAGCATCAACCGACAGGAATGACAGGTACCGCAGCTTTTTTCGCCGTTGCGTTGCTGGCAAATCAGCCAGCGGCTAATGCCATAGACCAGCGCGTCATCACCATTGCCGGCCGCCGCATGCAGCAGCAGCGCGTGATGCCCGCGCCCGCCGGCATATTGTGCGATCAGTTGACGGTAGGGCGCATTCAGCCACGGATACCAATTCATCAGGCGTGTTCCTGTTGTTGCAGCCACGCAGCAACGCAACGGCCTATATCACCCGTCACCTGCTCCAGCGGTTGTGCCGCATCAATGGTGATTATCGTTGCATCCGCTGCCGCCAGTTGCTGATAGCGAGCGCGAGTACGTTCAAAGAATGGCAAGGCTTCCTGTTCGATACGATCCAGCGCACCGCGCGCCTGTGCCCGCTGTAGCCCGACCAGCGGCGGTAAATCAAGATAGAGCGTTAAATCGGGGCGAAAATCACCCAATACGGTATCGCGCAACGATGCCATCAGGCGCTGATCCACGCCGCGGCCACCGCCCTGGTAAGCCTGTGATGACAGATCGTGCCGATCGCCGACCACCCAGGCGCCACGTGCCAACGCCGGCTTGATCACCGTTTCCACCAGTTGTACGCGCGCGGCGTACAGCATCAGCACTTCAGCCTTGATGGTCGGCAGCTCACCTTGGTAACCGCGCTTGAACAGATCGCGCAGCTTTTCCGCCAACGGCGTACCGCCCGGTTCGCGGGTGAAAACGATGTCGTTGATACCATGCTGGCGCAATACATCGACCACGGTGTCGCGTGCAGTGGTTTTGCCCGCGCCTTCCAGCCCTTCAATAACCACGAATTTACTGTTCATTCTTTTCCTTCAACGCCTGACGGTAAAGGCGCACCGCCTTATTGTGGCTCGCCAGGTTAGTGGTAAAGGTATGGCCGCCCTTGCCGTCGGCAACAAAATACAGATAAGGGGTTTTAGCCGGGTGCGCGGCGGCCTCCAGCGACGCCTGGCTCGGCATGGCGATCGGCGTTGGCGGCAATCCATTGATCACATAAGTATTATAAGGTGTCGGCGTTTCCAGATCCTTGCGGCTGATATTGCCATTATACCCTGCGCCCATACCATAAATGACCGTCGGATCGGTTTGCAGCCGCATGCCGATACGCATACGGTTGACGAACACCGAGGCGACTTTGGTGCGCTCTTCTGGCACGGCGGTTTCTTTTTCAACGATCGATGCCATGGTCAACAGCTGTTCTGGTGTTTTATAAGGCAACGACGTATCGCGCCCCTGCCATGCATCTTCCAGAGACTTTACCATGCGCAAATGTGCACGCTTGAGCAAGGCAATATCGGTCATACCGGCGGTATAGGCATAGGTATCGGGATATAAGCGCCCTTCAGGCTTAACGTCTGCCGGCAGGCCGAGCGCCTCGGCGATTTGCGCCTCACTCTTGCCGGCTAGCGTGTGTTTCAGATATGGGGATTGCTGCAACACTTGCAGCCAGTCACTCAGACGGGAGCCCTCGATAAAACGGGCGCTGAATTGCGCTTCCTTGCCGCTGGCCAACAGTTCCAGCATCTGGCGCACCGTCATGCCCGGCGTGAAGCGATAAGTACCGGCCTTGAATTCAGCCAGCTCAGGTTCAAGCTTCAACAACCAGGGGAACCATTTTCCGGAACGAATCAATTTGTCACGTACCAGCAGACCTTCCAGCGCCACGCGGCCGGTGCCGGCAGGCAGTTTGAAGATCGCTTCCTGCTGAATCGCCAACGGCGTATCGGCAAAGCGCTCAACCTTCTGGTAACCCCAAAACAGCAGGGCCAACGCCAGAACAATCACTAACGAAACAATCTTCAGTTTTTTTCTCTTCATCAATCAGCCATGGTCAACAGTGTGGGCTTAAAAAATCGTATAACCGGCGCGAGTGATAATGCCACTGATGCGCCATATTAACCGGCAGCAAAGGCATCAGTGCATTGCTCACCAACACCTCGTCGGCATCGGCCAGGGTAGTCAGCGGCTCGCTGACGCAATACAGCGCATATTCGCTGCCCGCCAGCAGCGCCATCACCCGACGGCGCATCAGGCCAGCTACTCCCGCCTGGCCAAGATCCGGCGTGTAAACCGCCTTTCCCTTACGCCAGAACAAATTAGCCGCACAGCATTCCACCAGCAACCCGGCAGTGTCAAGCACCAGCGCCTCGTCGGCGTCAGTCTGGTCAAGATGCGCGCGAATCAGCACCTGCTCCAGACGGTTAAGGTGTTTCAGGCCGGCTAACAGCGGGCTGCGCGCCAATGGCACCGGGCTGAGCGCCAAACGGATCCCCCGTTCACGCAAACGCAGATAATGCTGTGGATAGGCGCTGCGCGACACAATGCGCGTCGCATGACTGCACCCTTGCGGGCTGTAACCACGGCCACCGCTGCCGCGTGTCAGTATCGCTTTGACCACGCCTAGCGGGATAGATTCTGCCGCGTGACGCATTTCCAGCTCCAGGGCCGGCCAATCGGTATGCGGCAACATCAATCGCTGCGCCGCCTGCTGCATCCGCTCGATATGCCACGGCAACAGGTCGATTTGTCCGTCAACCACCCGCGCGGTAGTGAAACAGCCGTCACCGAACTGCAGCCCGCGATCGCTTGGCGCCAGCGCATCGTGTTGTTGCCCATTAATCCAGTACATCTCTCCCCCTGCGAGTTTCGGCTTTGATGACAGAATAACAGGCACAGCTGCCAGTTGGCCTGGCGTGGCATAAAAAAAGCCCGGTGCAAGACCGGGCTTCCAGAGACAGACCAAACGACGTTTAAACGCGACGGAAAATCAGCGAGCCGTTGGTGCCGCCAAAACCGAAGGAGTTACACAGGGTGTATTCCAAATCGGTTACCTGACGCGCCTCGTGCGGTACAAAGTCCAGCTCGCAACCTTCATCCGGGTTATCCAGGTTGATGGTCGGTGGAACCGCCCGATCGCGCAGCGCCAGCACGGTGAAGATCGATTCAATCGCACCTGCAGCACCCAACAGGTGGCCGGTCATCGATTTGGTCGAGCTGACCATCACCCGTGCCGCATCGGCACCAAACACCGATTTGACCGCTTGCGCTTCCGCTTTGTCACCGGCTGGCGTTGAGGTACCGTGCGCATTGATATAACCAACTTGTGACGTTGTCACACCGGCGTCTTTCAACGCGTGCTCCATTGCCAATGCCGCACCAGCGCCGTTTTCCGGTGGTGAGGTCATGTGGTAGGCATCGCTGCTCATACCAAAGCCGACAACTTCTGCGTAAATTTTTGCACCGCGTTTTTTGGCGTGTTCGTACTCTTCGAGCACCATCATGCCTGCGCCGTCGCCCAGTACGAAACCGTCACGGTCTTTGTCCCATGGACGGCTTGCCGCCTGCGGGTTGTCGTTGCGGGTGGACAGCGCGCGCGCTGCACCGAAACCGCCGACGCCCAATGGGGTACTGGCTTTTTCTGCCCCACCGGCCAGCATAACGTCGGCATCATTGTAAGCAATGATACGCGCGGCATGGCCAATGTTATGCACGCCTGAGGTACAGGCCGTGGCGATCGAAATGCTCGGACCACGCATGCCATACATGATGGTCAGGTGACCGGCAATCATGTTGACGATGGTGGACGGCACAAAGAACGGGCTTATTTTACGCGGGCCGCCGTTGACCAGAGAACTGTGGTTTTCTTCAATCAGACCCAGGCCGCCAATGCCGGAGCCAATAGCGGCGCCAATACGGCCGGCGTTGGCCTCGGTGATATCCAACCCGGCGTCCTGCATGGCCTGCATGCCGGCGGCGATGCCGTACTGAATGAAGAGGTCCATCTTGCGCGCATCTTTGCGAGAGATGAAATCCTCAACGTTAAAATTCTTTACCAAGCCAGCAAAACGCGTTGCATAGGCAGTAGTATCGAAATGTTCGATCAGGCTGATGCCACTCTGACCGGCAAGAAGAGCGTTCCATGTGGACTCTACCGTATTGCCGACAGGAGACAACATGCCCAGTCCGGTCACAACTACTCGACGCTTAGACACGTTTGTCCTCCAAGGAGGGAAAATATGACACTAGAGATAGAAAAAACTTAGGCGGTCGAGTGACCGCCTAGATATGTTCGCTTACTGCTGGTTGTTGTTGATGAAATCAATAGCTGCCTGAACAGTAGTGATTTTCTCAGCTTCTTCGTCTGGAATTTCGGTATCGAATTCTTCTTCCAGCGCCATTACCAGCTCAACAGTGTCAAGAGAATCAGCACCCAGATCTTCAACGAAAGAAGCAGTGTTTACCACTTCCTCCTGTTTAACACCCAGTTGCTCAACAATGATTTTCTTAACGCGTTCTTCGATAGTGCTCATACTCTTAAATTTCCTATCAAAACTCGCTTTCGCGATGGTTTTCGTAGTGTATAAAATGTTGAAAAAGATGCAACTAAATCCCGGCTGGTCAAACCACGATTTTACGCTATTTTGCGGTTTTTACCCCAAATAACGCAAATAGTTTTCGCATTTTTTAAATCATGTACATGCCGCCATTGACATGCAATGTTTCACCGGTGATATAGCCAGCCTCATCAGAGGCTAAAAATGCAACAGCGCTGGCGATTTCTTTAGCATCACCCAGCCGATTGGCTGGAACCGATGTCAAAATGCCTGCACGTTGATCTTCTGTCAACGCCCGTGTCATGTCCGTCTCAATAAAGCCAGGAGCCACGACGTTGACCGTAATGCCACGAGAAGCAACTTCACGTGCCAAAGATTTGCTAAAACCAATCAAGCCGGCTTTAGCCGCCGCGTAGTTAGCCTGCCCTGCGTTGCCCATGGTTCCGACAACGGAACCGATGGTGATGATCCGGCCAAACCGCTTTTTCATCATAGCTCGCATTACCGCTTTTGACAGACGGAATACGGAAGTCAGATTAGTATCAAGAATATCCTGCCACTCATCGTCTTTCATACGCATCAGCAGGTTATCACGCGTAATGCCGGCATTATTCACTAAAATGTCGATTTCGCCAAATTCCGCACGAATCGATGCCAGCACGCTGTCGATTGATTGAGCATCAACAACGTTTAACATAACCCCTTTGCCGTTTGCGCCCAGATAGTCGCTGATGGCTTCCGCGCCCTTTTCACTGGTCGCGGTACCGATAACTTTTGCGCCACGCGCAACAAACGATTCTGCAATAGCCCGGCCAATACCGCGGCTTGCGCCGGTGACCAGAACAATTTTTCCTTCGAAGCTCATTGTTTTCCTCTTTATTGTTCAAGCGCCGCTGACAGGCTGGCTGGGTCGTTAACCGCCGCTGCCGTCAGGGTGTCGACAATGCGTTTGGTCAGGCCGGTGAGCACTTTGCCCGGACCGACCTCCAGCAGCGAGTCGACGCCCTGCGCCGCAATGAATTCTACGCTTTCGGTCCAGCGCACCGGGCTGAACAACTGGCGAACCAGCGCGCTGCGGATCGCTTGCGGATCGGTTTCGCTGCGCACGTCGACGTTGTTGATCACCGGGATCTGCGGTGCGTTGAAGGTGACGTCTTTCAACGCCTCGGCCAGCTTGTCTGCCGCCGGTTTCATTAACGCACAATGCGAAGGTACGCTAACCGGTAACGGCAGCGCACGCTTGGCACCAGCGGCTTTACAGGCAGCACCGGCACGCTCTACCGCGTCCTTGTTGCCGGCAATCACCACCTGGCCGGGTGAGTTGAAATTCACCGGTGCAACCACCTCGCCCTGGGCAGATTCTTCACACGCCTTGGCGATAGCGTCGTTATCCAGGCCAATAATGGCATACATGGCGCCGGTGCCGACTGGCACCGCTTCCTGCATCAGTTTTCCGCGCAGCTCGACCAGACGGATTGCCGCCTTAAAATCCAGTACGCCCGCACATACCAGCGCGGAATATTCACCAAGGCTATGGCCAGCCATCAACGCCGGCATTTTCCCGCCCTGTTGCTGCCAAACGCGGAAAATGGCGACCGACGCCGCCAACAACGCAGGCTGCGTCTGCCAGGTTTTATTCAGTTCTTCGGCCGGCCCCTGCTGCACCCGTTGCCACAGGTCGTAACCCAGGGCATCAGACGCCTCGGCGAAGGTCTGTTCAACTACAGGATACTGGGTGGCCAACTCGGCCAGCATGCCAACGGTCTGTGACCCCTGGCCAGGAAATACCATTGCAAATTGCGTCATTTTTTCTTCCTGTTAATCAGAAACGAACCAGCGCCGAGCCCCAGGTAAAGCCGCCGCCAAATGCTTCAAGCAATACCAGTTGACCGCGTTGGATCCGCCCGTCGCGCACCGCTTCATCCAGCGCTGCCGGTACCGAGGCGGCAGAGGTATTACCGTGACGATCGAGCGTCACGACCACCTTGTCCATCCCCATACCCAGTTTTCTTGCCGTCGCGCTGATAATGCGCAGGTTGGCCTGATGCGGCACCAACCAGTCCAGCTCGCTGCGATCCAGATTGTTGGCTGCCAGCGTTTCATCAACGATGTGCGCCAGTTCCGTAACCGCAACCTTAAAGACTTCATTGCCCGCCATGGTGACGTAGGCCGGTTTCTCCTGCTGCTGGCGATCTTTATACGGCAGCGTCAGCAACCCGCCGTAACTGCCATCGGCATGCAGGTGAGTAGACAAAATGCCCGGCTGCTCGGAAGCGCCCAGCAAGACCGCCCCGGCGCCATCGCCAAACAGGATGATGGTGCCGCGGTCGTCAGGATCGAGGGTGCGAGACAGCACGTCGGCGCCGATCACCAGCGCATGCTTCACCGCACCGTTCTTGATGTATTGATCGGCCACGCTCAGCGCATAGGTAAAACCGGCGCAGGCCGCAGCCAAATCGAAGGCCGCACAGTCCTTGACGCCCAGCATTTGCTGAATCTGGCAGGCTGAACTTGGGAAAGCATGGCTCGAGGTCGTGGTCGCAACAATGATCAGACCAAGATCTTCTTTCGCCACGCCGGCCATTTCCAGCGCATGTTTTGCTGCCTCGAAGCCCATGGTCGCAACCGTTTCGTCTGCGGCTGCGATACGGCGTTCACGGATACCGGTACGCGTGACGATCCACTCGTCAGAGGTATCCACCATTTTTTCCAAATCAGCATTGGTGCGCACTTGTACGGGTAAATAACTCCCCGTACCGAGAATCTTTGTATACATGTACGATCAGTCACTCTTGGGTAATACAGCCTCAAGGCGCGCCGCAATCCTGTCAGGGACTTGCCGCTGCACCGCCTGCACAGCCTGTTCGATGGCGACCGCGAACGCGCGTTGGTTCGCCGCGCCGTGGCTCTTGATTACGGTGCCCCGCAATCCTAACAGACATGCACCATTATACTGGTCGGGGTTCAAGTGACCGAAACGCCTGGCCACTCTTTTTTGTAACCAACGGCCCAACAATTTTAACCACCACGCCTGCTTACCACCGTCGCCGGAGGATTTCAGCAAAGATAAAAACAGCCTTATCACACCCTCCATGGTCTTCAGCGTGACGTTGCCAACAAAGCCGTCGCAGACCATGACATCGGTTTTACCGGTGAGCAGATCGTTTCCTTCCAGATAACCAATATAGTTGATTGTCGGAGTTTTTCTTAAAACAGCGGCCGCTTCGCGGATATTATCCAGACCTTTGGTCTCTTCTTCGCCGATGTTCAGCAGCGCCACGCGCGGTTGCGCAATGCCCACCACCTCTTCCGCCATAACGGCGCCCATCACGGCGAACTGCACCAGCATGGTGCTGTCGCACTCCACGTTGGCGCCCAGATCCAGCACCACCGTCTTGCTGCGCTGCTGGTTGGGAATCACCGTCATCAACGCTGGCCGCTCGATGCCGTCCAGCGGCTTGATCAACATCTTGGCCAACCCCATCAGCGCCCCGGTATTGCCCGCACTGACGCATGCCTGCGCCTCGCCCTGCTTAATCAGCTCCAGCGCGATACGCATGGAGGTGCCGCGGCTGGCGCGTATTGCTTGTGAAGGCTTGGCGTCACCGGCAATGACTGACTCGGCGGGCACGACTTGCAGACGCTCCAAAAGAATCGGATCGGCTTTGGCAAGTAAGGGGGAGATGGCGTCGGGATCGCCGACCAGCAGGAGATGAAGCTGTAAATTAGAGGCCAGTGCCTGCAATGAAGCAGGCACTGTGACGCAGGGACCGAAGTCCCCGCCCATTGCATCTAACGCCAGGGTTAGACGAGTCAAGGTACCGCTACTTAGCCGATAACCTTGCGACCGCGGTAGAAACCGTCGGCAGTGATGTGGTGACGACGGTGAGTTTCACCGGATACTTTGTCTACAGACAAAGTAGTCGTGGTCAGCGCATCGTGTGAACGACGCATGCCACGCTTGGAACGGGTTGGTTTGTTCTGTTGTACGGCCATGGACCTTACTCCTCAATTACTTTTCTTTAAACTGGCTAATACGGCAAACGGATTCGGTTTCTCCGCCTCTGCAGGCAGTTTGCCAAATACCATGTCCGCTTCGGACACTTCACAGTGTTCAGATTCATGTACCGGAACGACTGGCAGCGAAAGAATAATTTCATCTTCAATCATTGCCAACAGATCGACTTCGCCAAACTCGTCAACTTCGATCGGTTCGTACGCTTCCGGTAATGCCTCAGCCTGCTCATCATTGACGACCGGGCTAAAACAATATGTTGTGTGAACGTGATGTTCAAACGGGACTCCACAGCGCTGGCACATCAGCGTTACCGCGACGTCCGCTTGCCCTGTAATCACCGCCAGGCGTTGGTTGTCAATATCAAACGACAACGACACCTGAACATCGCCATCCACACTGACCACGGAGTCGGCAACACGTGTAACCTGCTCAGGCGCATAGACACCAACATAGTCCAGGCGTTTCTGAGCGGTACGTACCGCATCAATGGTCAAGGGTAATTTTACCTTTTGCATAGGGCGCGCATATTAACTTTGTAACGACGTAGAGTCAAAGAAAAAGGCCGTAAAACGGCACCTTTCACCAATATTCGCTTCCACAGCGGCCGACAGTTTAAGATGCTGCTACCAAATACGCTACGGTTTACGAAAAAATTTATGCAGAGATTACTGTTAGCCTCGACGTCCCCTTACCGCAAACTGCTGCTGGAGAAGCTGCAACTGCCCTTTATCTGCGCTGCGCCGCAGGTTGATGAAAGCCCGCTGGCCGGCGAAAGCCCCGACGCACTGGTGCTGCGCCTGGCTGCCGCCAAGGCGCAGGCGTTGTCGTCGGCCTACCCGGACCATCTGATCATCGGCTCCGATCAGGTATGCGTGCTGGATGGCCGCATTAGCGGCAAGCCACATAGCGAAGACAATGCCCGTGCGCAATTGCGTCAGGCCAGCGGCAAACGCGTCACCTTTTATACCGGCCTGGCGCTGTACAACAGCCGCAGTGGGCATCTGCAGGCGTTATGCGAACCGTTTCACGTCCATTTCCGCCCCCTCACCGAGGCGGAAATCGCCGCTTACGTGCAACGTGAGCAGCCGCTCAATTGCGCCGGCAGCTTTAAAAGCGAAGGATTGGGCATTGCCCTGTTTGACCGATTGGAAGGCCGCGACCCGAACACGCTGGTCGGACTGCCGCTGATCGCACTGCTGGAGATGCTGCGGGCCGAAGGACTCGACCCGCTGGGATAAACCTGATGTTACTTCTGCGCCTGCTTGCGCAGCACTTGCAGGCAATGACGCAGTTCGTCGTCCATCGGCGCTTCGATACGCAGCGTTTCGCCGGTGCCCGGGTGCTCAAAACGCAACGCCGCCGCATGCAGGAATAGCCGCTTGAGGCCGGTGCCGGCCAACTGACGATCGAACTCGCGATCGCCATAGCGATCGTCAAAGGCAATGGGATGCCCGGCATGTAGAGTATGGACGCGGATCTGATGGGTGCGGCCGGTAATCGGGCTGGCCTTCACCAAGGTGGCATGTTCAAACCGCTCTTCCACCTTAAAGCGGGTTTCCGACGGTTTACCTTCGCTGCTGACGCGCACGATGCGCTCACCGCTTTGCAGAATGTTCTTCAGCAACGGCGCCTGCACCGCTTTGCAATGCGATTGCCACTGACCGCGCACCAGCGCCAGGTAATCCTTTTGCATCCCCTTCAGCCGCAGTTGCTCATGCAGCGAACGCAGCGCCGAGCGCTTCTTCGCCACCAGCAATACGCCGGAGGTATCGCGATCCAGCCGATGCACCAGCTCCAGGAAGCGCGCTTCCGGTCGCAGCGCGCGCAACCCTTCGATGACGCCAAAGCTCAAGCCGCTGCCACCGTGCACGGCGGTGCCGGAGGGTTTGTTCAGCAGTAACAGGTGATCATCTTCGTACAGGATGCAATTGGCCAACGCCGCCACTTTATCCAGTTTGGCGGACACCGGCGCTTCTTCACGCTCGGCCACCCGCACCGGCGGCACGCGAACCACGTCGCCGGCGGCCAGCTTGTATTCGGCCTTGATGCGGCCTTTGTTCACCCGCACCTCGCCCTTGCGCACGATGCGGTAAATCATACTCTTCGGCACGCCTTTCAGGCGGGCAAGGAGAAAGTTGTCGATTCGCTGACCCGCTTCATCGTCAGAAATCGTGATCAGTTGTACTGCGGGATTGTTCGTTTTCATGGGGCGAGATTCTAAATACAGCGCGTAAATAGCGCCACCTCTTTTTATGTGCTTAACTGTCACTCTGACGGTGGAATTGATCGCGGCGAACAATAAGGCAGCAAGCCGGTTTGATCGTTTGCGATTTCTTCCGCAGTTAAGAAAAAGTCACCTTGCTATAACGGTATCAGCAGTGGAATAATGAGGTCACTTTCCGCCTTGATTCTCGTTAAAACAAGGGAAATTGCGGAATTATAAAGTTTGTCTGGTAGCACAAAAACGCAGCAATGGCGTAAGACGTAATGTGAAATCAAACAATTAGCGGGCTGCGGGTTGCAGCTTGGCCGGTAAAATGGAATCAGATCTGTCGACGTAAATCAGAGACTATTCCCTGACTCAAAAGCGCTGCATTCACAAAGAAACGCAGGCTTACCGAGATAATGCGCCCCTATGCAGGCGACAACCGTGAGGTTGACGGCTTTGCGAGAAGACACGGGGCTTTCGGTTTAACCCGGCCATGAGGTTATACCCTTAATAAATCAGGTTGCATAAAGACGGCAACTGAACGAGTCTCCAGGCGCATCGACACCGGTGCGACGGGGGTGAGAAAGCGCCGTCAATGCAGAAACTGCCTGAAGTATGACGGATATTTTTGCCCGCAGCTCTGTCGATAATGTAAAAAATAACGAGTAAGTTAAGATGAAAAGAATGTTGATTAACGCAACTCAGCAGGAAGAGTTGCGTGTTGCCCTAGTAGATGGACAGCGGCTGTATGATTTGGACATTGAAAGCCCGGGTCATGAACAGAAAAAGGCGAATATTTACAAAGGCAAAATCACCCGCATTGAACCAAGTCTTGAAGCTGCATTCGTAGATTACGGCGCAGAACGACATGGTTTCCTCCCCCTTAAAGAAATCGCCCGCGAATACTTCCCTAGCAATTATTCCTCCCATGGCCGCCCTAACATCAAAGATGTGCTGCGCGAAGGCCAGGAAGTCATCGTACAGGTTGATAAAGAAGAACGTGGCAACAAAGGCGCCGCCTTGACCACCTTCATCAGCCTGGCAGGCAGTTACCTGGTGTTGATGCCGAACAACCCGCGTGCCGGCGGTATTTCTCGCCGTATCGAAGGTGACGACCGCACCGAACTGAAAGAAGCGTTATCCTCGCTGCAATTACCCGACGGCATGGGCCTGATTGTCCGCACCGCGGGCGTCGGCAAATCTGCCGAAGCGCTGCAATGGGATCTGTCATTCCGTCTCAAGCACTGGGATGCCATCAAGAAAGCCGCCGAAGGCCGTCCTGCACCCTTCCTGATCCATCAGGAAAGCAACGTTATCGTGCGTGCATTCCGCGATTATCTGCGCCCGGACATTGGCGAAATCCTGATCGACAACCCGAAAATTCTCGACCTGGCGAAAGAGCACATTGCCGCGCTGGGCCGTCCAGATTTCAGCAGCAAAATCAAACTGTACAGTGGTGAAATTCCGCTGTTCAGCCATTACCAGATCGAATCGCAAATTGAGTCGGCCTTCCAGCGCGAAGTGCGTCTGCCTTCCGGCGGTTCGATTGTTATCGATACCACCGAAGCTCTGACCGCCATTGATATCAACTCCGCGCGTGCAACCCGCGGTGGCGATATTGAAGAAACCGCGTTCAATACCAACCTGGAAGCGGCTGATGAAATCGCTCGCCAGTTGCGCTTGCGTGACCTCGGCGGCCTGATCGTCATCGACTTCATTGACATGACGCCGGTACGCCACCAGCGCGAAGTGGAAAACCGTCTGCGCGATGCCGTCCGTCAGGACCGTGCACGTATCCAGATTGGCCGCATTTCCCGCTTTGGCCTGCTTGAGATGTCCCGTCAACGCCTCAGCCCGTCGCTTGGCGAATCCAGCCATCACGTCTGCCCGCGCTGTAACGGCACCGGTACCGTGCGTGACAACGAGTCGTTGGCACTGTCCATTCTGCGCCTGATCGAAGAAGAAGCGCTGAAAGAAAACACCAAAGAAGTTCACGCTATCGTGCCGGTTCAGGTGGCATCTTACCTGCTGAACGAAAAACGTGAATCCGTCAGCGCCATTGAAAAGCGTCAGGGCGGCGTTAAAGCCATCATCGTGCCAAACGATCAGATGCAAACGCCACATTATTCGGTATTGCGCGTGCGCAAAGGCGAAGAAACCCCAACCCTGAGCTACCTGCTGCCGAAACTGCACGAAGAAGAGATGGCTCAGCCGCTGGAAGATGCGCCAATGGAGCGCAAACGTCCCGAACAACCGGCGCTGGCCTCCTTCTCTCTGGCTGCCGATGCCCCACCGCCGGCGCAAGAAACCGTGGCAGTGGCCAAACCTGCCGCGGTCGCCAAGCAAACGGCGCCAGCTGCTGTCAAACCCGGCCTGCTGGGTCGTCTGTTCGGTGGTCTGAAAGCACTGTTCGCCGCGGATGAACAACCGGCGGTAGAAGAAAAACCGGCTGAAACGCCGAAAGCTGAAAACAGCGAAAACCGTCGTCAGGATCGTCGTGGCCAACGCCGTCAAGGCGCCGGCCGCAAAGATCGCGGCGAACGCGGTGACCGTAACGAACGCGGTGACCGTAACGAGCGTGGTGACCGTAACGAGCGTGGTGAACGTCCAGAACGTGGCGAACGTAGAGAACGTGGCGAAGGCCGCGATAATCGCGAAGCGCGCGAACCTCGCGAGTCGCGTGACGAGCAGCGCCGTAACCGTCGCAACGCAGCGCAAAACGCGCCGGTTGCCGCCGAAGCTCAGTCGGAAGAAGCCGCCAAGGCGCAGCGCGAAGAACAGCAGCAACGCCGTGAACAGCGTGCCGAACGCCAACGTCGCCGTCAGGAAGAAAAACGTCAGGCTCAGCAGGAAGTGAAGGCGCTGGAAAGCGTTGAAGCGCCTGTGGCAGCAGCAACCGATGAAGATCAGGACGATCGTCATCAGCAGCCGGCGCAGCGCCGTCAACGTCGTCAGTTGACGCAGCGTGTCCGCATTCAGTCCGCAGAAGAAGAACTGCAGAGTGCAGCGGAAGAGCTGTTGGCACCAAAAACCGACGCAGTGAAGCCAACTTCGACAGCGGAAGACAGCGTGAAACTGTTGCCGGAAACCGTCGCAGCGTCGCCTGAAGATGAAGCACAGGGTGAAGCACGCAACGGTGAAAACGGTATGCCGCGTCGTTCACGCCGCTCACCGCGCCATCTGCGCGTCAGCGGTCAGCGTCGTCGCCGTTACCGTGATGAACGTTACCCTACCCAGTCGCCAATGCCTCTGGCTGGCGCTTTCGTGTCGCCTGAAATGGCCTCTGGCAAAGTATGGGTCAGTTACCCTGTCACGCAAGCGATTTCAGCGGTAGAAGAAGCCGAAGCCACTGCCGAAGCGACCAATATTGCTGCTGAAAACGTTATGACCAACGACGCGGTAGCGGCAGCCAGCGTTGCTGCGCCACGGGTGGCTGACGCCAGCGAAGTGGTTCAGGCAACCGCCGAGCAGCCAACCGTTGAAACCGAAACGGCGCCAGCAGCAACGCAGCAGATTGCTGCCGAGCCGGCAACGGCCGAACCGGTAATCAATAGCCAACTGGCCGAGGACGTGGCGGAAACCGCTGAGACCCCGGTTAGCCAGGCAGCAACCAGCGCCGAAGATAGCGCCCCGGCCGCAGCGCCAGAGCCTATCGAATCGGTCGACGCTCAGCCTGCGCCAGCGGCTGACGCTGAATTGGCCCCGGCGGTTGAAACCGTAGCGGCGACGCCGGCAGAACACGCGGCGGATGAAACCGTTGCCGACACCGTGGTTGAAGCGCCGGTTGAGCCCGCGCCACAGCCGGTGACCGAACCGGTGGTTGCCCAAGCTGAGATGGTGGTCGATGAAGCGCCAGCGGTTGCTGAACCGGCTGTGGCCGTCGCCACGGCGGCGGTTAAGGAAACGCATGGCGCGACGCTGTACAAGCATATCGCCAGCGCACCGATGACCAAAGCGCCAGCGCCGGCTTATCAGCCGGAAGCGCCGAAGCAAAGCGACTGGCACCGCCCTGCCTTCAACTTCGAAGGTAAAGGCTCTGCCGGCGGGCATGCCGCAGCCACCACGGCAACGGCACCAGCCACCAAGCCGCAGCCGGTTAACGATTAAGTTAATCCAAGCAATAAAAAACCCGCCAATCGGCGGGTTTTTTTATCGCTTGTGGCCAATATCTCAGGCAATTTTCGCTAGCCGCTTGATGTCCAGCACCTCGAGTTTGCCATCGATCTGAGCGACAAACTGCGTGAAGTGCGCAGTGGCATTGTGTTTTTCCAGTGCCTCGGCGTTAGCCCAGCGCTCAAAGAAGACAAACGCGCCCGGCTGGTCCAGATCCCGGTGCAGATCGTACTGCAAATTACCCTGCTCCTGGCGGCTGGCCTCGACGATCTGATGCACCGCATCATTTACCGCATCAAAAAATTCAGCCTTGGCTTGCAAGGTAGCAATCACACGAACTTCCATTTCAACCTCCCATTGATACTTAATAACTTGATAGCCAACCATACCGTTGGCAAAACAGTCGGATCCTCATCACTATGCGCCCGTTGGCCGATTGTTTTCAACTTGCGATTAACAAACAGATGCATCGCAATCGCTTTCCGCTTATCCTTACACCCCGGCGTGAATAACATCCCCATTATTCGCTTTTACTTTGACGTATTTCTGACCGCCGGAGTTTTGCAACATGACCGCACAGCCTCAAGCCCTGAAAATTCGCCGCCCTGACGACTGGCATATCCACCTGCGTGACGATGACATGCTGAAAACGGTTCTGCCCTATACCAGTCAAGTATTCGGCCGGGCGATTGTGATGCCGAATCTGGCGCCGCCGATTACCACAATTGAAGCCGCGCAACGCTACCGTGAGCGTATTTTGGCTGCCGTGCCGCAGGGCCATAATTTTACCCCACTGATGACCTGTTACCTGACCGATTCACTGAACGCCGCGGTGCTGGTCGATGGGTTTGCCCAGGGCGTATTCACCGCCGCCAAGCTGTATCCGGCCAACGCCACCACCAACTCCAACCATGGCGTCAGCGACGTGAGAGGCATCTACCCGCTGCTGGAGCAAATGCAGAAGATTGGCATGCCGCTGTTGATTCACGGTGAAGTGACCGATGCTGGCGTCGATATTTTTGACCGTGAGGCACGCTTCATTGACAGCGTCATGGAACCAATTCGCCACAACTTCCCGGAACTGAAAATTGTCTTCGAACATATCACCACCAAAGAAGCCGCTCAGTACGTGCAACAAGGCAATCGTTTTCTTGCTGCGACCATCACCCCGCAACACCTGATGTTCAACCGTAACCATATGCTGGTAGGCGGCATTCGTCCCCACCTGTTCTGTCTGCCGATCCTGAAACGCAACATTCACCAGGAAGCGCTGCGCAATGCCG
This sequence comes from Serratia odorifera, assembly GCF_900635445.1. NCBI lineage: Bacteria > Pseudomonadati > Pseudomonadota > Gammaproteobacteria > Enterobacterales > Yersiniaceae > Serratia > Serratia odorifera. Next base: position 4,507,767 of record NZ_LR134117.1, read on the forward strand.
TAGCCAGCGGCTGTGAGCAATTCTTCCTGGGTACCGATTCCGCGCCGCATGCCAAACACCGGAAAGAGTCGAGCTGCGGCTGTGCCGGCGTGTTCAACGCCCCAAGCGCCATGCCGGCCTATGCCACGGTATTCGATCAACTTGGCGCGCTGCAGCACCTGGAAGCCTTCTGCTCACTGAACGGCCCACGCTTCTATGGTTTGCCGGTCAACGAAGATTTTATCGAACTACAGCGTGTGCCGGTAACCCAGCCGGCAGAGATTGCCCTCGGCAACGAATCCATCGTGCCGTTCCTCGCCGGAGAAAGCGTTAACTGGTCAGTCACCGCCTGCTGATTTTTTTATCGTGCCCTCTTGCTCCCGCAGGTCATTGACTGTATAAATACACAGTAAATGACTTCGGGGGCAATGATGCGTGTTGAAGTAACCATAGATAAAACCAGACCGCTGCCGCCAGGGGCGATTGAAGCCTTGAGCGGTGAATTGGGCAAACGGCTAAATCGACAGTTCCCAGACGCAGTGGTACAGGTGAGATATGCTGGCGCCAACGGGCTTTCGGTGCTCGGGGGCGTCAAAACGGACAAGGATCTGATCGCCGAAATTCTACAGGAAACCTGGGAAAGCGCGGACGATTGGTTCACCGCAGAATAACACTGCAATGCTGTTTTTGCCGGGGGTCGCTCTCCGGCTTTTTTGTCTCTGCGCCACGCCGCAAATCCCGCCAGTCAGCTGGAATAAACCTGATATCTGGTCTGTAATTAACCATGGTATCTGGCGACGTTTGACAGGAGTGTGTTGCATGGCCCCGGACAAAGAAAAACCCGAAGAAGCGATGACCTTCGGTGAACTGTTGGCGTTGATCGCCGATCAAAAACGTCGATTGAGCGTGCTGGAAGTGGCATTCTCCTATCTGGCGTTTGGTCTGGACAGCAAAGCCAACCAGCTGTTGATTCATAGTTTAAAACTCGAATCACAAAATCAGAATCGGGATAGCGAAACGCAAAAACACTTTGCCCACCTGGCGGCCGAATTGGAAAAACACGTCCAGCCGCCGACTACCCTACCGCCACAAGAGGCTCCCTGAGCCTGGTTTCAGCCGGCCTTGGCCGTCAAGTCCCGTTAGGCCGCCCACAGCACTTTCGCCTGTTTTTTGCGCAAATGAGCATTTTTTTTACAAAAAAACGCAGGAAAAGCGACACCCTACAGAGGGTATGCGTATACTGTAAATGCTCCTCATGATGATGAGCCGCATCGATCCTCGTTAGTTACTCATGCTAGTTACTACTCAATAAGGGGTCTTTATGGACAGAAATGATGAAGTAATTCAGACGCACCCGCTTGTTGGTTGGGATATCAGTACTGTCGACGTCTATGACGCCATGATGATACGCCTTCATTACCTGTCTTCACTAGACCAAACGCCCGAAGAAGCCCAAGTAGACAGAACGCTTTGGTTAACCACCGATGTCGCCCGACAACTTATTAACATTCTAGAAGCCGGCATCGCCAAAATCGAATCAACGGATTACCAGGATCTTGATCGTAAAAAACACTAACGCTTCCATCACTCACCTCTAAAGCGCCGGCGCACACTCCTGGCGCTTTTTCTTTGGCTGTTACCGCAACAACGGATGCATTGATAAGACCAACCTTTTATTATGGGGCGATAAGCAACGCGCAACAGTGAGGAAGGGTGACGTGGAATATGACTTGATCGTGGTGGGCAGTGGTTCGGTAGGCGCCGCCGCGGGGTATTACGCAACGCAGGCCGGGTTAAAGGTGTTGATGATCGACAGCGCCATTCCGCCACACAGTAACGGCAGTCATCACGGTGATACGCGGATTATTCGCCATGCCTATGGCGAGGGTGAAAAGTACGTGCCGTTAGTGCTGCGCGCACAGGCGCTGTGGAATGGCCTGGCCTTGACCAGCGGTGAACAACTGTTCCACGCCTGCGGCGTGCTGAATATCGGCCCGCACGATGCCGAATTTATCACCAACGCGCGCCACAGCGCCCACGCTTTCCGCCTCAATAGCCAATTGCTGACCGCCGATGAAATCCAGCAACGCTGGCCAGAATTCAGCGTACCGTCAAACTACGTGGCGGTGTTTGAACCTGATGCCGGTTTCTTGCGCGCCGAACTGGCGATAGCCCAATATATCAAACTTGCCAAAGATGCCGGCTGCAGCCAGCTGTTCAACTGTGCGGTAACATCGGTTGCGGCCATGGATGACGGGGTTGAAGTTACCACGCCGGAAGGCCGCTTCCAGGCACGCAAGGTGGTGGTTGCCGCAGGCACCTGGGTGAAGAAATTGCTGCCGCAGTTGCCGGTAACGCCATTGCGTAAAGTCTTCTCCTGGCATCAGGCGGATGGGCGTTATAGCGAAACCAACCGCTTCCCGGCGTTTACCGTGGAAGCGCAGGATGGCTGCCATTATTATGGTTTCCCAGCCGATAACGACGGTTTGAAAGTCGGCAAACATGACGGCGGCCAGCCGATCGACGATCCCGCCCAGCGCACGCCTTTTGGCAGCATTGCCAGCGACGGCAGCGAGGTATTCAACTTCCTGCGCCAGCATTTGGCGGGCGTTGGCGTCTGTCTGCATGGCAAAGCCTGTACCTACGACATGAGTCCCGATGAAGACTTTATTATCGATACCGTGCCCGATTGCGCGAATATGATGGTCATTAGCGGATTGAGTGGCCATGGTTTCAAGTTTGCCAGCGTGTTGGGCGAAATTGCCGCATTGTACGCCCAGGATAAAACCATTCCGTTCGACATATCGCCGTTTGCGCTGCGCCGTTTCAATCACGACTGATTAGGTTTGTCGTCGCCTGCGACCGCTCGGCGCAGGCTGATTCCACTTTCGTTGCTCACCCCTTTGCGGCTCGCTATCCGCTCTACGTTCACTTTGCCACGGAAAAAGCTTGCACTGTAGTCTGGATTTCCGAGTTGTAGAGTGTTGGCATTCCCCCTATTTTACAGATGTAATGCCCGATGTATTTTGCTTTATCACAAGGATGTCACCATGAAACTACTTGTCGTGGACGAATGCGGCTACACCTGCCTGGGAATTGCCGGCTATTTTACCCCCCATGCTTTCAGCAGTATAAAATGCGCTAGCAGCCTGGCATCTGCCCTGCCGCTGCTGACCGGTTTCAAACCCACCCACATCCTGCTGAACCTGACCAGCGTCTGTCGGCATAACCTCGTTGACGCCCAGTTACAGCGATTTATCGACGACAGTCATTACGCCACGCTGTTTATCTACCTGGATACCCCCTATCCCTACAGCGATAATCCAATACGCATCGCCGATAACGCGTTTCTGTTCAGCAAGTCGATCCTGTCCAAGGCGTTACGCATCTTGCGTGACGAACCGGTTATGCCGCAGGAAAATCGGACCCATTCACTGTTCAGCCCGCAGGAACTGACCGTCATGCGGTTCTGGATGGCGGAAATGCCAAACTACCGCATCGCGCGCAAACTGCAGATCAGCTCACACACCGTTTATGTGCATAAACGCCATATCACTGAAAAGATCAACGTCCGCAACCGGCTGGAATTCTATTCGTTATATAACGTGCTGCGTTATTTTTACCCACCGGCTGCACCGCTCCATGGTGCCTATCTCACGCAACTGGCGGTATAGGCCTACTTTCCTTGCCTGTCGTCACTCGGGCGGCGTAGCCGGCTGCTGGCGTGGTTCCCGGCCATCGCCAAGGATCACCGCCAGTCGGTGGCCGCCATCGCTGGCTTCCAACGCTATACGCGCGATGATAGTCAGCGGCACCGACAGCAGCATTCCGACAGGCCCCATCAGCCAGCCCCAGAATATCAGCGACAGGAAGACAACCAGCGTCGACAGGCCCAACCCGCGCCCCATCACGCGCGGCTCGAGCATATTGCCAATCACCATATTGATCAGTACAAACCCGCCGGCCACCGCCACTGCATCGCCCACACCATTAAATAACAACGCCTGGATTAACGGCGGAATAGCGGCTATCACCGAACCAATATTGGGAATGTAGTTTAATAAAAACGCCAGCAATCCCCAGATAAAGGCAAAACGCACCTCCAGTAGCGCCAGGAATATCCAGACGATCACCCCGGTCGCCAGGCTGATAACCGTTTTAATCACCAGATAATGGGTGACGCCTTGCACCGCGCGCTGGATATTGGCAATGCCCTCATGCGGTTTATCCAACGCCTGTTGCAGTTTGTAAGGCAACAGCGGCACTTCAAACAGCATAAACACCACGGTCATCAACAGCAGGAAGATATTGCTCATCGCGCCGGAAAAGTGGCTCAGCAAGCGCGTCACCAGATTCATCGCGGCGGCGGGATCGATATAATGCGCAATAACCTCAAGGGAAATGGTGATATTGAAACGGTCGGCATAATACTGCAACTGACGCATTTTCTCCGCCATCATGCCGCGATATTGTGGCAACGAGCGGGCAAATTCGTTGAGTGAAGCCCCCAACATACCGATAAACAGCATCAGTAGCACCACCACCGCCGCCACCAGTAGCGCGATACCCAGCGCGCGTGGAATACGCCAGCGTTCGAGCACCACCACCAGCGGGTTAAGCACGATAGCAAAAAAAACCGCCAGCAAGAACGGCACGACAATGTCGGACGCGGCTTTGACGCCAGCCAGGATCACCACAATCATCGCCAGCAATAACGCCATGCGCAGCGTACGATCGGTCAAGATAGTTCGTCCCATTATGGTTTCCTTGATACCCTGAAGGCACATGGCCAGACCGGCCTGTGAAGCCTCCATGTTAGCAAAATCCGTAGCTGGACAGCAGGATTACCCAGCGCCAATGCTGATGAATCATGGTGTCAAAAACGGTTCACATTTTTTTTTACCGTGCCATGGCAGTTGAAAACGGCTTTTTTGCTCAATTATGTCGATGATATTTACGTAAGATTACAAAAGCGGCGATCGTGAGATTAAAATTATATAATTCAACAAAAAATAATAAACCGACGCGCCAAAGACTAATACTATCAAACGATATCTTTGACCAATTTCGACAGCTTAAAACAAATTATTTGATTGAGATAAATAAGAAGTAACATAGATAAATTAATTATTGATTTTATGTTTTTTAATGTTTAATTATTGCAACCGAACATAGGGAAAGTAAGGAAGTCCGATGCTCTGGAAAAACACCGCTGACCGCTTTGGTCACATTTCGATTTTGCTTCATTGGCTGGTCGCGTTGGCCGTCTATGGCATGTTTGCTCTTGGGCTATGGATGGTCACCCTGGGCTATTATGACGTTTGGTATCACCAGGCGCCGGAAATTCACAAAAGCATCGGCGTGATACTGTTTTGCGTGATGGTGGTGCGGGTGATTTGGCGCTTCGTATCACCGCCGCCCAAGCCGCTGGCCAGCTACGGTCGTTTCACCCGCATCAGCGCAGTGTTGGCGCACCTGGCGCTGTACGTGGTTCTGTTTAGCATCCTGATCAGCGGTTACCTGATATCGACCGCAGACGGACAACCGATCAGCGTATTCGGCTGGTTCGACGTTCCGGCAACGGCAACCGGTATGGCCAGTCAGGCCGATACCGCCGGCACTGTTCATCTTTATCTGGCCTGGGCCGTGGTAGTACTGTCAGTACTGCACGCTCTGGCCGCGCTTAAACATCACTTTGTTGATGGTGATGTCACTTTGAAACGGATGCTGGGTCGCAGCGCCGATTAACCTCGTGGATTTATGGAGATTGCTATGTTGAAAAAGACCGTATTGGGCCTGACCGCCGGCGCACTGTTGCTGAGCGCCGGCTCCGCCTTGGCCGCCGACTATAAGATTGACAAACAGGGGCAGCATGCCTTTATCGAATTCCGCATTCAGCACCTGGGCTATAGCTGGCTGTACGGTAGCTTCAAAGACTTCGACGGTGGCTTCACCTTCGACGAGAAAGATCCTTCCAAGGACAAGGTGAACGTCACCATCAATACCGCCAGCGTTGATACCAATCACGCTGAACGTGACAAGCACTTGCGCAGCGCCGAATTCCTTAACGTCGAGAAAAACAAGCAGGCCACGTTTGTCTCCACCGAGGTGAAGAAAAACGGTGACGGCTATGCGGTGGTAGGCAACCTGACCCTGAACGGCGTGACCAAGCCGGTAACGCTGGACGCCAAACTGTTGGGTCAGGGCAAGGATCCGTGGGGGGGTTACCGCGCCGGCTTTGAAGCCAATGGCAAGATCACGCTGAAAGACTTCGGCATTACCACCGATCTTGGCCCGGCGTCGCAGGATGTCGAGCTGATCATCTCGGTAGAAGGCGTGCGCGAGTAATACTCAATCGGGGCGGTCATCGCTGCCGCCCCTTTACCCCGCGGCCTGCCGCGTTACTTCTCTTCCGGTGCCGGAATATGCATCGTCGTCTGCAACAAACCTTTTGATTTATTAAAGATTTTGATGCCATTTTCGCGACCGGCGCGGCGTGCGCGCTGCTCTTCGCGCGGCAGTTTCAGCTCTTCGCGACAAATCTCACTGCAACAGCCTTCAAACTTGGCCGCACAGCTCGGGCACTGAATAAACAGCAAATGGCAGCCGTCATTCTTGCAGTTGGTGTGAGTATCACACGGCTCGCCGCACTGGTGACAGTGGGCAATCACGTCATCAGAAATGCGCTCCCCCATCCGCTCGTCGAACACAAAGTTCTTGCCGATAAACTTCAACGGCAGGCCCTGCTCTTTCGCCCGTCGGGCGTATTCGATAATGCCGCCTTCCACGTGATAAACGTTCTTGAAGCCATTGTGGCGCATGTAGGCGCTGGCCTTTTCACAGCGAATACCGCCGGTGCAGTACATGACGATCTTTTTGTCTTTATTGTCCTGCAACATGTCGACGGCCATCGGCAACTGATCGCGGAAGGTGTCAGAAGGCACTTCAATGGCGTTTTCGAAATGGCCCACTTCGTATTCGTAGTGGTTGCGCATATCGACGAACAACGTATCCGGATCGTCGATCATTTCGTTGACCCGATCGGCCTTCAGATATTCACCGACGTCGGCCGGATTGAAGCTGGCATCATCAATGCCGTCAGCCACGATGCGATCGCGCACCTTCAGGCGCAGCACCCAAAACGATTTACCGTCGTCTTCCAGCGCAATATTCAGACGTACCTGATTCAACGCCGGGTGGCTGGCAAATAACGTGGCCTTGAACGCCTCAAAGTTGCTCTGTGGCACGCTGATTTGCGCATTGATGCCCTCTTTCGCCACATAAATGCGGCCGAAGACCTTCAGTTTTTCGAACTGAAGATACAGGCTGTCGCGAAACGCCTTGGGATCGTCGAGCGTGAAGTATTTATAAAAAGAAACTGTGGTGCGCGGCTCGGTTTCGGCCAGCATGCGCGCCTTCAATTCCTCGTTAGAGATTCGGTTATGTAACACTGGCATGGTGTACGTTCCTGTCTTTCGGAGGTGACGGATTAACATGCGCGCCGGCCTAGCGCCCGCGCGCGGCGCACATGATACCCGAAAAAAGCACCTAACACAGCATTAACGGCATGGTGCCGTTCCCGGTCTAAAACTTGACGAGCATCACAAATCCGGATATGCCTGTGCTTAGCACGCGATTCATTAATAACGCACTACGAGGATATTATGAGCCAGCTATTCCAACCGATTACCCTCGGCAAACTGACCTTGCCCAACCGCATCATCATCGCACCGATGTGCCAATATTCCGCCGTGCACGGCAGCGCCAGCGAATGGCACACCATGCACCTGGGGCATTTGGCAATGTCCGGCGCCGGACTGTTGATTGTTGAAGCGACCGCAGTGGCGGAGGAAGGGCGGATCTCACCGGACGATCTGGGTCTGTGGGACGACACAACCGAACAGGCACTGGCGGGAGTGATACAGGCGGTGAAAAAGCACGCCACCCTGCCGCTGGGCATCCAGCTTGGCCACGCCGGACGCAAAGCCTCCTGCGCGGTGCCCTGGGCCGGCGGCGCGCAAATCAGCCAGTCCAGCGGTGGTTGGCAAACCATTGCGCCTTCCGAGGTGCCATTCCATCCACATGACGAAGCGCCGCAAGCCATGAGTCTGGAGCGTATCGCCACGCTTAAACGGCAGTTTGTTGCAGCCGCAAAACGTGCCGACCGGCTGGGTTTCGAGTTGATTGAACTGCACGGCGCGCACGGCTACCTGCTGCATCAGTTTTTGTCGCCGCTGGCTAACCAGCGTACCGACCAGTATGGCGGCTCATTGCAAAACCGCATGCGTCTGCTGCTGGAGATTTTCAGTGAAGTCCGCGCGGTATTCCCGGCCAATAAAGCCGTCGGGGTTCGCATTTCCGCCAGTGACTGGGTGGAAGGCGGCTGGGACGAACAACAGTCGGTTATCTTGGCCAAAGAACTGAAGGAACTGGGGTGTGACTATATTCACGTTTCCAGCGGTGGTTTATCTGCGCAGCAGAAAATCCCGGTCGGGCCAGGCTATCAGGTGCCGTTCGCCGCAACCATCAAACGCGAAGTCGGCATGCCCACCATCGCCGTCGGCCTGATTACCGAACCGGAACAGGCAGAAACCATTATCGCCAGCGGGCAAGCCGATATGGTGGCCTTGGCGCGTGGTATACTTTATAACCCACGTTGGCCATGGCATGCGGCAGCCAAGTTGGGTGAGCGGGCCAGTGCGCCGCCACAGTACTGGCGTAGCGAACCACATGCGGTAAAAGGCCTGTTCAAAAACGATTAATCATCAAGGCGGGCGCCGTTCAGCGTCCGCCATGACGTTCGGTAAATCCGGCGCTCACCACGCCCGCCAACAGTACCACGCCAGCCGTCGCCAGCAGCGGGTTCGATTGCCAGTGGGCAGCCAGACTGCCTAACAGTACGCCCATTATCAATAATCCCGCGCTTAACCATGAAAACAACATAATTAACTCCTGAATATTTATGCTGCTATGATACTGGCAGCTAATGTTTCATCGCAGCCCTTTTTATCGCAACGCAACGCGCAACTGGCTATTGGCACGTTAAGATCGCGGCAGGGCAAATGATGATTTAATGCGGTCGGTTTTCCAGTTCTGCCGAAAAACTGTCACAATATATCGCTATAACCGGCAGAAAATGAAATGCGTGCCACAGGTCCCTTGGGCGAATGAACATGCTAATTATCTGTTTTTACTATTAAATGACTGCTTCTAAGCTGAGAACACATGACGCAAGTTCCCTCTTTTAATCGATCTTTATTGCATCCTCGTTACTGGCTGACCTGGTTTGGCATTGGCCTGTTATACCTGCTGGTTTTGCTACCTTATCCGGTAATTTATCAGTTAGGCACCACTTTGGGCCGCTTCTCCATGCGCTTTTTAAAACGTCGGGTAGAAATCGCCGATCGCAATCTGGCGTTATGTTTCCCCGACATGCCGAAAGCGGAACGCGAAGCTTTAGTGGTGAAAAATTTTGAGTCGGTAGGTATGGGGTTGTTTGAAACCGGCATGGCCTGGTTCTGGCCAAACTGGCGTATCGAACGCTGGTTTACCGTTAGCGGGCTGGAGCATATACAAAAAGCGCGCGATAACCAGCAAGGGGTGTTGCTGATCGGATTGCATTTTCTGACGCTGGAGCTGGGTGCTCGTATCTTTGGCATTCACAATCCGGGTATCGGCGTTTATCGTCCGCATGACAATAAACTAATGGATTGGCTACAGACCTGGGGCCGCATGCGCTCCAACAAATCCATGCTGGATCGTAAAGACGTCAAGGGCATGATCCGCGCGCTGAAACAGGGCGATATCATCTGGTACGCGCCAGATCATGACTACGGCCCGCGCAGCAGCGTGTTTGCTCCGCTGTTTGCCGTCGACAAGGCCGCCACCACCACCGGCAGTTATGTGCTGGTGCGCATGGGCAAGCCGGCGATCATTCCATTTACCCCTCGTCGCCTGCCGGATGGCAAAGGCTATGAGCTGATCATGCAACCGGCGGTGGAAAACTTCCCGTTGGACAACGAACTGGACGCTGCGGCCTTTATGAACAAAGTGGTCGAAAAAGAGATCCTGATGGCGCCGGATCAGTATATGTGGCTGCACCGCCGCTTCAAAACCCGCCCGGAAGGCGAACCATCGCTGTATTGATTGCAAACCCGCCACTGGCGGGTTTTTTTATCGCAATCTCTTGATCGTACATCACAACGGTGTGATGTTACCTGCTCACTTTTTGCGTTTTCGGAGCCGTTATGTTCATTGTCAGCCTGACCTACCACCGCCCTATCGAAGAGGTCGACAGCCTGCTCGACGGGCACATCATCTGGTTGAAAAAGTACTTCGCCCAAGGTGATTTCATCGCCGCTGGCCGCAAGAATCCCCGCACCGGCGGCGTGATCCTGGTCAAGAGCATGGCGCGTAGCCAGTTAGACCACATTCTGGCGCAAGATCCCTTCACCGCCGTGGCAGACTATGATGTTACCGAGATGGCGGTCACCACCACCAGCAGCGGTTTTGACGCGTTAAACGGCATATAGTCGCCCCTTCCCGCGTTGCCTACGCGGGAAATCATTGCCGCTGAGAATTTTAAAACTTCTTTTCATTTTGCTGCATATATTGCCATCGCTGATTTGCCGCACACCGCTTTAGAGCGCATACTTACCCCGCTAACTTTCTGCTTTGCCACGGCACCACGGCAAAACCTGACACCTTCTTTCGCGGTATTGTATGGCTCCGGCATCTGCACCCATAAACTGGAAACGCAATCTGTTCGTCACCTGGCTCGGCTGCTTTCTGACTGGCGCCGCGTTCAGCCTGATCATGCCGTTCCTGCCGTTATACGTGGAAACCCTCGGCGTAACCGGCCACCAGGCGTTGAATATGTGGTCAGGACTGGTATTCAGTATCACCTTTTTGTTTTCTGCCATTGCCTCACCGTTCTGGGGCGGCCTCGCCGATCGGCGCGGTCGCAAGCTGATGCTGCTGCGTTCGGCGCTGGGCATGGCCATCGTGATGGTCCTGATGGGCATGACACAAAATATCTGGCAATTTTTGGCGTTGCGCGCGCTACTGGGGTTATTGGGAGGATTCATCCCAAACGCCAATGCGCTGATCGCCACCCAGGTACCGCGTAACCGCAGCGGCTGGGCGCTGGGCACCCTGTCGACCGGCGGCGTCAGCGGCGCACTGATCGGGCCGCTGATCGGTGGTTTGCTGGCAGACAGCTATGGCTTGCGGCCGGTATTTTACATTACCGCGGCGGTGCTGTTGGTGTGCTTTATCCTGACGCTGTTTTTCGTTAAAGAGCGGTTCACGCCGGTGCAAAAGAAAGACATGCTAGATGCACGGCAAGTTTTTTCCTCACTGAAAAACCCCAGGTTGATTCTGGCGCTGTTCGTGACCACGATGATTATTCAGGTCGCCAGCGGCTCGATAGCACCGATCCTCACGTTGTATGTCCGCGATCTGGCCGGAGATATTGCTAATCTGGCATTTGTCAGCGGCTTGATCGCCTCCGTTCCGGGCGTTGCCGCGCTGCTCAGCGCGCCAAGACTGGGTAAGTTGGGCGACAGAATCGGCCCAGAACGCATTTTGGTGTGCATGCTGATATTTTCGGTACTGTTGCTGATCCCGATGGCGCTGGTACAGACGCCGTGGCAACTCGGCGTGTTGCGCTTTTTGCTGGGGGCTGCGGACGGTGCCCTACTTCCGGCAGTGCAAACCCTGCTGATCTATAACTGCACCAATCAGGTCGCCGGCAGAATTTTCAGCTATAACCAATCATTTCGAGACGTTGGTAACGTCACCGGTCCCTTGCTCGGTGCGGCAGTTTCCGCCAGTTACGGCTTTAGGGCGGTATTCTGCGTAACCGCCGTCGTGGTGTTGTTCAATGCGGTTTACTCGTGGTGGTGCCTGCAGCGCCGCCGCCCGAAACACCACGAGGACGATAGCTTGCAGCAAGAACCTTAACGCCAATTATCACCGCCGCTGGCGAATTTTCAGCCATAAGCGCCATTTTCCAACTTTTCTCCTGAGCCTACCTGCGACGTCGCCTGCGCCACAAAACAGCAACATAAAGTACATAACAATTTGTTTTATAAAAAATTAATAAAAAAAACCCTCGTATTCAGCTGTCAATAGCATTTCCGCCAAAGCCAACATAAAAACCAAAAAACTAGACGTTTGTCGACTTTTCATCTTATAAATGACTGTCAGGGGCTAGACAAAACCAGCATCAGGTTATCAAATGGTTAAATAATATCACGCCGATGCGCAGCATTTGGCCAAGTGAAGAAATGACCGCCTTGCTTTCCACGGCTATCAGGCACTGCGGCTGGAGTTTTGTCGAGTAATCCACGTTATGCGGATTACTTTCCTTAAAACACATATATCACAAGTATAAGCCGTGTCATCGCGGCACTTTTTATTGGGAATAGTTATGCAATCCTCTAACAATACTGAAAGCCGCACCTTTTTCGGCCATCCCTATCCACTCGGTTCGCTGTTCTTTACCGAAATGTGGGAGCGGTTCTCGTTCTATGGCATTCGTCCGTTACTGATTCTGTTTATGGCCGCCACGGTGTATGACGGCGGTATGGGTCTGGCGCGCGAAAACGCATCGGCGATCGTCGGCATTTTTGCCGGTAGCATGTACCTGGCGGCGCTGCCCGGCGGTTGGCTGGCGGATAACTGGCTCGGCCAGCAAAAAGCGGTGTGGTACGGGTCAATCCTGATTGCCCTTGGTCACCTGTCGATCGCCCTGTCGGCGATCATGGGCAACAACCTGTTCTTTATCGGCCTGATGTTTATCGTACTGGGTTCCGGCCTGTTCAAGACCTGCATTTCGGTGATGGTCGGTACGCTGTACAAGAAAGGCGATGCCCGCCGCGACGGCGGTTTTTCGCTGTTCTACATGGGCATCAATATGGGCTCATTTATTGCGCCATTGATTTCCGGCTGGCTGATCCGTTCCCATGGTTGGCATTGGGGTTTTGGCATCGGCGGTATCGGTATGCTGGTGGCCCTGGTTATCTTCCGTACCTTCGCGGTACCGGCCATGAAACGCTATGACAGTGAAGTAGGCCTGGACTCGACCTGGAATAGCCCGGTAACCAAGAAAAAAGGCGTTGGCGCCTGGTTGATGGTGATTGCCGTGGCGATTGTCGCCGTCGTCGCGCTGATTGCCTACGGCATTGTGGTGGTGAACCCGGTCGCCGTGGCCAGCGCGCTGGTTTACGTTATCGCCGCCTCGGTAACGCTGTATTTCGTTTATCTGTTCATGTTCGCCGGCCTGAACCGCAAAGAACGCGCTCGGTTACTGGTCTGCTTTATCCTGCTGATCTCGGCGGCCTTCTTCTGGTCGGCGTTTGAACAGAAACCGACCTCGTTCAACCTGTTCGCCAACGATTACACTAACCGTACCATCGGCAGTTTTGAAATCCCGGCGGTCTGGTTCCAGTCTATCAACGCCCTGTTTATCATCCTGCTGGCACCGCTGTTCAGCTGGCTCTGGCCGGCGCTGGCACGCAACAAGGTGCGTCTGAGCAGCATCACCAAATTCGTGATCGGCATTCTGTTTGCCGCTGCGGGCTTCGGCCTGATGATGATGGCCGCACAGCACGTACTGAACAACGACGGTGCCGGCGTTTCCCCCCTGTGGCTGGTGGGCAGCATTCTGATGCTGACGCTGGGTGAGCTGTGTCTGAGCCCGATCGGTCTGGCGACCATGACATTGCTGGCGCCGGAGAGAATGCGTGGCCAAATGATGGGGCTGTGGTTCTGCGCCAGCGCCCTGGGCAACCTGGCTGCCGGCCTGATCGGCGGCCACGTTAAGGCCGATCAGTTGGAGATGCTGCCTAACCTGTTTGCCCGCTGCTCCATCGCCTTGCTGATTTGCGCAGCGGTACTGATTCTGTTGATCGTACCTATTCGCCGTATGCTGGAAAATACCCAAGGCAAAAAACCGCAGACCTTGGCGACCGATAACTGATCGCCAATACACCTCACAACCAGCCGACGCTCCACGCGTCGGCTTTTTATTCCTGCCACGCCCGTTGTTGCAGCACTACGCGATAACCATCAAAATCCTCAAAGGTGACGCCATTGACTTGCCAGTAGGGATTGTACGCGGCGACTTGACGAAAGCCGGCGGCCAGCATCTGCTGACAGCGCTCGCGCCACCGCGTCTCGTCAGGCAGATAGAACACCAGCAAATTGTCCTGCGTCGGCGCTCGCCCCACCCGTACACCGTGATGATGGGTAAACTCAAGGTGATAGGCATGGTGCGGATGGCCGACCATAATGCCGTCAAAACCCTGATGATCGTAAAACTCACCCAGCCGGCGGAATCCCAATCCCTGGCAATACAGGCTGGCGATAGCCTCAAGCTGGTCGGTTGGCCGCGCAATGCGCAGCACGGCATCACGTGTGGTCACATTATTCTCCCATATCGCTCAGTGTCGGCTAGCGTGACGTGACCAGCCATCGCCAGCTAACATAGCCGTTATCCCGAGCCTACCCTTGCCAAGAAATGCGTTTCAGCACTGGCATGAAAATGGGCTGCATGGCATGCTGCAGGATACTCTCCTGCCACCGAACCGGGCGTAACAATGCTTTATCACCATGATTACCTGCCGGAAAATCAATCCATTGTGCCATTCGCCAAGGATTATCAGCACGGTGACATCGAACCCGATCACCACCATAACTGCGCACAGCTGATCCACTGCCTGAGCGGCGTGGTACAGATCAATACCCGACTCGGCAGTTGGGTAGTGCCGCCTGGCCGCGGGGTATGGTTGCCGGCACGGGTCGAACACAACCTGCGCTTTACCGGCAAGGTGGCGGTCAGAACGCTGTTCGTCGATCCGCTGGCTCGCGCCGATCTGCCCGCCCAGTGTCAGGTAGTGCAGATCTCGCCGCTGCTGCGTGAACTGATCGTCAGCGCGTTGGACATTCCCGCAAACTATGCGTCTGGCGGTCGTGAAGAGCGCATTATGGAGTTGATTCTCGATGAGTTGCGCATGATGCCCATGTTGCCGCTGCATCTCCCCGAACCTCGCGACCGGGCCTTGCTGGCACTGTGCCAGCATATTCAAGGCTCGCTGGCGCAACCCTGGACGCTGGAGCAGGCCGCACGGCATATCAACGTCAGCGGCCGTACCCTGGCGCGTCGTTTTCAGCGCGAAACCGGTCTGCGCTACGGCGATTGGCTGCGTCGCGCACGCCTGTTGGCCGCCCTCAACGCGTTGGCCAGCGGGCACTCGGTGCTGTCGGTAGCGCTGGATCTTGGCTATGACAGCCCGAGCGCTTTTAGCGCGATGTTCCGTCGCCAACTGGGCGTCGCGCCCAGCGTTTATTTCAGCCAGCCGCAACCGGTGGTGGCGTCAGATAGCGCCCCGCCACGTTGAACAGCGCCTGTAACGACGCGCGGGCAGAATCGGCATCAATACCGACACCGTATGCCGCATCGCTGCCTGGCGCCGTACAGCGAATATAGGCCACCGCCCGGCTGTGGCTTTGATGCCCCAGCGTGTGCTCATGATAATCGGCAATCGCCAGCTGAATGCCGAACCGCTGGCGTAACGCATCGACGGCACTGGACAACAGGCCATTGCCTACACCGGTAAGCGGCTGAGGTTCACCGTCAACCATCACGCTGGCCTGGAAGCTGTAGGCGTGGTCGCCACGACTTTCGGTCTGATAGCTCACCAGTTGCAAACGCGGTTGCTCTACCAGGCCATACTGATTGCGGAACAGCCGCCACAGCTCGGCGCTGGTCATTTCCTTGCCGCTGCCATCCGTTTGCTGCTGCACCACCTGGCTAAAATCAATCTGCAACCCGCGCGGCAACGACAAACCGTGATTCTGTTCCAGCAACCATGCGGCACCGCTTTTACCCGACTGACTGTTGACCCGGATCACCGCTTCGTAACTGCAACCGACGTCGGCCGGATCGAGCGGCAGGTAAGGCACCTGCCAGCGTCCATCCTGCCTTTCGGCCTGGGCGGCAAAGCCTTTTTTGATCGCGTCCTGATGGGAGCCGGAAAAGGCGGTAAACACCAGTTCACCGGCATAGGGATGGCGCGGATGTACCGGCAGCTGATTGCACTGCTCTACCACTTCCACCACCTGTTGCAGACGGCTGAAGTCCAACCCCGGAGCGATCCCCTGGGTGTACAGATTCAGCGCCAGCGTCACCAGATCGACATTGCCGGTACGTTCGCCGTTGCCAAACAGACAGCCTTCAACGCGATCGGCCCCCGCCAACATCGCCAGCTCCGCGCAGGCTACGCCGGTACCGCGATCGTTATGCGGATGCACGCTGATGGTCACCCGCTCGCGTTGGCTGAAATGACGACAGAACCATTCGATCTGGTCGGCATAGACATTCGGCGTACTGACTTCCACCGTTGCAGGCAGATTGACGATCATCGGCCGTTGCGCGCTCGGCTGCCACACCTCGGCCACCGCTTCACAAATCTCCAGCGCAAACGGCAATTCGGTAAAACAAAAGGTTTCCGGTGAGTATTCAAACGTCCATTCGGTCTCCGGCTGTCGTTCGCAAAGCTGCCGAATACGCCGGGCGCCATTAACCGCCAGCGCGATGGTGGCGGCCTTGTCTTGCCGGAATACGATGTCACGAAACAGCGGCGCGGTGGCGTTATACAGGTGCACAATCGCGCGAGGCACGCCTCGCAGCGCCTCAAAGGTGCGGTCGATCAGATCGTCGCGCGACTGGGTCAGAACCTGAATGGTCACGCCGTCCGGGATCTGTCGTTCGTCGATCAAGTAACGAACAAAATCAAAGTCGGTCTGCGACGCCGAGGGAAACGCCACTTCGATTTCACTAAAACCGCATTGCAGCAACAGCTGATAAAACAACTGCTTGCGCTCCCTGTCCATCGGCTCCGCCAACGCCTGATTACCGTCGCGTAAATCACTGGAACACCAGCGTGGCGCTCGTTGCTGCGTGCGCGCCGGCCACTGGCGATCCGGCAGCGCAACCGGTGGAAAGGGATGATATTTGGTTTGTGGATTAGGCAACATCATGGGCTCCTGAGCGTTGAACGATGATGTGCCATTATTCTTCGCCACTGGCACCGTTTCGCCGGCTTAAGCGACAACCCTCGTCGCAAAATGGACAACAAAAAAATTTGCATCCTGCGTGGCTGCGACAACAATTACTTTTGACGTTTGTCACGACGCTTCAGAAGTCCTGAAGTTTACTCATTAACCGCACTGTTACCGGAGACGATCATGAGCCTATATGCCACTTTGGAAGAAGCAATCGATGCAGCGCGCGAAGAGTTTATTGAGTCCGCCGAAGGCGGTAATGATGACGAACCGCCGGTGCCACAACAGTTCAATCTGCAAAAATACGTGATGCTGGACGGTGATATCATGTGGCAGGCTGAATTTTTTGAAGACGAAGGCGAGTCGGTTGAGTGCCTGACGCTGCGCAGCGGCGCGGCGGCTCAAGCGATATTCGACGGCGATTATGACGACGAGGAAATTCATGAAGAATGGTTGGGTGAAAATACCCTGTATGAATGGGAAGAAGGCGATTTCCAACTGAATCCACCGCTCGACACCGAAGAGGGCGAAACGGCCGCCGATGAATGGGATGAGCGTTAATCCCCCTCGGGCGGGCCTGGCTACGGCCCGCCCAACGGTCGAGAGCCGTGCTCTGCTGTCCGACGTTAATTTAAGGATCCGATAATGCTTATTCGCCAGGCGCGTGCCAGCGATTACCCCGCCATTTTGACGCTGCAACGGCTAAACACGCCAGAGAATCTCAGCGGCGCGCAGCTGCAACAAGGTTTTATCGTTTCAACCATGGATGAGGCACAGTTGGCCAGCCTCAACCAAGACCTCGGCATATTGGTGGCGGAGCACGACGGTCAACTGGCCGGCTTTGTCTGCCTGTCCCAGACGGACACACAGCCACGCCCACCGGTGGTCGACGCGCTGGTCGAGACCCTGTCCAGCCTGACGTTCAACGGCCGGCCGCTGGCCGAGCAGCGAGTGTTTTTATACGGCCCGGTATGCCTGGCGACGCAATGGCGAGGAAAAGGCGTGTTAAAACAGCTGTTCGCGGCGGTGAAAACCCACACCCACGAAAGATTTGATCTCGGCGCGCTGTTTATTGACCAGCACAACCCGCATTCGTTGGCTGCGCACGTTGACGGCCTGGGGATGCACGCATTGAGTACCTTTGACTGCCAGGGAAAACGCTATTGGCTATTGGCGTTCGCCACCAACGGCTGAACGATTACTCATACGGCCCGTGTCGCATATCAAACGGCAGCATAAAGGTGTCCACCACCATCGACAACGGCACGTCAATCACCGTTAGATAACGCCACGGCGTATCGCGTAAATCCCACTGCACGCCCGGATAATATTGATTGCCGTGCCCTGCACCCGGCACCGTACGGCTGATGATGCTGCCGCAGCCGGACAAGACGACTGTCCCGAGTGCCAGCAATGCCAGACGGAGATAAAAACGTATCTTCACCCAATAGACCTATCTGCATGGTTGTTTCGGTATAAACAACCTCCGCGCAAATTTTAACATAGTTCTTGCCGAGCCCAAGGTCAGCATTGCGTAAGTACCAACGAAAAAGGGATGCGCCATGCGCATCCCTGGGTAGCAAACGTTCAGCGATTAACGCTGACCGCGTGGGTGTGCCAGATCGTTGTGTGGCAGCCGTTGATAGTGTTCACGCCAGCTTTCGCCCTCCGGCTGTAACCAGACGCGCTGATGCAACCGCGACAACGCAACCGGGTCGCTCAACAGTTCAAGGCGTTTTGGCTTGGCCAGAGCGTCGGGGCCGACCTGCAACGCTTCGTTAACCCGTTCTTCGCGTACCCGTTCGATGGCAGCACGCAGATGATGGCGGGCGGTAGCCATGGCCGCGGCCAGCGCATTGAAGGACGGATTGACCACCGCATGCAGGAAACCGTCACGCAACGCGCGGTCGCGGTTCAGCTGCAGGTATTCTTCGGTGGCCACCAGCTCGCGTGGCGGCGAGTACTCTTCCGGGATCAGGAACAGCTTGGCGCGTTTACTCTTCAGCCCCAACGTCGCTCGGCTGGACAGCACCGACACGAACGGCGACAGGATCAGCGAGAAGACAATCGGTGCCAGCCACCACAGGAAACGCAGGTCCAGCCAGGCCATACCGCCTGCCCATACCAGCCCCAGCAGCATCTGCGAACCATGGCGCTTGAACGCCTCACCCCATGGCGTGTCGTCGTCGTCACGCTGTGGCGAGTTCCATACTACTTCCCAACCGAGGAAGGCGCTGACCACAAACACCGTATGGAACAACATGCGCACCGGCGCCAGCAGCACCGAGAACAGCATTTCCATCAGCATCGAAATCAGCAGGCGGAACGCGCCGCCGTATTCTTTGGCGCCCTTGGCCCAGATCAGCACGATGCTGAGCAGCTTCGGCAGGAACAACAGCACCAGGGTGGTGGAGAACAACGCTATCGCCAGTTCGGGACGCCACTGTGGCCATACCGGGAACAATTGCCGCGGCTGCAGGAAGTACTGCGGTTCCATCAGCGTATGCACCACCTGAAGCGCGGTGGATAACGCCAGGAACATAAACCACAGCGGCGCCGACAGGTAAGACATCACGCCGGTCAGGAACACTGCACGGTGTACCGGGTGCATGCCCTTGACCAGGAACAGACGGAAGTTCATCAGGTTGCCATGGCACCAACGACGGTCACGCTTCAATTCATCCAGCAGGTTGGGCGGTAGTTCTTCGTAACTGCCCGGCAGATCGTAGGCTATCCACACCCCCCAACCGGCACGGCGCATCAGCGCCGCTTCGACGAAGTCATGTGACAGAATCGACCCGGCGAACGAGCCTTCACCCGGCAACGGTGCCAAAGCACAGTGCTCGATGAACGGTTTCACGCGGATAATCGCGTTGTGCCCCCAGTAGTGAGACTCACCCAACTGCCAGAAGTGCAGGCCGGCGGTAAACAGCGGGCCATAAACGCGGGTGGCAAACTGCTGCACGCGCGCATACAGCGTATCCATGCCCGACGCTTTTGGCGCAGACTGGATGATGCCGGCGTTCGGATTGGCTTCCATCAGGCGAACCAGACCGGTCAGACACTCGCCGCTCATGACGCTGTCCGCGTCAAGGATTACCATGTAGCTGTATTCACCGCCCCAACGACGACAGAAGTCATCAATGTTACCGCTTTTGCGTTTAACGCGACGGCGGCGACGGCGATAGAAGATACGGCCATGGCCATCAACGTCGCGGCACAGTTCCATCCAGGCCTTCTGTTCCGCCATGCAGATATCAGGATCGTAGCTGTCGCTCAGCACATAAATATCAAAGTGATCCAATTGGCCAGTGGCCGCCACCGATTCATAAGTGGCGCGCAGCCCGGCGAACACGCGTTCAACGTCTTCGTTGCAGATAGGCATGATCAACGCGGTGCGATGCTGTGGGTTGATCGGTTCGTCGCCCTTGATGGTGGAGGATATACTGTATTTATCCTTGCCAATCAGCAATTGCAGAAAGCCCATCAGCGCGGTCCAGAATCCCGCCGACACCCAACAGAACAGAATGGCAAACAGGATCAGAATGCCGGTTTGCAGCACATAAGGCAGCAGTTGCAACACCGACTGCATCAGATCCTGATCCAGCATGGCGATAGGATCGATCAACGCCCAGCCCTGATACGGCAAAATGGTTTTCATGTACCAGGTGGCAATACCGGTCTGAACCAGCATCAGGATCAGCAGCACATAACGACGCATCGAGCCGACGGTACGCCAGCGGTTTTCCGCAGCGGCTTCTTCCTTGCTGACATGCCTATTATGCGGCGCACGCCCCAGCAGCGAATCCCAAAAACGGGCCACCGGATTGGTGCGCCAGGCTTCAGGGAACATGCTGGTACGCTTGATCGGCGGCGTGGCCTGCAAAATGGTGCGCCCTTCCGCATCCGTATCGAAGTTGTCGTCGCTGAGCGCATCCGGCCAGGCGGTCTGGATACGGCTTTTCACCGACGCCAGCGCCACGTCGTCAGCCGACAGCGCGCCGACATTGGCATCGGCAGCGCCCATCTGGCGGTGCAGAGTAACCAGCGCCGGCTCATCACCGGCGTCAAGTTGTTGGGTGAGCGCCCCTGACCGCGCATCGGTCAGGGGCATTGCCGCAAGATAATCCTGGGCAGATTGAGTCGTCTTATTCATTGGCAGGCAGCTGATTGCTCCAGGTTTCCGACAGGGTCTTGTCACCGTTGACCAGCGCAGCGCGCATTTCTACCGGCTTCTTGTCGTCTTTCACTTTAAGGCGCAGCGTTAAACGCCAGCCTTTGGTGACTGGATTATAGCGTACATTGTTTTCCACCAGCTCGCCGTTGTCGCCGACGCTGACTTGCGAAGCAACCGGCGTGTTGGCGTCAAGACCGGCCAGCACAGGGCCCACGAAGTCCACCAGGAACGCCACGCTGCCATCCGGTTCACGGATCAGGTTGGACTGCTTCACGTCGCCGGTAGAGCGCATGGTCTGGCTCACGTAGGCAATATCCTGTGAATGCAGCTTGTCTTCATCGCGAGTGAAATGCAGGCGGTAATTCAGCGCCAGCGGCGTTTTCGCATCTGGCAGTACGTCTGGAGTCCAGAACGCCACAATGTTGTCGTTGGTTTCATCCGCCGTCGGGATTTCCACCAGCTCGACCTTGCCCTTGCCCCAATCACCGCGCGGTTCTACCCAGGCGCTTGGACGCTGGTCATAGCGATCGTCCAGATCTTCATAATCCTTGAAGTTACGGCCGCGTTGCAGCAGACCGAAGCCTTTTGGATGTTCGATGGTATAGGTGCTGACCGAAAGATGCTTCGGATTGTTCAGCGGACGCCAGATCCATTCGCCGTTGCCAGCGTGAATCGACAGACCGTTGGAATCATGCAGCGCCGGACGGTAGTTCAGCGTTGGCGACGGCTGGTTCGGACCAAACAGGAACATGCTGGTTAATGGCGCGATGCCCAGTTTGCCCACTTTGTCGCGCAGGAACACTTTGGACTGTACGTCGACCACGCTGTCTCGGCCCGGATAGACCACGAAGCGATAGGCGCCGGTGGCGCGCGGCGAATCCAGCAGCGCATAGATAACCAGATGCTTGTCGCCGGCCTTAGGGCGCTCAATCCAGTATTCGCGGAAGCGTGGGAATTCCTCACCGGATGGCAACGCGGTGTCAATCGCCAGACCGCGCGCGGAAAGTCCGTACACCTGGCCCTTGCCCACCACGCGGAAGTAGCTGGCGCCCAGCATGCTCATGATTTCATCGTTTTTGTCTGCGCTGTTGATCGGATACAGCACTTTGAAACCGGCAAAGCCCAGATTCTTAACCGATTCAGGATCGTGCTTGACCGAACCGAAGTTGAAATAATCTGCGCTGTACTTGATTTGCTTGACGGTATTGGCGGTGACTTCGTTGATCTTCACCGGCGTGTCGAAGTACATCCCTTGATGATAAAACTCAAGCTTGAAAGGGGTTTTCAGCTTGTTCCAATAGGCTTTATCGTGATTGAACTGGATTTGCTGGTAATCCGCGAACTTCATGTCACGGAATTGAGAAGGAAGGTTGCTCTTCGGGGCTTCAAACCCCTTACCCGCCAGTTGCTGCGCCTGCTTGGCCACATCATCGATGGAAAAGGCCCATGCCTGCGCGGAAAACAGCGTGAACAATACGGTCGTAGCACCTAACCAACGGACGCCCTTGGCGCGTGGTTGTCTGGATAAATTATTAACTAGCACATCCCCCCCTATTCGTGTGCTCAAATCATTTAAAATCCATATTAATGGATTATTCAGCTTTCCGACAACATGAGAAATGAATGGTTCATGTTTATGGCTCAGAGTTTAGGCAGCTGAAGAAACCCCAGCGTACCAAGCCCGGCAGCAAGACGCTATGGAAAATTATGAATCGGTATAGTAGGGTTTGGGCTGCGATTTAACGCATGCTGACTTAATAAGCAGGTTAATGACGGTTCAATAAAAATTATCAGCGGTAATCTATGACAAACGGCAGCAACCAACGCGAGTTTTTTCTTGATTCAATCCGAGCGTATTTAATGTTGCTCGGCGTTCCTTTTCATCTTTCTCTGATTTACTCCAGCCACGGCTGGGCGGTCAACAGCGCCAGCCCGTCGTTCTCGCTGACGGTGCTGAACGACGTGATCCACGCCTTTCGCATGCAGGTGTTCTTTATCATTTCCGGCTACTTTTCCTTTATGCTGTACCAGCGCTATGAGCGCCGCCGCTGGCTGAAGGTAAGGCTGGAACGCGTGGTCATTCCGCTGCTGAGCTCGATACCATTAATAACCATTCCACAGTTCTTTATGCTGAAATATTTCACGGATAAATTAAACGGCTGGAATGCGTTTTCCCTGTACGGAAAAATAAATGTAACAATTTGGGAATTGGTTTCACACCTGTGGTTTTTATTAACCCTGGCGTTGTTAACCTGCGTTTGCTTTTATCTGTTTCGCCGAATTAAGGCGATTGCTACCCCCATTGCGCCCTACCCGATCAATCGCATGACTAATTTAGGAAAGATCTTACTTTATTTCCTACTATATGCGCTGCTCTATTCAACGGCACACCGGATTATTTTAACCTTCGCGCCGCAGATCCTGCCCAACGCGGTGTTCAACTTCGTGGTGATGGAAACCCTGTTCTATCTGCCGTTCTTCGTGCTTGGCGCCTACGCCTTCAAGTACGCATGGCTTAAAGACATTTTCCTCAAGCCATCGCCGTGGGCGGTGCTGGGGTCGCTGCTGTTGTTCATCGCCTATATGCTGAACCAGAAACTGCTGGCGCACAGCGACTTTATGTTTGAAATTGAAATCATCATCAAGGCGCTACTAGGTATCCTGATGACCAACGTGGTGTTTTCATTTGGCCATGCGCTGCTGAATCAACATTCGCCGCGCATTACTTATCTGGTCAACGCCTCACTGTTCATCTATTTGGTACACCACCCGCTGACGCTGATATATGGCGCCTTTATCACGCCTTATATTGGCAATAATCTGCTGGGCTTTACGCTGGGACTGGTGTTTGTCTTTGGCCTGGCCTTTGCCTTATATGAAGCACACAAGCGCGTACCATTACTGAAATTTCTATTTTCCGGCAAACCGCAATAGGCTTGCCCAACCAGGCCAACCAGGGGAAGCGCGCTTCCCCTCACCTCTCGCCAATCGGTAAACGACGCTGACCGTTGACCTGCGAAGCAAGTGTTATTCCGCCATTCCTAATCATTTTCTGAAAAGCTGCGTTTTGCGATTCAGCTCCGTTGTAAAACCCCAATGCCCGGCTACGCTTTCTACACGATCGATTTACCATAAATATAGGGTTAATAATGAGAGAAGCTTGGGTAGATTATGCCAAAGGGATCGGCATTATTCTGGTGGTCTTCGGCCACGTCAATCGTGGTTTGTACAGCGCCGGCATTCAGTTTTCGGACGCGTCCTACCAGCTGTTGGACAGCGTGATCTACAGTTTCCATATGCCGCTGTTTTTCTTCCTGTCCGGGCTGTTCTTCGCGCCGTCGTTGAATCGCAAAGGCAAAACACGGTTTATCATCAGCAAGATTGACACCATTGTCTATCCGTACATCATCTGGTCATTGTTGCAGGGCAGTATCGAAGTAGTGCTGTCCCGCTATACCAACAACCCCTCCAGCTTTTCCGATGTGCTGATGCTGTTTACCCATCCACGCGCACAGTTCTGGTTCCTGTATGCGCTGTTCGTGATTTTTGTGGTAGCCACGCTGCTGTATAAAAAGGACAAGTTCCACCTGATACTGCCGGTGATGATCGTGATTTCCGCCGCGCTGTATATTTATCAAAACAGCCTGGGGAATTTTGCCCACTTTGATTACATCACTCGCTTTATGATCTTCTTCCTGCTTGGCGCGTTGGCGATTCGCTACGCCTCGGCGATTGCCAATGTCGGCATGGGTGTCGCCGGATTGGCGTTGGTGGCCTTTGTGGTACTGGAATGGCTATTCCATGGCTATTTGGGGCTCAATTATACCGATACCGGCATCATGTCGTTACTGCTCGCCATCGTGGCAATTGCCTTTATCGTCTGCCTGTCGGTGTTGCTGGCACGGCGCGATCTGGCATGGCTGCGTAAGCTGGGCGAATTGAGCATGGTGATTTACCTGATGCACATTCTTGCCGGTAGTGGCCTGCGCATTGCCCTCAGCAAAGGCTTGCACGTCGACAACTGGGCTATCCACGTTATCGCCGGCACGCTGTTTGGCCTGATTGCCCCGGTAATCGCCTATTACGTCATTACTCGCCTGCATCTTACCTTCCTGCTGGAGCGGCCACATATCTCGTGGCTACAGCGCAAGGTCAAAACACCATAACGTATTAACCAGGGGCGATGTCGCGCCCCTGTCCCCCTGCCGCAAAATGCCACAAACCCGATATAATCTATTTTCGCCTCCAATATTATTCAGGCTGACAAAGCACGCATTGCTCATCTCAAGGAGCAGAACTGCGGCAAAGTCATACTGGAGTATATGGCAGCGAGTTGTTATAACTGCTTTGCATAAGTGGAAATCCACATCCCTGCCTTACGGTAGCGATTGGGCTCAATGAACCCTAAGGGACGACAGCGCCACTCAATTGGCGGTGCTGGCATTAGCGCCCTTCCGTCACGACAGAGAGGATTTTTATGACCGACAACAACACCGAAGCACAGCAAGCCGAGCCGGCCAACACCACATTGCTAAAGATTCTGGGCAGGCTGCTGTCAGCATTGGACGCGTCCATCAGCGGCAAAGATCGCAGCATTCTGGTACACGACCTGGCCAACTTCAATCTGGACGGCGTTTCTGAAGGCGAACGCAAGCTGGCCTCTGAATTGATCAGGCGAGCCCTGCAATCCCTCGATCACTGAGCGGCCATTTCTACCAACCATTAAATCCCCTATGGGGTTTAATGGTTTTATCCGCCGGACAACCATCATGATTCTTCCCTACATTCATTTTCAAGCGACTGATATAAATAAACAAACCAGGAAACAACGTTACTTTTAACGTTCTTGTCGGTGTTTTCCTGCCACAGTGACAATAAAAGTCAAAATCTGGCCAAATCAGCCTTGGCGTTTTACCCGGGAAACAGGCTATCATTAGCAGGCCGAGGCGCGACCGCGCACCGCGTTAACCAGCCAAAGGAGAAGGTCATTTTGGATGCCAGCACGATCAACAGTT
Source organism: Serratia odorifera (assembly GCF_900635445.1). NCBI lineage: Bacteria > Pseudomonadati > Pseudomonadota > Gammaproteobacteria > Enterobacterales > Yersiniaceae > Serratia > Serratia odorifera. The sequence continues at coordinate 4,534,008 of NZ_LR134117.1, forward strand.
TGTTTATTATCGGCGCCGTGTTGGTAGGGGCCAGTATCCTCCTCAGCTCTTTCTCATCACGTCTTGGCATCCCCATTCTGGTTATCTTCCTGGCAATCGGCATGCTGGCCGGCGTTGACGGCATTGGCGGCATTCCTTTTGACAATTATCCCGTGGCCTATCTGGTCAGTAACCTGGCGCTGGCGGTGATTCTGCTTGACGGCGGCATGCGTACGCGCGTCAGTTCTTTCCGCGTTGCCTTATGGCCGGCCCTGTCATTGGCCACGGTCGGCGTGGTGATCACCGCCGGGTTAACCGGGCTGGCAGCCGCCTGGTTATTTAATATCGATCTGATCCAGGGGCTGTTGATCGGCGCCATTATTGGTTCAACCGACGCCGCGGCGGTATTTTCGCTGTTGGGTGGCAAAGGGTTAAACGAACGCGTTGGAGCCACACTGGAAATCGAGTCCGGCAGTAACGATCCGATGGCGGTTTTTTTGACCATTACGCTGATCGCAATGATTTCGGCCGGAGAAACCACCCTCAGTTGGAGCTTCCCGCTGCATTTACTGCAACAGTTCGGCATGGGGATCATTTTTGGTCTCGGCGGTGGCTGGTTGCTGATGGCGTTGATTAACCGCATCAAATTGCCCGAAGGGCTATACCCTCTGCTGGCAGTCAGCGGTGGTATCTTGATATTTGCGCTGACCACCGCGTTAAACGGCAGCGGCATTCTGGCGGTGTACCTGTGCGGGCTGATGCTCGGCAATCGGCCGATTCGCAACCGCCATGGCATCGTGCAGACGTTTGACGGCCTGGCCTGGCTGAGCCAAATCGCCATGTTCCTGGTGCTCGGCCTGTTGCTGACGCCTAGCAATCTGCTGCCGATTGCCGTGCCGGCTCTGCTGTTGTCGTTGTGGATGATCCTGTTCGCCCGCCCGATTTCGGTATTCCTGGGCCTGCTGCCGTTTCGTAACTTCACCCTGCGTGAAAGGGTATTTATTTCCTGGGTTGGCCTGCGCGGCGCCGTGCCGGTCATTCTGGCAGTATTCCCAATGATGGCCGGCTTGCCAAACGCCCATCTGTTCTTTAACGTCGCCTTCTTCGTGGTGCTGGTTTCGCTGTTGCTGCAAGGCACCACGCTGGCTTTTGCCGCCAGGAAAGCCAAAGTGGTGGTACCACCGGCGCTAACGCCCATTTCGCGCGTTGGTCTGGATATTCATCCGGAAAACCAGTGGGAGCAGTTTATCTACCAATTGTCGGCCGACAACTGGTGCGTGGGTGCCGCGCTACGCGAATTGAAAATGCCACCGGGTACCCGCATCGCTGCGCTGTTTCGCGGTAAGGAACTGCTGCACCCAAGCGGCAGCACCCGCCTGCGCGAACAGGATATTCTGTGCGTCATCGGCCATGAGCATGACTTGCCAACGCTGGGCAAGCTGTTCAGCCATGCTCCGCCCGTCACGCTCGACGCCCGCTTCTTCGGCGATTTTATTTTGCAATCAGATGCCCGCTTGAGCGATATTTCGCAGATTTATGGTTTGAATCTGCAGGAAGGCGTTGATGAACAGCAAACGCTGGGGCAGTTCGTGCTGCAGATGATTGGTGGCGAACCGGTGGTGGGTGACCATATTGAATGGGACGGCCTTACCTGGACCATCGCCGAAATGGAAGGCAATCAGGTCAGCAAGATTGGCGTAAAAATCGGCGACGATTAACCACTGCCGTCGTTGAGGCTGCACCGGTGATCTAACCCGTCGTGCAGCCCGGCAAACCGCTGCCGCCTTCGACAGCCCTCTGGCGACTCTGCCGACTTCGAGTCTCCTGACGCAGCCCGGTCGAATACGCCGCTCAAGGCCGCTGGCCACGCTAGAGCCGCTTTCGCCACCTCAAGACAAACAACGCGAACAGTTCTGGAACTTATGGCGATAGGAAAGCTCATAATACTGGCAATAATAAAACGCTGACCTTAGCGCGGTAAAATGCACCGGGAAGCCGAGCCGGCACCGGGGAACACGCAGGTAATTGTAGGTATTGGTTTGAATAACAGTAAAAAATTTATCGCCATAATGATAGCCGCGGTGTTAATACTGGTCGGCGTTAATCTTGGCGTTGCCGATTTAATTCATAAAATTCTGGTTGGATGACGTAACGTGACGCAGCGTAAGCATGATGGAGACTTACTGGGGAAAATCTTGATCACCGTTTCGGCACTTTGCGTGCTGATCGTTGCGGGGTTATTGATCTGGGGATTTGTTCTGGACTGAACAGCAGGCATAAAAAAACCGCCGCGGCGGTTTTTTAGCGATTCACGATCAGATTTTACAGCCTTCGCAGTCCGCTTCGTCTTCAAGCATTTCGGGAACTTCTTTTGCTTTCTCGGCGGCTTTTTGTTCGGCTTTGGCTAACTCTGCATCGATGTCAAAATCGAAAATATCATCACTCATCGCAACTTCCTTACACTTAACGGGCTTCAAACGCTGAGTATAATCGACATCCTGGCAGGCGCAAACCCTTCAATTGACCAACGCTACCGACGCGCCGGGGTTATGCAGCTTCTTACCGTACGCCAGGTCGTAAACGTCATAGAAATCAATTTCGCCTTTGTTGGCGAGTATTTCCTGCACTCGAGACTTCAGCGCCATGCCGACCGTCGGTTCAGCCAACAGCGCCGCTACCGCCTGTGCCGATAATGCCCGGGTAAAATACCATTCGCCGTTATAGCAAACCCGCAGATCAAGCACGCCGATATCCTCAAAACGGTATACGGGTTTGATCTCCACCAGCAGCATGGCAAACATGAACAGCACAAATGCGGTAAACCCGATCAATGACCACAGTCCCAGGTAGGGAACCGGGTACATCACGCCGATCACCGCAAAATAGCCGGCAAACATCGCCAGACACAGATAACGATGGGTACGCGCAAACTCGCTGTTGAAGCGCGGCTTGCCGTCACGCCCTTCTCGCTGGTTAATGTGGTCGATTTCTTGCAGCAGAATGTTTTTAATCGCGTCCATCTCGGCAACCTTGGCAGGAAAGTATTATTACTATCGATAATTACGCGCCAAACTAACATAAGTACAGTTTGCCGAGGTAGATCAGTTCAGCAATTAAAAACCGGCAACTGTTATAGTTTCAGCGTGACTGCGACGCTTGCCCCTGGGCAAACATGAACATGCGCTGAGCAACGTCGTCCGCCTGCTTGATCTTGTTCTGCTGGCAACCGTTGCCGCGTTGAATGGCGCGTGCATAGGCAATCTCATGCGCTTTATCGATCATGGCAATGACGTCATCACGCAGCGACTTGTCCAGATTGCCCAGCAGGGTCGTGATAATGGCTTGATAGGCATTGGATTCCGCCGTCAGCGCTTTTTCACGGGCTTCCAGCGCGGCGACGCGTTGCAGTAGTTCTTGCAGTTGGGCAGATTCAGACATATCGACCTCCGGTTGCCGGGCAGAAAACCTGCCTTCTTACAGTCTAGCAAAGGATCGATCTTCAGGGAGGCGTGAAGCAGGTAGGGTAAAGCACACCCGAAAATCCCAACGAGGAGCCGATAGTGCAAATCAACCTGGGTGCGCTTTAGCCTACCGCTGCGTAGAGTTCAGGAAGCTGGCGCGCTATGCAGGACTCGAACCCGCGTCTATCAATTTTGTAGCCAAAAAGCATGTTAAAACCAATCACTCTGCCAACTGAGTTAATAGCGCATTCCTTCGCTTCGACGGTCATTATCCATATTAACCCTAAGGAGACAAGACAAAATGCCACTATAGCAACTAATTACAGATAAATCTCACCATTTACCGGCTGTTCACATCCATTATTCACTGAGGTCGATGATCGGATAATTACCATTCAGCAGCGGCCGGCACAGGATTTTGTAGCCATCGCTGTCAAAATGACTGGCGCTGCGCTGCAGGCCCGCCACCTGTTCCAGCGCGCTGACCGTACCCAGGTAAAACCAGTTATGAATAATATGGTACTGGTTAAAATCGCCGCGCTGTTCATGCAGTGCCACCCTGCCGGCGTAAGGCCAACAGTGGATGCGCAACTGTTCCAGTGCCTGTGCCAGGCGCTGCTGATGCTGCTCCTCGCTTTGCTTGCCGCAACAGACGCCAGCACACTTGTGCAAGCTATGGCGAAAACACGCTCGGCCCGGCGGCAATGCTTCCAGACCCAGCCGGCCATAACACAGCTGTTGCTGGTCGGCGATGGTGCGCAGTTTCTCCAGCGCAGCAGTACGGTTGGCAAACAGGCCATATAGCGCCGGCGTCAACGCGAAATCAATCTCCTTGGCATACACAATCTCCAGCCGGGACGCCTGCAAATGCAACGAACATAGCTGACGCGAACGGCGCAGCCGCTTATTGAACAGCGGTTGCAACGCTTTGATCATCTGCGCTTCGATCAGCAATGCACCCAGTTCGCCGGCGGTTTCTGTAAACGAGATACGCTGCGTTTGCCGCAGTAGCTTGCCTTCGTCTTTGCAGCGGAAATGCGCCATCACCCGACTACGGATATTGACGCTTTTGCCGATATACAGTGGCATGCCGTCACGCTGACCGTGAAACACGTACACTCCCGGCACCTTCGGCAGCGTCGCCAGACAGGCACGCAAATGCTCCGGATATTGATAAATGTCGAGCTCAGGCTCTAATCGCTTGGGTAGCATGGCAACGTATATACTCTCAGATCAACGCAATGACTGTATTTATATACAGTGTAGCGTTAAATGTCGCCATTGCCTAGCGTCTGCCAACTCAGGTGTTCTCGCCATCTCTCAGATAGCGGTAGCTGGCAAACAGGCAGAACGCATATCCCACCAGTTCGCAGCCCTCTTCTACCATGTTTTTAACCACTCGGTCATAGCCGTCCAGCATCAGCCCTTGCCACAATTGATGCATGCCAAACAAACGTGAAAATACCAGAATACACAGCAAACCGGCGCACATCATGCCGTAGCTGGGATGAGTCAAAAAATGCGCCAGACCATTGACGGTGGCCGCGGGACGGCATAGTGCATACACCAGACACCCTATCGCAGTCAGCAGGGCAAACCATACCCAGGCACCGTGATGCAGATAGTCAAAGACAAAGTCCATTTCGCGAATCAGCATACAGAGAAAAAAGCCGCCGATCAGCACGCGCGCTGGCCGGTACGGCGGTTGCCGCCAGCCAGAAATAAAGAAGCCCAGCGCTATCGCCAACAGCAGGACTTCCTGCATCAGCTCCGTCAGCGAGGTTTCGTAGACAAAATTGTGTAGCCAATGCACATCGATAAATATCAGTCCGACCAGAGCGGCCAACATCGCAGCCTGCAAAGCAAAGGAGATTATTTTCTTAACAATAAGATGTAGCTGAACCTGCATAGTAACGCCCGTTATTATATTCATGGCGCGTATACTAGCGATTCAGGCTGCAATTTACCTTGGCAATTCATGCGCTTGTTATTGATTTTTCGTCGAGCGACGCCACTAAACGCTTGATAAACCGGCCGTCATAATTTGATCGTCGTCACATATAACGTTAAGCTATAGCAAAAAAAATATTACTCATATTAATGAAATAACCCCGATTATCACGCAGCAGAGGGTAAACGCTGACGCTGAACGATGATTTTCACTAAAGCGGCTGGAGCACGCTAAGATTAAAGATACTGATATCTGGGCAGATAAACGTGAACCAGGATAACGAATTCACGCTCGACCAATGGATTAAGGGATGATGCTATGAAGCTAAGAAAAAAACGCCATAAACCCATGCATATTAACGATATAACCATTATCGACGACACCAAGCTCAAGAAGGCGATTACCGCCGCCTCATTGGGTAACGCGATGGAATGGTTCGACTTTGGTGTTTACGGTTTTGTCGCCTATGCACTGGGGCAAGTATTTTTCCCTGGAGCCTCCCCCGGCATACAGATGATTGCCGCGCTGGCCACCTTCTCGGTGCCGTTCCTGGTGCGCCCGTTGGGCGGTGTGTTCTTCGGCGCCATGGGTGACAAGTTCGGCCGACAGAAGGTGCTGTCCATCACCATCATCATCATGGCGGTCAGTACCTTCTGTATCGGCTTGATCCCCTCCTACGCCACGATTGGTATCTGGGCGCCGATTTTGCTGCTGCTGGCAAAACTGGCACAGGGCTTCTCGGTGGGCGGTGAATATTCCGGTGCCGCGATCTTTGTGGCCGAATACTCACCCGACCGCAAACGCGGCTTTATGGGCAGTTGGCTGGACTTCGGTTCCATCGCCGGCTTCGTGCTCGGCGCCGGGGTGGTGGTACTGATTTCAAGCATCGTTGGTGAAGCCAACTTCCTTGACTGGGGCTGGCGTATTCCGTTCTTCCTGGCGGCGCCGCTCGGCATTATCGGCCTGTATCTACGCCATGCGCTGGAAGAAACCCCCGCGTTTCAACAGCACGTTGATAAAATGGAAAAAGGCGATCGCGAAGCGATCCAAAACCCACCGCGCACCTCGTTCAAAGAGATTGCTACTAAATACTGGCGTAGCCTGCTGGTGTGCGTAGGTTTGGTCATCGCCACCAACGTCACCTATTACATGCTGCTGACCTATATGCCAAGCTATCTGTCGCATAACCTGCATTATTCGGAAAGCCACGGCGTATTGATCATCATTGCCATTATGATCGGCATGCTGTTCGTCCAGCCGGTAATCGGGCTGACCAGCGACCGCATCGGCCGCAAGCCGTTCGTCATCGGCGGTAGTGTCGGTCTGCTGTTGCTGGCGGTGCCGTGTTTTATCCTGATCAACAGTAACGTTATCGGCCTGATCTTCCTTGGCCTGTTGATTCTGGCGGTATTGCTCAACTCATTTACCGGCGTCATGGCTTCTACCCTGCCGGCGATGTTCCCGACCCATATTCGCTACAGCGCGTTGGCGATCTCGTTCAATATTTCGGTACTGATTGCCGGCGCCACGCCGACCATCGCCGCCTGGCTGGTGGAATCGAGCGGCAACCTGTATATGCCGGCCTATTATCTGATGGCGGTGGCGATCATTGGTCTGATTACCGGTCTGTACATGAAGGAAACGGCCAACAAGCCGTTGCGCGGTGCCACGCCGGCCGCATCCGACCCTAGCGAAGCCAAAGAGCTTCTACAGGAAACCTACGATAACATCGAGCAAAAAGTAGAAAACATCAGCGATGAAATCACCGACCTGGAAACCCAGATCCAGGCGTTGGAGAAGAAAAAACAGATGCTGATTGACCAGCATCCAAAACTGGATTGATTCGCACCGGATAACCCATCAAGCCACCCCTGCGGGTGGCTTTTTTTGTCTCCTTCCGCTTGGTATCAGCCAGCAGCCTGCAACAGTTGCGTCAGGCGGGTTAACGCAAACAGCGCCGCCTGATGGATCACGCTTTCACTGTCGCCGTCAAAATGCCGCTTCTCCGCGCACAGGCCAATCGCCTCGCCTCCCCAGGCGAACCACACGCTGCCAGCCGGCGTCCCGTCCGCCCCCCCTTCAGGTCCGGCATAGCCGCTGATGGCCAGCGCCACCTGTTCACCAGACGCCGCCAGCGCTCCCTGCACCATCTCGCACACCACCGGCTCACTGACCGCCGTATGCCGCTCCAGCGTTGCCTGCTCTACCCGCAGCAAACGCACTTTGGCGCTATTGGTGTAGGTGATAAATCCACTGGTAAAAAAATCGCCGCTGTCACCGGCGGCGCACAACGCCATACTCACCCAGCCACCGGTACAGGATTCGGCGGTAGATAATTTCAATCCTTTGGCCTTCAACGCATTACCGGCTTGCTTTGCCACTGCCACCAGTTGTTGATCCATTATTCCTCCTGTTGATACAAGATAAATAATTATTAGAACCCTTGCGCTGCCTACCTCCAGTATAGATAGGGAAGAAAATAAAATGAAAATAGTCTAATCCTTGCCAAGTACCCCCTGGAAAAACACGGACATTACTATCAGGTTGGACCAGAATATCCGATGTTTTTTTAACGTATTTATTTCATCGACTTAGTTTTCTCTCCAGACAATTAACCGCCACAGCGGCTTGACTTCCTCAGCATCATGATTAGGTAAACAATCCTTATATAAATTTCATCGATTTCATTGACAGTTTTTTAATACGTGAACTATAAATTTTTAACCGGCAGAAAACCGGTAAAAGTAACATGACTGAAAGTAAAAAATAATATTCTTATCTCTGGAGGTTATATGGCTTTGAACTTAGGTGGTTTGACGGGTTTATTAGGCGGATTAACCGGCATCGTCAGCGGTGTAATTGGTACCGTTGCCGGTGCTATTGGCGCCGTTAGCGGTGTGGTTGGCGGTATTGCCGAAACGGTAACGTCGGTGGTCGATGGTATTCTGGATAAAATCGGCGACGTCACCGGCGGTATTACCGATCCGATAACGGATGTGGTTGATGGCGTAACGTCCGGTAATCTAAGCACCGATGACTTGATTGCAGCCCTGAATAACAGCGCCGATGTCGCACAGGACGGTGTGACTCAGGCTGCGGTTGAAATCAGCGGTGTGGCTCATACGGCAGTGGATGCCGTGGCTTAAGCGTAGCAACAGCTAACTATGCACGCGTAATTTAGCCGCCGGGGGCGTTGTACGACGGCTAAATTATTTGCAAAAAAACAAGTAACAAAATAAAGCATTATCTGGCGTGTACGCCGATAGTTTCCAGTGCGGCACGATAATATTTCTGCATCTCATCGGGCTGCCGCTCTATTTCACTAATCAAATGCTTAAGAATATTGTCCTTATTAATTGCTCTCTGGTCCATGAGTAAATGAAAAATGCTATCACCAAGAATAGCACCCAGCTTTTCACGATAAAGCTGTGCGTCCTCATGCCGCAAGCCGTACAGACTGTAGTCGATCATTGTCCCGAAACTTCCCTAATAATGAAAGGCCGCAATGCAAAGGGCTCTTCAAGATTTCAATCATTGTGATAATGAACAGAAACTATTCTTATCGTAATTATTACAATAAGATTTTTCCTATCCCCAGGCAAGTCAGATGCCCGTCATAACGTATGTTTAGGAATTTTCGCACTACACAATTTTTTTAAGGTTATTTGCCCTTGGCTGTCAGATATATTTCAAATGGTCCAAGGGGAGCTAGCATGCCCTATTTTCTTTTACGTCTCCTTAGGCACTATTAGCAAACTATAAATGCGAAGCAGATCACGTTTTTGTGCCAAGGGGATATTTTAACTTGCGCCTGGACGTCCAGAAAGCTAGTTTGCTAAAGCCGACTTGGTCAGCGATTACTTTTAACACTTTGAAATAAAAGGTTATTATGTCCATTACAGTTAAAAGCAAGAAAGAAGCTAAAGTTGCCATCTCGACAGGGAAAGTAAAGAGAATAAAGCTCGATTATCCCGTCAGCGCCGATGATATTTGCGAACTGACAACCATTTGCCGTTCGAAAGGGGCAAATATTATCAAGGATAATGGTGCGTTTATCATTTCCATGAGCAGTCCGACCATTCCCAAGGTCGCCAGTTTTCCTTCCTGACCATTCGGTCATGCCAACGCCCCATCCTGGGGCGCTATTGCCGTAGCAAATAACGTCTACCCCATGGACGCTCCCCCCTACCCTGTACTAGCATTAACACTGCACCTCATGCTCAAATCGGTAGCCTTACGCTACAATTTTCCTGTAGCAGCAAGGAACTCACTGATGATTTTCGACAAGTTACTGCCCTCGCAGCTGAATATGAAGAATCCGCAGAAAGTGGTTAACTTGTCTTTTATGCTTATGGTACTGATTTTTATCGTTCTTTCCTGGCGTGAAGCGATAATCATCAATGAGTCATACACCGAAAGCCAACGAAATAAACTGCTGAGCGTTGCCACCACCCTGGACAATCGGATCCAATATAGCCTCGACCAACTTAATTTTTACCAAAGCATCATGGTGCAAGCGCTGGAAACACCATTGGTAACCGATAAAACCCGTGCGGTGCAGCAGCGTTTTGACCAGATCCGTCAACGAACGGTATGGCAGGTAGAGGTGGATCTGGCGCGCGGCATGCCGATTAACGGCGTTTCGGATGCCTTCCGCGGCCAATTTCCGCTACTGCATCGCCTGCCTGTCGGCGCGTTGCATAAAGAACTGGCGGCAGCGCTTGAGTTCAGTTTTATTTTGCATCTGCGCGATGAGCTCAAAGAACTGCAAAAACGCACCTACTATATTTCACGCTCCGGATTTTATGTTTCCTCTGCGCCGCCGCAGAACCACAAGGAACAAATCGTCAGCTGGCGTCGGATGATGACACACAACTATTTCACCAATGGCCAACCGAGCCGCAATCCACAGCGCAAGCTAACCTGGACCGAAGTGTATAACGGCATATTAAACGAAGGGCCGACCATCACCGCCAGCGTGCCGATTGATCTCCATGCAGAATGGTTTGGCGTTATTGCGATGGATTTTTCTACCCGCGACATCCATCAATACCTGAGCAATTCGCTGCCCAGCCAGAACGACGGCACGTTGCTTATCCTGGACAAAAATTCAACGTTATTGCCAGTACTCAGCCGACGGCGGCCGCCGCGGCGTTAACCCCGACAGAGCGCCGACGGCTTGCTAGCGCATTGGCTAATGATGATTTCGGCACCCTGCGTATGGGCACGCGTTTCATTACCTATTCCGCGCTCAAAAACCTGGATGGCACCCTGGTCAACGTCCATTCGCTGTCCGAAGGCATGCGCGGCGAATACGGTCGCATTATCAGCGTGTTGCTGATCATGTGGCTGGTGTTCAGCTGCGCGTTGCTGCTGGCTTATCAGGTTATTCTGCGTCTGGTACGCCGTATGAGCGATCTTCAAGGCAATCTGGCGATCCGTGCCAGTTACGATACCTTGACCCGGCTGTATAATCGCGGTGCCTTCTTTGAAAAAGCGTATGCCATCGTCGAAAAATGCCGGGCAATCAACCGACCTTACTCGGTCATTCAGATCGATCTGGACCACTTTAAATTCGTCAACGATTGCTACGGCCATCTTACCGGTGACCGCACGCTGGCGACGACCGCCAGGCTGGTGCTCGGTGCGGTACGCCAGCACGATGTGGTCGGGCGGGTCGGCGGTGAAGAGTTTTGCGTGATATTGCCTGGCACCACCAAAAGCGTCGCCAGTCAGATTGCAGAACGGATCCGTGCCTCGCTCGAAGGCGCGATGATATTAACCGATGACAACCTGCCGATCGGTGTTACCGCCTCACTGGGGGTGGCCTGCGCCGATGAAGATGGCAGCACCGCCCTCAACGACCTGCGCATGATCGCCGATCGGCGGTTATACACGGCAAAGAAAAACGGCCGCAATCAGGTGATCAGTGACGACACGCCGTCCACTGGCGCATGATGCCGTCAACGTCTTTTTCTCACCAACTGCGGTCGCCGCGTCAGATATTCCAGCGGAATGCTCCACACATGTACCAGGCGGGTAAACGGGAACAGCAGAAACAGCGTCATGCCCAGCACCAGATGGATCCGATAGATTGGCGCCACCCCCTGCAAGAATTGCGAGGCGCCAAAGCGGAAGGTCACCACGTGCTGTGCCCAGTTGACCAGCTTCAGCATTTCACTACCGTCAGGGTGTTGGGCAGAAAATGGAATGGTACCCAGCCCCAGCGAAACCTGCACCAGCAGCAATACCAGGATCAGGATGTCCGCGCCGCTGGATATCGCCCGTACCCGCGGATTGAACAATCGACGGTACAGCAGCATCAGACCGCCAATCAGCATCAGCACGCCGCAGGCTCCACCCATCAACATCGCCATTTGCTGTTTCACCGGCATCGGTAACCCAGGATTGATACACCCAGTGTGGCGTCAGCATGCCAAACGCATGACCGGCCAGAACGCCAAGCACGCCGACATGAAACAGATTGGAGGCCAACCGCATCCAGCGCTTGTCCATGATCTGGCTGGAGCCGGCTCGCCAGCTGTATTGGCCGTAGTCATAGCGTAGCAGGCTGCCGAGTAAAAACACCGTACCGACAATGTACGGATAGATATCGAAGAAAAATATCTCCAGGAAATGCGCCATCACTCACTCCCCCTGCCTTGTGGCGCCGCGGCGCCAACGTCAAGATATTGCGGCGCCACCGAACCGGTGAAACGGCGCTGGTGCTGTTTGGCCGCTGCGTCACTGCAACCGCCCTGTTCAACCATAAATCGCACCTGTTCCTCTTCCCAGACCGCATCCAGTGCGGCCGGGGTGTCGTCAGGTGCTTCCTCACGCACTTTCGGCAACAGATTCTGACTGCGGGCCTGGCTGCCGGAAAGCTGGGTCAGTAGATCGAACAGCGGGGCATAACCGCTGTTGCGCTTGGTGCAGGCGCGCCCCCAGCAAGGCCAGGATTGGCGCAATGCTTGCCAACCACTCCTGCGCATCCTTCGGCGATGACATCGACAGAAAATCGAGGAACAGCGGCAAATGGTCGGGCAGTTCATAGCTGTTCAACTGCAACCCGGCCTGACGATAATGCTCAAGCAGATTGATCATTGCCTGGCCGCGATCGCGCGACTCGCCGTGCACATGCTCAAACAGCAACAGCGAGGTCGAACGACCGCGATCAAACAACCCGGTGTATTCGGCCTGCGCGTCCAGCAGTCGCCCGGCGCAACGCCAGCGAATGGCCGCCCCCAATGCCACCTGCTGCATTGAAGAGAGTTCATTTGCCTCGTTCAATGCCGCCAGCAGCTCCGCCTTCCCTTGCCACAGCGCCTGGTCGGGATACTCCAGCAAACGCGAAATTATACGCAGTGAAATCATAATTTCTGCTCCCCCGTTTTTGCACCAACATCAATGGCATCAATGCGCTTGGAGTTGAACAGATCAAACTTGCTGTCGCTACCGTGGCAGCCGTCGCCAAAGCTGAAGCCACAACCGTTGCGCTCAGGGAACGCATCGCGTGCCAGTTCACGGTGGCTGCTCGGGATGACAAACCGGTCTTCATAATTGGCGATCGCCAGGTAGCGATACATTTCCTGCACCTGCGCTTCCGTCAGCCCGACCTCATCCAGCGCGCTGGTATCGTGTACACCTTCCACCGTTTCCATCCGTTTGTAATGGCGCATCGCCAGTATGCGCTTCAGCGAACGTGCCACTGGCGCAGTGTCGCCAGCGGTGAACAGGTTGGCCAGATATTGCAACGGAATACGCAGCGCGTCGATGTCAGGCAAGATGCCCTTGTGCGGTAATACTCCGGCGTCCGCCGCCGACTGTATCGGTGACAACGGCGGCACGTACCATACCATCGGCAGGGTGCGATATTCCGGGTGCAGCGGCAACGCCAGCTTCCAGTCCATCGCCAGCTTATATACCGGCGAACGCTGGGCGGCATCGATCACATTCATCGGCACGCCGTCCAGCAGCGCCTGTTCGATAACCGCCGGATCGTGCGGGTTGAGAAACACCGCCAGTTGACGCTCGTACAGATCCTGGTCGCTTTCCACCGACGCCGCCTGCTCGATGGCATCGGCGTCATACAGCACTACGCCGAGATAGCGAATGCGCCCAACGCAGGTTTCTGAACAGATGGTTGGCAGGCCAGCTTCAAGACGCGGATAACACAGGATGCATTTTTCCGACTTGCCGCTTTTCCAATTGAAGTAGATCTTTTTATACGGGCAGCCGCTGACGCACATGCGCCAACCTCGACACTTGTCCTCGTCAATCAGCACGATGCCGTCTTCCTCGCGTTTGTATATTGCGCCGCTCGGACAGCTTGAGACGCACGCCGGATTCAGACAGTGTTCGCACAGGCGCGGCAGATACATCATAAAGGTGCTTTCGAACTGGCCGTACATCTCTTTTTGCACGTTTTCGAAGTTCTTGTCCTGCGAACGTTTGGCGAATTCACCGCCCAGATCGTCTTCCCAGTTGGCGCTGCCGGTGATTTTGTCCATCCGCTTGCCGGTCAGCAGCGAACGCGGCCGCGCCACCGGCTGCACCTTGCCGTCGGCAGCGGTATGCAAATGTTGATAATCGAAGTCGAACGGCTCGTAATAATCGTCTATCTGCGGCATGTGCGGGTTGGCAAAGATATTCGCCAATACCGCAAAACGCCCGCCCTGACGTGGCTTCAGGCGACCATTAATCTTGCGGATCCAGCCGCCCTTCCATTTATCCTGGTCTTCCCAGTTCAGCGGATAGCCCAGCCCAGGCTTGGTTTCAACGTTGTTGAACCAGGCATATTCCGTACCTTCACGACTGGTCCAGACGTTTTTGCAGGTGACCGAACAGGTATGGCAGCCGATGCATTTATCGAGATTCATCACCATGCCGACTTGTGAACGTATTTTCATTTTGCCGCTCCCCGGCCGCCGGCCACTGCTGCCGGTTGCTCGCTGTCATGCCCTTCATTGTCCAGCCAGTCGATGCGCCGCATTTTGCGTACGATGACAAACTCGTCGCGGTTGGAACCCACCGTGCCGTAATAGTTGAAACCGTAGGCCAACTGGGCATAGCCGCCGATCATATGGGTGGGTTTCGGACTGACACGGGTCACCGAATTGTGGATCCCGCCACGCTGACCGGTGATTTCCGAACCGGGTACGTTGATGGTGCGTTCCTGCGCGTGATACATCATCACCATGCCGGCCTGCACTCGCTGACTGACCACCGCACGCGCCGACAGGGCGCCGTTGACGTTAAAGGCTTCAATCCAGTCATTGTCTTCAATGCCCAGTTCTTTGGCGTCGGTTTCGCTGATCCACACCAGCGGCCCGCCGCGCGCCAACGTCAACATCAACAGGTTGTCGCTATAGGTCGAATGAATGCCCCATTTCTGGTGCGGCGTCAGGAAATTCAGCGCCTTTTCCGGGTTGCCATTGGGGCGCTGATTGAACAATGGGCGCGTAGTTCGCGTGTCGATCGGCGGTCGGTACACCAGCAGACTTTCACCAAAGGCGCGCATCCACGGATGATCCTGGTACAGCTGTTGCCGGCCGCTGAGAGTGCGCCATGGGATCAGCTCATGTACGTTGGTATAGCCGGCATTGTACGAAACGCGATCGTCCTCAAGCCCGGACCAGGTTGGGCTGGAAATGATTTTTCGCGGCTGCGCCTGCAGATCGCTGAAACGGATTTTCACCTCCTGTTTGGGCAACGCCAGATGAGTGTGTTCGCGGCCGGTCAGTTCTCCCAACGCGCGCCAGGCTTTCACCGCCACTTCGCCGTTGGTTTCCGGCGCCAGTGACAGCACCACTTCCGCCGCCTGCCGGGCGGTATCAATCACCGGTCGACCGTCGGCATGGCCGCCGCTGTGTCGGCGGTTCAGCCGGCCGAGCAGTTCGATCTCTTCCTGGGTTTCCCAGTTGATGCCCTTGCTACCGTTACCCAGCGTGTCCAGCAGCGGTCCCAGCGCGGTAAAGCGCGCATAAGTATTCGGGTAATCACGCTTTACCACCGCGATCGACGGTGCAGTCTTGCCCGGGATCAGATCGCATTCGTCCAGCTTCCAGTCGAGCACTTCCAACGGCTGCGCCAGTTCTCCCGGCGAATCGTGCAGTATCGGTACCAGCACCACATCGGTTTCTTCCGCCAGGTGACCAACGCAGACACGGGAAAAACTTGCCGCCAGCCCTTTGTAGATTTCCCAGTCGCTACGCGACTGCCAGCACGGATCCACCGCGGCGGAAAGCGGATGAATAAACGGATGCATATCCGAGGTATTCATGTCGTCTTTCTCATACCAGGTGGCGGTCGGCAGAATGATGTCGGAATACAGGCAGGTGGTCGACATGCGAAAATCAAGGGTTACCACCAAATCCAGCTTACCTTCGCGCGCCTGCTCGCTCCATTCCACCTCCTGCGGTTTTTGTTGTCCTTGCTGACCCAGATCCTGCTGCTGAATGCCGTGTTCAGTACCGAGCAGGTACTTGAGCATGTATTCATGCCCCTTGCCGGAAGAACCCAACAGATTCGAGCGCCAGATAAATAGGTTCTTTGGACTGTTTTGCGGCGCATCGGGCTGTTCGGCAGCAAACCGCAGGCTACCGGATTTCAACCCGTCGACCACAAACTCCTGCGGCGTTTTCCCCTGTTGCTCTGCCTGACGGGCGATACCCAGCGGGTTGACGTTAAGCTGCGGCGCGGAAGGCAACCAGCCCATCCGTTCGGCACGCACGTTAAAATCAATCAGACTGCCGCCAAAGCGGGATTTGTCGGCCAGCGGCGACAACAGATCGGCGGTATTGAGCGTTTCATAACGCCACTGGCTGGAATGGTTGTAGAAGAAAGAAGTGGTGTTCATTTGACGCGGCGGCCGTGTCCAGTCCAGTCCGAACGCCAATGGCAGCCAACCGGTTTGCGGGCGCAGTTTTTCTTGCCCGACATAGTGCGCCCAGCCGCCGCCGGTCTGGCCGACACAGCCACAAAATACCAGCAGATTAATCAGCCCACGGTAGTTCATGTCCATGTGATACCAGTGGTTGATCCCCGCGCCAACGATGATCATCGAACGCCCATGAGTTTTGTCGGCGTTATCGGCAAACTCACGGGCGATGCGGATAATATTGGCGCGCGGCACGCCGGTAATCTGCTCCGCCCAGGCGGGGGTATAAGCCTTGATATCGTTGTAATCGCTGGCCGCCAGCGAGTTATCAACCTGCTCAGTCCCCCAGTCGCGGGCAATACCATAATTGGCTACCGTCAGATCGTATACACTGGTGACAAATGCCTGTGAACCATCAGCCAGAGTGATTTTTTTCGCCGGTACCGGGTGATGCAACACCTCTTGCAACGCCACCGGACGGAACTGTTCGCTCTCGATGCCGCCAAAATACGGGAAGGCCACCGACACCGCCGCATCCTGTTGTCCCAGCAAACTCAGCTGCAACCTGACCTCGCGCTGCGCCTGTCCGGCGGTTTGCGTCAGGTTCCATTTGCCCTTCTCCCCCCAGCGAAAACCGATCGAGCCCAACGGCGCGACCAGCTCGCCGCTCAACTGATCAATAGCCACGGTTTTCCATTCGGGGTTGTTCTCCTCCCCCAGTCCATTGACCAAATCGGCTGCCCGCAGTTGCCGCCCGGCGGCATAACTGCCGTCTTCAAGCGGCTCCAGCAACACCAGCATCGGCAAGTCACTGTAGCGCGAGGCATAATCGGTAAAATACTGGCTCGGTTTCTGCAGGTAGAATTCTTTGAGGATCACATGGCCCATCGCCAGCGCAATGGCGCTATCGGTACCCTGTTTCGGTGCCAGCCACTGATCGCACAGTTTGACGATTTCTGCATAATCGGGGGTTATCGCTACCGTTTTCGTGCCTTTATACCGTACTTCGGTGAAGAAGTGCGCGTCCGGCGTACGGGTCTGCGGCACGTTGGAGCCCCAGGCGATCAAATACGACGAGTTGTACCAATCCGCTGATTCGGGTACGTCGGTCTGCTCGCCCCAGGTCATCGGCGAGGCCGGCGGTAAGTCGCAATACCAGTCATAAAAACTCAGGCAGGTGCCGCCAATCAGCGACAGATAACGCGCGCCGGCGGCATAAGACACCATCGACATCGCCGGAATCGGCGAAAAGCCGGTAACCCGATCCGGGCCGAAGGTTTTGGCGGTATATACGTTGGCGGCGGCAATCAGCTCGTTCAATTCATCCCAGCCGGCACGCACCAGACCACCGCGGCCGCGCGCCTGCTTGTAGCGTCGACTTTTTTGCTCATCGTCGACGATCGCCGCCCAGGCATCCACCGGGTCGTCATGCACTTGGCGCGCCTCACGCCACATTTCCAGCAGGTGCAGACGTATCAGCGGATGTTTCAGGCGGTTGGCACTGTAGAGATACCATGAATAGCTGGCGCCGCGTGGGCAACCTCTCGGTTCATGATTGGGCAAGTCGGGGCGGGTTTCCGGATAGTCGGTTTGTTGCGTTTCCCACGTCACCAAACCGTTTTTAACGTAGATCTTCCAACTGCACGATCCGGTACAGTTCACGCCATGGGTCGATCGCACAATCTTGTCGTGTTGCCATCGCTGGCGATAGCTGTCTTCCCAATCGCGGTTGGTGTCGAGCGTTTGGCCGAAACCATTCGAAAACGAATCATCCAGTTCCTTGAAATAACGGAACCGGTCTAGAAATTTGCTCATCGACATTCTCCATCAAGCCGCCAGCCGAAACTGCCGTCGCAGGTGAATAATATTTTTATAATATAAACATGTAATTAGATTAGTTTATTGCTGAACGCCCGTTGAGGTTACGTGGCGGCACTTTCCTCAGAATAGACAAAAACCCTGACTTTGCCGTGGTTGATGAGAGAAAAAACGCTGAATTAAACCGCACATTTGCAGTTGCCGAATCTGTCGACCAGACTAATGGCAGCGATTTTGCACATTGAGGAGCCGCGGCTATGTCGCAACTGCCAAAAACTGACGATCGCGCCGAAAAAGGCGTTTTATCCATCTGGAATCCCGAAGATCCGCAATTTTGGCAGCACACTGGCCAAGGCATCGCCCGGCGTAACTTATGGATTTCTATTCCCAGCCTGTTGCTGGCCTTCTGCGTCTGGATGTTGTTCAGCGCCGTTGCCATCAACCTCAACCGGGTCGGCTTCTCATTTTCTACCGATGAGCTGTTTATGTTGACCGCCCTGCCTTCATTGGCCGGCGCCTTTATGCGCGTGCCTTACTCATTTGTCATACCCATTTTCGGCGGCCGTCGCTGGACCGCGTTCAGCACGCTGATCCTGGTGATCCCCTGTTTGTGGTTGGGCTTTGCGGTGCAAAATCCCGCCACGCCGTATTGGGTGTTTGTGGTGATTTCTTTGATGTGCGGCGTCGCCGGTGCCAATTTCGCCTCCAGCATGGCCAATATCAGTTTCTTCTTTCCGAAAAGCCACCAAGGTGGCGCTCTGGGGTTGAACGGCGGATTGGGTAACCTGGGGGTCAGCGTCATGCAACTGGTCGCGCCGCTGGTGGTAACCAGCGCTATTTTCGGCACCTTCGCCGGCGGTGGCCACGCCACAGCGGAAGGCGAAACGCTATGGCTTCAAAATGCGGCATTTGTCTGGGTGATACCATTGGCGATATTTGCCGTCGCCGCCTGGTTCGGCATGAACGACATTGCGGCTGCCAAAGCCTCCCTTGGTGAGCAGTTACCGGTACTGAAACGTCTGCATATGTGGGTCATGGCGCTGCTGTATCTGGCGACCTTCGGCTCGTTCATCGGCTTTTCCGCCGGCTTCGCCATGCTGACCAAAACCCAGTTCCCGGAGGTGTCGATCGCGCACTATGCCTTCTGGGGTCCGATGATCGGCGCATTGGCACGGCCGGTCGGCGGCGCGCTGGCCGATCGATTTGGTGGTGCGCGCGTTACGGTACTCAACTTCGCAATGATGAGCATTTTCGCGGCACTGATCTTTCTGACCCTACCCGGCACCCACGGTGGTGGATCGTTCCTGGCATTCTTTCTGGTATTTCTGGGTCTGTTCCTGACCGCGGGTCTGGGCAGCGGCTCGACCTTCCAGATGATTTCCATTATTTTCCGTTTTGATACCACCCGCCGCGTGAAGGCCAATGGCGGCAGCGATGAGGAAGCCGCGCACGAAGCCGCCACCGACTCCGCCGCTGCGCTCGGCTTTATCTCGGCCATCGGCGCGGTTGGCGGGTTCTTCATTCCCAAAACCTTCGGCACCTCGCTGGCACTCACCGGGGCGGCAGACAGCGCGATGAAAGTGTTCCTGGTATTTTACGTGGTCTGCACCCTGGTGACCTGGTGGTTCTATATACGCACCCATATCGATAGCCGAAAATAACCCCTCCAGCGCCTCGCCGTTTCCGCCGCGAGGCGCCTGAACCACTGGCTGACTGCCAGCGCTTCCGCCAGTTCCGATCCAACGCCACCGTGCCGATAGCACGCCGTATGAGCCAGCGAAACGCGCTGCTGCCCGTGGGTCGCCATCCGTTGGAAAAATGCATCACCATAATGAATTTTTGCATCACATTTTTTATTAAACTCTCGTCTCAAAAACCTTACAATACCTATGATTAATAACCGATTTCCCTGGTGTTGTTGTATGTTGCCCCTCGTCTGGAGGGGCTTTTTTTTTCCCAACGTCACCTGTCCGCACCGCTACGTCATAGGCTAATCGATGACTCCCCCCAACCCAGCCAAATCCCTCTGGTGGACGACAAGCGCACTAGTCGATAAAAAATCAGCCTGCAAAGGCGACGTTTCCCTTCCCTTTGCTAAGATTTTTATTAATAAAAAAACAATGCCGCACTTTGTCTCCGTTGGCTGGTTTATGAAAAAACACGTTGATTTGTCTGGCCAGTGGTGTTTTTCGGTTTTCACGCCAAACAGCCGGCAGCTGCGTTACACCATAGCCAAGCATGTCGAGCCTGGTGCATGACATTAATAAACACCGGTGGTGATCGGGGATATTGGCTGGGACTATGCGGGTTCCTGTCTGTGGTTCGCCAGCGAAAATCATGGTTACCGGCCTTGAATCACTTGAGCATACTGGCTAATAGTTTAATTGTATTAATAATTGCATGCGTATCGGTGGCAATTTTCAGCCAGAATTACTGGTAACATAACGAAAGAAAGAAATCATATTGCCGCAACACCGCACGCCATTTTTATCGTATACAGAAAGTTTAAATTTAAACTGAAATTTATTTTATAGATTACGGCTCATCCACTAGCATTGCGGCAGCGTGAATTATATTTCTGAAAAGTGACAGTATTCACAATCCACGCCTATCCAGACAGCCCGCAAAGGAAATGATTTTATAACTGATTGTAAATATTACGTTTTTATTTAATACGATTTAATGGGGAATGTAACATTAAATATCAGTTGTTTACTATACTCATTTTTGCCCTCTCATAAACGGAGCTCCGTGATGTTTATAAACGCCCCATTCAAAAGGACCATGATCGCCAGTATGCTGACGTTGGCATCTGGTGCCGTGTCCACCGCCCACGCTGCTGATGCGGCCGCTGATACCGCGAAGCAGGATGCATCGAAACCCAATATCGTCGTTATTTTTGGTGATGATGTCGGCTATTGGAACCTGAGTACTTATAACCAGGGCATGATGGGTTATAAGACGCCAAATATTGACAGCATCGCCAGTGAAGGTGCGAAATTTACCTCGTATTATGCTGAACAGAGCTCCACCGCAGGTCGATCATCATTTATTACCGGCCAGATGCCATTCCGTACCGGCATGAGCAAGGTCGGCATGCCTGGTGCTCCGCAGGGGTTGAGTAAAGACGATCCAACCATCGCCAATATTCTCAAGAACCTGGGTTATGCCACCGGCCAGTTTGGCAAAAACCACCTTGGGGACCGCGACGAGTTTCTGCCTACTGCCCACGGTTTTGATGAATTCCTCGGTAATCTTTACCACCTTAACGCCGAAGAAGAGCCGGAAAACCCGGACTATCCGAAAGATCCCGCATACCGCAAACAGTTTGGCCCGCGCGGCGTCATCAAAAGCAGCGCCGACGGTAAAATTGAAGATACGGGTCCACTCACCATCAAACGCATGGGCACCGTTGACGAAGAAACGCTGGCAGCGAACAACGACTTTATGGAGCGTCAGGTAAAAGCCGGCAAACCGTTCTTTACCTGGTACAACACCACCCGCATGCACAATAAAACCCACCTGAAAGATGCCAGCATCGGCACTACAGGGCTCGGCACTTACGCCGACGGCATGGTTGAGCATGATAAAACGGTCGGTGAAGTCCTGAAAAAAGTAAAAGACCTGGGCATTGAAGACAACACCATCATTATCTACACCACGGATAATGGGCCGATGATCGCGACCTGGCCTGACGCCGGCATGACGCCGTTCCGAGGCGAGAAAAACACCGGTTGGGAAGGCGGTTTCCGCGTGCCCGCCATGATCAAGTGGCCGGGACATATCAAACCCGGCACGGTGATCAACGATATTTTCGGCAGCAACGACTGGTTCCCGACGCTGGTTGCCGCAGCCGGCGTGCCCGACATCAAGCAGCAACTGCTAAAAGGCTACAAAACGTCGTCAATGACCTACAAAGTTCATCTGGACGGGTATAACCAACTGGATTTCCTGCAGGGCAAAGGCGAAGACCCGCGTAAAGAGTTCTTCTACTGGAGTGACGACGGCGATCTGCTGGCCATCCGTTACGGTCGCTGGAAGGCACACTTCATGATCCAGGAGCATTCGGGTCTGGACGTTTGGCGCTACCCGTTTGTCAAGCTGCGTACGCCAATGCTGTTCGATCTCGACATCGATCCGTTGGAACGAGGCGACACCGGTATGGACTACAATAACTGGTTCTACAGTCGTTTGTTCCTGCTGGGCGGCGCGCAAAAATACGTTGGCGACATGCTGCAAAGTTTCCAGGAGTTCCCTCCTCGCCAAAAACCTGGCTCATTCACGGTTTCGGATGTTCAGCAACTGATCGAGCAAGGTGCAAAAAGCAATTAATCAAGCCATTAACCGGGTGGGCAACCACCCGGCATATACAGGGGGTGAGCGATGAAGCACAGCACCACATTACCGGTTAAAGCGTTACCGTCAGCAGAGAAATATAACGGTAAAGGGCCGGCATACAAAAGACGTTTCCATGTCATGGCCAAGCCCACGGGCTCAACCTGTAACCTCGATTGTTCCTACTGCTTCTATCTGCACAAAGAACAATTGTTGCATCAGGATCGCCACACCGGCATGAGCGACGAGGTGCTGGAAAACTTCATTCGCCAATATATTGACGGTCAGGATGGCGAACAGGTGGTTTTTTCATGGCAAGGGGGAGAACCCACGCTGATGGGGCTGGAGTTTTTCCACAAAGTGGTGAAATACCAACGACGCTACCAGAAACCCGGCCAACGGATAGAAAATGACCTGCAAACCAATGGCGTACTGATTAATGACAAATGGGCCGAGTTTCTTAAACAACATCATTTTCTGGTTGGGTTGTCCATCGACGGTCCGCGTGAACTGCACGATCGTTATCGTGTCACCCGCAGCGGAAAGCCTACCTTTGATAAAGTGATGCAGGGCGTTGCCGCGCTGAAAAAATATCAGGTCCCCTTCAATGCGCTGGTGACGGTAAACCGTACCAATGCCCGTTTTCCACTGGAGGTTTACCGGTTTGTCACCGCTGAATTGGGCGCGACCTACATTCAGTTCAACCCCTGCGTTGAACCGGTCGATTTTAAAGAGACTGCCCCACAGTTCTGGCACCAAGACGCCATCCCGGTGACCGGTTCACGCCGCGCCAAACCGGGCGATCTGGATTCGATCGTCACCGACTGGTCGGTAGACCCGGATGACTGGGGCCATTTCCTCACCACCGTGTTCGAAGAGTGGGTAAACAACGATCTCGGTCGCGTTCAGGTCAATCTGTTCGAAACTGCGGTAGCACAGACCATGGGCATGCCAGCGCAAATTTGTACCGCATCGGAGTTCTGCGGCAAAGGCCTGGCGGTTGAGAAAAACGGCGATATTTACTCATGCGATCACTATGTTTATCCGGAATATCAGTTAGGCAATATTGCCGACACCCAACTTGCCCATATGGCCTTTTCGGAGCGCCAGAAAGCCTTTGGTCTCGGTAAAAAAGACACGCTGCCGACCTACTGTAAAAAATGTCCGTACCTGAAACTGTGCTGGGGCGAGTGTCCGAAAAATCGACTGGTGCGCACCCCGGATGGCGAACCGGGCCTCAATTATCTGTGTCCGGGCATCAAAGCCTTTTTCGATTATGCGCAACCGATCCTGGTTGGCATCGCCACGCTGTTGAAACCTGGCGCAGCGGGAGAATGTAAATGAATAACCGCGAAAAGCTGCTGGCGCTTGAACAGCGCATCAATCAGCGGGTTTTGGGGCAGGAATCGCTGGTACGCATGCTGATTGTTGCCCTGCTTTGCGATGGGCATGTGCTGCTTGAAGGCTTGCCTGGGCTGGCAAAAACCCGTGCAGTCCGTGAACTGGCCAGCCATGTCGAAGGTGAGTTCCGCCGCATCCAGTTTACCCCGGATCTGTTGCCCTCCGACATTACCGGCAGTGAAATTTATCAGCAAAATGCCACGCGCGAGGAAGATCAGTTCCGCTTTCGCCCTGGCCCGGTATTTGGCAATGTGATCCTTGCCGATGAAATCAACCGCGCCTCGGCACGGGTTCAATCCGCCCTGCTCGAAGCCATGGAGGAGCGTCACGTTACCGTCGCCGGAAAAACCTGGCCGCTACCCGGCATTTTTATGGTGCTGGCCACGCAGAACCCGGTCGATCAGGAGGGTACCTGGCCATTACCTGAAGCCCAGCTCGACCGTTTCCTGATGAAGCTGCTGGTGAATTATCCGGCTAAAGAGCACGAAAAAAAGGTGATGCAATTGGTTCGCGCAGAGCAACAACAGAAATATCACCCCGTTGCCGACACCTCAGCCACTGACGCATCACCGCCGTTGATGCTGTCGCAACAGGAGGTAGCCAGCTGTTGGCAGGACATCTCCGCGGTATACGTCGCGCCCACCGTCGAAGATTACATCATCAATCTGGTGGATATCACTCGACACCCGCAGACCGTCAGCGACACACTGGCCAGCTACATTACTTTTGGCGCCAGTCCGCGCGGCACCCTGGCTCTGGAACGCTGTGGCCGCGCGCTGGCCTGGCTTGAAGGCCGCGATGCGGTACTGCCGCAAGACATTCAGCGGGTCGCCCCTGCGGTTTTGCGTCACCGGCTGATGCTGAGCTACCAGGCCCACGCGGATAATTGTTCACCGGACGACGCAATCCGCATGCTGCTCGACGCAGTGGTCGCCTGATGAACAGCGTACTGCAGGTCGATCGCAACTCGCTGATGGCGCTTGCGGCCGAGGCTAGACTGTTGGCTAACCCGCCGGGACAGATTCCCCCTGGCGCGCTCGCCGGTGAGCGCGTTTCCCGCCAGCAGGGCCGTGGTCTCAACTTTGACAGCCTGCGCCGCTATCAGCCCGGCGACGACGTGCGGTTAATCGACTGGCAGGCGACGGCGCGTCTGCGTTCCCCTTGGGTCCGGCTGTATAACGAAGAGCGAGAGCGGCCGGTTTTCCTGCTTGTCGATCAACGTCTGGATATGTTTTTCGCCACCCGTGGGCAAGTCAAATCCGTCGTCGCCGCCAAAATTGCCGCGCTGCTGGCCTGGCGCAGTTGGCATGACGGCGATCGCCTTGGCAGCGCGGTTTTCAGCGATACGGCATGCAACCTGCAACCATGCCGTTCCCCCGCCACCAGTCTCCCCAGAGTGCTGGAGGATGTACTGCACTACAACCAACAATTGCCGGAACGCTATCCCGATGAACCCCCGGCCACCGTGTCACTGGCCGAGGTTTTGCAACGGGCCAGCCATACCATCCCCAGCGGTGCCTGGCTGGCTCTGCTCAGCGATTTTCACGATCTCGACGGGCGCTGCGAGGCATTATTGGCTGCACTCAAGCGGCGTTGCGACATCAGTGCGTTCGTCATCCTCGACGACCTCCCTCTGACGCTGCCAAAGCAGGGTAACCTGGCAGCCAGTTACCAGGGGCGCCACGCGACGGTATCCCTGACGTCGACGCTGAAAGACCAAATCCAGCAACATATTATCGCGCGTCTGGCCGAGCAGAAAAATCGCCTCACCCGGATGGGCATCCGCGTCAACCAGATAGTGGTTGCGCAGGATCTGGTCAAACAGCTGCAAAAGGGAGTCTGAATGCTGGAAAAAGGATTTAGCGTACCGGAACTCCTGCAACCCGAGCTGCCGCCAAGCATTTCCTGGTTCCCTCTGCCGCCGGGATGGTATCTGCTGGGTGGTATGCTGCTAATCTCTCTGCTGGTGTGGCTGTTATTTCGTCTTGCTCGCTGGCGACGCAATCAATGGCGGCGCCAGGCGATGGCCGCGTTGTCCAGGGAAAACAGCGCTGACGGTTGGCTGGCGCTGATAAAACGCGTGTTGCTGATTCATCAACCACGCAGTGCCGTCAGCCGCTCGCTGACGGCGCAACAACTGCTGCAACAGATAGATATTGATGCTGATTTGCGCGTTGCCCTCGCTGAAAAATATTGTCAGCCGGACAATCAACTTGACGCTGGCACCAACGCCCGTCTGCAAGATCAATTGAAGGACTGGCTGGAGAGGTTGCCTTATGTCTGAGCTACTGACCCAGGTGGATTTCGCCTGGCCATGGGCCTGGCTACTGATGCTACTGCCTCTGGCTGGCCGCTATCTGTTACCGCGTCAGCGGGCTGTCCGGGAGCATGTTCGCGTACCGTTTCTGCCGCATCTGATTGACGAGCTGCAACTCGATAACAGGCCGGTCCGCAGCGGCAAGCTGGCCGGCGCCATGTTCTGGCTGATTTGGCTGCTGTTGGTCGCCGCTGTCTCACGCCCAGAGTACCTGACGCCGCCGCAATATATCCAAAAGCCCATGCGCGATCTGGTGCTGATTCTGGATGTGTCGGGCTCGATGGCGAAAAATGACGTTCCCGGCGGCATCACTCGGTTGCAGGCGGTGAAAAACTCGGTCAGCAAATTCGTGGCAGCACGTCAATCCGATCGCATTGGTCTGGTCATTTTTGCCAACCAGGCCTGGCCATTCGCCCCGGTTAGTGAAGACAAGCAGGCGTTGCAAACGCGCATTACCCAACTGTCCCCCGGCATGGTTGGCGAGCAGACAGCGATTGGCGACGCGCTTGGGGTGGCAGTAAAACTGCTCGACAGCAGCGCCAACCAGGATGCCAGCAAACTGGCGATTTTACTCACCGACGGCAACGACACCGCGTCGCAACTGGCCCCACCGCTGGCCGCACAACTGGCGGCAGCACATCACGTTCAGGTACATACCATCGCCTTCGGTGATAGCAACAGTGCCGGCAGCGACCACGTCGACCTTACGCAATTGCAGGAGATTGCGCGCATTACCGGCGGTAAATCATGGACCGCCGCCAACTCAGGAGCCTCATTGGACAGCGTATGGCAGGAAATCGACGCCATCACGCCAGTTCAGGTGAAAGCCATAGGTTGGTCCTGGCATCTGCCATTGTTCCAATGGCCACTGCTGCTCGCACTGGCTCTGTTGATGGCCTATGCGCTGTTGCAGTTTGTCCGGGAGAAAGCCACATGAGCGATTTCCACTTTATTTACCCTTGGCGCCTGCTCGGCTTGGTAATCTGTGTGCTGCTGTGGTTTCTCCACGCCGGCCAGCGCAGTGCCTGGCAGCGAATCATGGATAAACCGCTGGCCAAGGCGCTGATCATCCGGCGGCAGAACACCATCACGCAAATATTGCCATGGCTACTGGCGCTTGGCGTTCTCGCGCTTGCCGGCCCCAGTTGGCAACGGGATGTGCCCGCCGCCCTGACTCGGCAAAGCAATGTAATGGTCGTTTTGCAACAGGATCCGGCTATGTATGCCCAGGATCTGACCCCCAACCGCCACCAGCGCATGCAGAGCAAAATCATGGCATTAATGGCGCGCTCGCCGGGAACGCGCTTTGGCCTGGTGGTCTACCATACGGGCGCTTACCTGACCACGCCATTAACGCTGGACAGCACGTTCTATTCATTATTCCTGCACGCACAGCAACCCGATTTGCTGCCGCAGGGCGAAGGTTCCGGTCTGAGGCAGGGGATCGCGCTGGCGTTGAAAAACATGGCGGATACCGCTCAGACGCCGCGCAATATCCTGCTGGTTGCCGATACCCTTTCCGCACAGGATGCCAGTTGGCTGGCACAGCTCGACGCGCCGATCCAGATTTGGGTGCCCGGCACGGCGCGCGGCGGACAATTACCCGAAAGCTACGCGCAACGTGGCATTGATACGCGACTCGACGTTGCACGATTTAGCCAACTGCGCGACCGCGGGGTGCCGGTTACGTTGATCAGCAGTGACGACAGCGACTTATCGGCGATCGCCGCTCACCTGCGTCAATCAGTAAGCGCGCAACACAACGCACGTGGCGATCTGCATTGGCTTAACGTCGGTTATCTGTGGGTAATAGCGATGCTGCCGTTATTACTGTTTGGTCGCCATCAGCTGTTCTGCCGGCTGATTGTGTTGCTGCCGCTGTTTTATCTGCCTTATGGTCAGGCGGCCTGGCGAGATGCCTGGGTCAGCCCGGATATGCAGGGTCAACTGGCTTTCCGTCAAGGCCATTATCAACGGGCGGCAGAGCATTTCCAGCAGCCACTATGGCAAGGCATCGCCTACTACCGCGCCGGGGATTTTACCGCTGCTGCATCGGCGTTTCACCAGGCGACGCCAACGGCGGAAACCCTGTTATGGCTGGGTAACAGTTACGCCCAGCAAAAGCAGTGGCAGCAGGCGATCAATAGCTATGACCGCGCGTTGAGCCTCCAGCCAGACTGGCAGATTGCGCGGCACAATCGGGCAGAAATCGCCAAAATCATCATGAAACTGCGGCAACAGGAACGCGAGCGTCAGTCTGCTCAAGGCAAACAACAAGACTATAAACCGGACGAGATCAAACATGATCTAGACAAAGACCAGGGTGTCAATCAGCTGGATATTCAACCAATAGCCAGCAGCAGCCCGCAGGTTGAACAGTGGTTTGACAACCTGGAAATGTCGCCATCCGGCCTGCTGGAAAACCTCTACCGTAACCAGACCGAGGCGACACCATGAAGGCCGTACTCTTGCTGCTGCTGGCGCTTGTCATCCCTGCCCGCGCGGCAATGGATATCACGCGCGAACTTGTGGCGCCGCAGCAGGTGGTTCCCGGACAACCGTTGCGCATTGCGGTAACCTTCTGGACCGACAGCTGGTTTAACCCACCGCCGCAATGGCCGACCTTCACGCTGGAAAACGGTTCGTTATTGACGACTCCGCTGCCAAACCAACTTCTTAGCCGCCGCAAGGATGGCATCAGTTGGAGCGGCATCCGCCAGGAAAGGCAAGTCATCGCCTGGGATCAGGGCTGGCTAAACCTGCCTGCGACAGAAGTTACGCTGTTCTCGGCCAATCAACCGCCGGTCACCGTGACGCTACCGGCGCTTAAAACAGCCGTCGCCTGGCCGGCCGGGGTGGAACAACCAGACCGTTTTCTGCCGGCCGAGCACCTGGTATTAAGCCAGCAGATTCACCAATTTCACGCCGCCAACGACGGTCAACTGCATGCAGGGGATGTGATCGAACGCAGCGTTACCGTCAAGGCTGGCGGCGTTGTTGCGACTCAAATCCCACCGTTGCTTTATGCCATCCCTGGCACCGACACGCAGCGTCTGACGCCGATCAATACCCTGTTGAAAACTGGCCGGGGCGACGTCGGCGACGTCCAGCGTATAGAAAAGCTGCGTTATTTACCGTCGCAAGCCGGCACCGTTACCCTACCCCGATCGCATTGCGTTGGTGGGATACCACCCGCCGGCAATGGCAAGTCGCCCAGTTGCCAGGAGCCACGATGCAGGTTGCCGCCGCACGTGCCGCCGGCAGAGAGTCGGTGTTGCGCGGCACCACGGCAAACGGTCAATGGCGGGCGATCATCATCGGGGTTTCGCTGTCGCTGATAGCCTTATTGCTCTGGTTGTCGCGTCGCCCACTTTGGCGCAGCCTGAAATATTGCCACCGCAGATGGCGACGCTTCTGGCAACCGATCCCACTAGCCGAACTGACTCCCAGCAAAAGAGGTGAACGATGAAATACTCACTAACGCTCGGTGCCCTGTTACTGAGTTATGCCTGCGCATCTCACGCCGAGCCGCTTGCAGCCTGGCAAGACACCGGTGCCAAACAGGCCATTATGCAATGGGTGCAGAATGCCACCAGCGAAGATCGCGCGACCTATATTCCCCCGGACAAACGTTACGTGGTATTTGACAACGACGGCACGCTATGGCCGGAAGCACCGCTGACGTTTCAATTGCAGTTCGCTATCGATGAAGTGAAGCGTCTGGCGCCTGAGCATCCGGAATGGCAGAAGAACCCGCTGGTCCGCGCGGTATTGCAGGACGATATAGCCACCGTCGCCGCGTCGGGTGAGGAAGGACTGATGCAGCTTTTGACCCTGACCCATAGCAACGTCACTACTGAAGCATTCGCACAACGCGTCGGCAACTGGGTTGAAAATCACCGAGATAGGCGTTTTGACTGCCGTTACGATCGCATGGGCTATCAGCCTATGCGCCAATTGCTCGATTATTTACGGGCCAACGGTTTTAAAAACCTGGATCGTCTCCGGTGGCGGCATTGACTTCATGCGCGTGCTGGCACAGCGTATGTACGGTATTCCGCCTGAGCAGGTCGTGGGGTCGTTCGCGTTGAGTGAATTTTCCCTCACCAACGACGGTACGCAACTGCGTAAAACCATGAAAGGGGCGTTTTACGATGATGCAGCCGCCAAGCCGGTGGCTATTCACCTGTTTATCGGCCAGCGCCCGGTAGCCGCCTTTGGCAATAGCGACGGCGATGTGGCAATGATGCAATACACCTCGGCCAATCCCGAGTTCAAAACCTTTGGTTTACTGGTACATCATACCGATGCCGAACGCGAATATGCCTACGATAGCCACCCACCCGCCAGCGGCAAGCTGATCGACGGATTGCGGCTGGCCCCGGCCAAGGGGTGGACCATTGTCGATATGAAGCGGGATTGGAAAACGGTATTTGATCCGGCGTTATGCCCTGCCAAAGCCAAATAACCGAGCCTAACGGAACATTTTGGGGATCTTAACGCCGGCCCCGGCTCACTTTGGTCGCCTTGGCTGGGTTGCCCGCCACGAACTCCAGCGTTGGTGAGTAGTAGAACGGCAGCCAGGCGTTATAGCCGCCCTCCCATTCCCATTTGACCGGGCAGGGCCACAGCATATCTTCATGTAAAATATAATAGACCCAGCGTCCTGGTGGACGGCGTGGCTTACGTGTTTTCATAACGCATTCAGAGATTGCCCAGCGGTTATAAGACAGGGGTTACCGCTGCATTTTACCGCGATTTAGCGTTGGCGAACACCCTGCCGACAACGCCGTGCAGGCACGACATCACGCGCACTGCGTGATTCGCGGCAGGCCGGTATCACCATGACACCGGCTAATGGTCATAAGTCACACATTACCCCAAGATAAGATAAAAGCGCTTGTCTCTGGCATCGCGATAGGCTAGTGTCGCCAATTGACGACAGAATAGCCTCAATCGTCAACAACGAAAGGACTCATGCAGCATCATCCATTCATCCCGCCATAGAGCGGGATTTTTTTTATGAGCGTTATCCCAGATTCGCTGACCCGCCTGGCGTGTTGTTTGCTCTTTTTCTGGTTCGGCCTTATTTTGATAAAGCGCCGTACGGGTTCGCAATCCCTGACGGCGCCTTTGTCATAATTGGCTCACTTGGGAATAACTCGGATAGCCCACTCTGGTGGGCTTTTTCACCTTTGGTTATCTGCCGCAACCCTACCCTCAACGTTAAAACACCGCCAACATAGCTGTATATCGCGTTACTCCTCTGATTTTTATGTAATTACCCTACTCTCACCCGGCGTTTTGTTACCGGTATCACGAAAATTAGTTTCCGTAACGCCAATGCCAAATCTCGCAATTGTGAACCCAGGTCGGTGAATTACCCTTACAGCCAGCATACCTCTAAGCATAACCGTACAACGGCAGGTAATTAACATGAGTCAACAGATCACCCGTAAAGAGAAAATCAGTTATGGGTTGGGCGATATGGCAAGCCATGTGGGGCTGGATAATGTCATCATATTCCTGACCTTCTATTACACGGACGTGGTGGGGTTACCGGCGGCGTTTGTCGGTACCCTGTTTTTACTGGCGCGCACGGCAGACGCCATTATCGATCCGGCGATGGGCTACCTGGCAGATCGTACCCGCACCCGCTGGGGTAAGTTCCGCCCGTGGATGCTGTGGCTGGCGCTGCCTTTCGGTGCCAGCTGTCTGCTCACCTACGCCGTGCCGGAATCGCTGAGCCTGCACGGTAAAATGATCTTTGCCACCGTCAGTTATACCCTGATGATGCTGATGTATACCGCCATCAACATTCCCTATTGCTCAATGGGTGCGGTGATTACCTCCAATAACGAACAGCGTATTTCCCTGCAGTCGTACCGCTTCTTTTTAGCCACGCTGGGCGGCGCCATGTCGACGTTCTTTATGATGCCGCTGGCAGAGTATCTCGGTGGCGACGACAAGCTGATGGGCTACCGCGCGGCGATGGCGATTATGGCGACGGCGGCGGTGATCATGTTCTGGATCTGTTTCGCCAACACCCGCGAACGTATCAATGCCCCGGCTACCCACAACAATTATCTGGCCGAACTGCGCGATCTGTTACGCAACGATCAGTGGCGCGTGGTGTCGGTGCTGGTGATCACCAACATCGGCTTTGGGGTAATTCGCCTTGGGGCGATGATGTATTTCGTCACCTATTATCTTGGTAATGCCGGTTATTTCATGTGGATGCTGGGCGCGCATATTCTCGGCAAGGCCGCAGGCAGCGCACTGGCCAAGCGCTTGACGCGCAACGTCGGCAAAGTGCAAATGTTCGGCTACTGTTCCGTGCTGGCCGGGGTGCTCAGCATTGTGTTGTTCTTCGCGCCGAAATCCATCCTGGTGCTGGTACCGCTCACTTTTATTATTTCCACCCTCTATCAAGCTACGACCACCCTGATGTGGGTAATGATGGCCGACGTTGCCGACTACGGAGAATGGTTACAGGGCAAGCGCATGGATGGCGTGGTGTTTTCAACCTTCCTCGCGGTGCTGAAGCTCGGCATGGCAATCAGCGGCGCGATTGTCGGCTGGACCCTGGGCTTTAGCGGCTACGTGGCCAACGCGGCCGCACAAACCTCCACCGCGATGTATTGCATTGTCGCCCTGTTCACCATCGTACCGGGTCTGCTGTCGCTGTGCGCCTTTGCAACGTTGCGCTGGTACAAGCTGGATGACGGCACGATGAAATCCATCAACCTTGCCAAACAAAGTCTTTCATAAAGGATATCGTTACTGATGAGCGAACTTCTTCAACACGCCAACGGTATTGAGTGGCGATTCGAACGTCAAATTCTGCGCGTAGAGCCCTGGGGAAAAAACAGCCTGCGCGTACGTGCCACCTGTAGCCCGGCATTCGGCGATCGGTTACACGCCCTGCTGCCGGCCGAGCCCGTTACGGCGTGCATTAGCACCGAGGCAGAAACCCTGACGCTGCGCAATGGCAACATCACCGCGGTACTTAACCTGAAGGGCCAGTTGGCCTTTTACAACCAGCACGGCGAACTGCTGCTGGAAGAAATGTGGCGACAGCGTTCCACCGTCGGCATCGGCGCCAGCGAAAAGAGCCAGGATAAATACGTCAGCGCGCTCAAGCTTGACGGGCGAGAGTTCAAACCATTGCCGGGGGGAAAATATCAACTGACCGTACGCTTTGAAGCCCAGGCTGAAGAGCGTATTTACGGCATGGGACAATACCAGCAGCCCTGGCTGGATCTGAAAGGCTGCGCGCTCGAACTGGCGCAGCGCAATTCGCAGGCCAGCGTACCCTTTATGCAATCCAGCCTCGGTTACGGCCTGCTGTGGAACAATCCGGCCATCGGTGAAGCGACATTTGCCAAAAATCACACCGAATGGCGCGCGCAGGTCACGCAGGAAATGGACTACTGGATCACCGCCGCCGATACCCTGCCGCAAATTACGCGGCAATATGCGCGGGCCACCGGTACGCCGCCACCCGCACCAGCGTTTATCAGCGGTCTGTGGCAGTGCAAACTGCGTTACCGCAACCAGCAGGAAGTGCTGGAGGTGGCGCGTGAATACCGTCGTCGCCAGTTACCACTGTCGGTGATGGTGATCGATTTCTTCCACTGGCCCAATCAGGGTACCTGGTGTTTTGATCCCGTCGACTGGCCGGATCCCAAAGCGATGGTCGACGAGTTAAAGGCGATGGGCATTGAACTGATGGTGTCGGTGTGGCCGACGGTAGAAGCCAGAAGCCCACTCTACCCACAGATGAAGGCCAAAGGCTGGCTGGTGACCAGCGATCGCGGCGTGCAGGTCAATCTCGATTTTATGGGCAACACCACCTTTTTTGACGCCACGCATCCCGAAGCTCGTGCCTTCGTTTGGCAAACGGTGAAGAAAAACTACTACGATCTGGGGATTAAACTGTTCTGGCTCGACGAGGCGGAGCCGGAATACCGCGCCTATGATTTTGATAATTATCGCTATCATACCGGTCCAGTGCTCGAAGTCGGCAACCAGTACCCGCGAGATTTTGCCCAGGGATTTTATGATGGTCTGCAAGCCAACGGCGAAACCGAGATCGTCAATCTGGTACGCTGTTCGTGGGCCGGTAGCCAACGCTTTGGCGTTCTGGCCTGGTCCGGCGATGTCCACTCCTCGTTCCATGCGTTTCGCAACCAGCTGGCGGCCGGGTTGAACATGGGCATGGCGGGCATTCCGTGGTGGACCACCGACATTGGCGGCTTTCAAGGCGGTAATATCCACGATCCGGCGTTTCACGAGCTGTTGATTCGCTGGTTCCAATGGGCGGTATTTTGTCCGGTACTGCGCATGCATGGCTATCGCGAACCACAGATCCAGCCACCGGAGAGCTACCGTAACGGCATCCCGCAGTGCAACAGCGGATCGCCAAACGAATTGTGGAGCTACGGCGCAGAGAACGGTGCCATCATGCAGCACTGGCTGGCGATACGTGAAAAATTGCGTCCTTACATCGATGCGCTGTTTGACCATGCCCACCGTCATGGCGAGCCGCTGATGCGCCCGCTGTTCTGGCATTATCCCGATGAGCCACAAAGTTGGCAGGTGGAAGATCAATATCTGTTTGGCGAGGAGTTGTTGGTGGCACCGGTGATGCATGCCGGTGCGCGTCAGCGTGAGGTCTGGCTGCCCGGGAACCACCACTGGATTGCCCTCGACGGTGAGCGTTATCGCGGGCAACAGCGTGTAACCGTTCGTGCCGAGCTGGACAGTATTCCGCTATTCATACGTGAAGGCAGTGAGCTGGTGGCGCGACTGACCGCCGGCTAAAAGCACGTCACGGCTCACCAAAGCAGGCCAGCCCCTTTGCCGACGATTTCTCAGGCCAAGGGGCTATCTTGTCCTAATCTATAGGAGACAGCCGCCAGCGCCGACGACTGCCGGTCCCCCGTCTGCGGCTCAACGGGTATATCGGTGTTTTCGAGGTCAATCATGACAATCACAGCAGACTATCTGCAACAGTTGCTCAATGCCAGTGGAGTCACTGGCGCGCTAGCGCACGAACTGCTGGCCGCTCGTCGGCGCATTGAACAACTGGAAGAGCGCCTGGCGATACCCGTTCGTTTGCCCTACTGCAGTTCCAGTCCGGTATGCGAAATGGAGTCAGGGTATGCCGCCGGCGTAAGCGACAGTAAACAGGCGATACGGCAGGCGGGCTATCCGATCGCAGGCGACGATTAGCAGGTGGATGCTGATAGCCGGTTTCTGAGGGTAATGAGCTTAAACCGAGCCTTGTTTTTCAATCACCAGGATCCGCGCTTCGCCTTGTGGGTGAGCCACGTGTTCACAGCCCACGTCGGCATAAAATATGTCACCCGCGTTGAGCAGCACCTGGCGTAGTTCCCCCTGCTCTTTATACCGCATCTCGACCATCCCATCCATGACGGCAAAAACCTCCTGCCCGTCATTTACGTGCCACTTATAGGGTTTGTCCGTCCAGTGCAGGCGGACCGATGTGCCCTCAAAATTGGCGATGTCGACAGCCCCCCAGGCTCGGTCCGCAGTAAACGCTTTACCGATATACGTTTTCATTTATAACCTATGTTTTATAGCGATATAAAACATCACTTTACTCCTTTTCGCAGTGGAGTACATCGGCGTTTAACGCCGACTGGCAGTGAGAATGTTCTCTGTAGCGCAACCTGTTAACGCCAGGCGATCGGCGTAATTATTTTTATTCTTTATTATCCCTGGTGAATACTTATTTACCTGACCGGGAAGGGCCAGGGACGATCGATACCATCAAGCGATAATCCAACCGTAACGATAAAGTATGCGATCGCCACACCAAACGTGATGATGACCAACTTTTCAATCAGGCTAAGACGCTTCTCATCTGTCATTTCCAATTTCTCCTCATTCCAACCCACCGATAAGACCCTATAAAACATAGGCAATGACCGCCTCGGCATCAATAGCCACACATAAAATGTAACATTATAGATAAGCCATGTTTATGTATTAGGTCTTCATCTCAACGCAAGTTGAGTCGCCAGGATAACCTGGCAGCGGTGGCCCTATCCTGGCAAACATCGGCTGGCAGCCTGTGCCGACGCGCGTCGACGTCAGGCGAAGCGACGGCGTGTTATGCGCTTCCTGGCATCACATGTACACGTTCGCCCGCACCTGGCGCTCGCTGCTTTTTATCCCACGAAATGTTGCCTAACCGAGCATGCGCTACCCGACTGCGTGAACCTGCCGTTGAATATGGCCTTGGCGCCACGATGGAACTTCACCCGTGCCGCGCCAGCGCTAGCGCTAGCGTGATGAGAATCGACGTTTATCGGGCACCGCCGGTTGCCCTGCCTCGATTAATTAACCCTATTTACCAGGATTCGAAATCAGTATCAGGGTATTAACGCGGACAATAATGATTACGCCATAGGATTAATGCTGACCATAAAAACTCACTTATGGAGAGCCTCATCAGTTATGCATTAACGAATTATGACTTTCCATAAGTAATATCACTGGCCGCAGCCATCCAAAATCAACCGGAGAATAAATGTTATTTATAGCAAAACACAATTTTCAAAAATAGGTTGAGTGATTAAGTAAAAACTGACCGTTTAATTTTAATGGCATTCAACGTCGCGATCTTTTTCTTGAGCTAATTTTATATGCCAACAATACCAGTCCAACAATACCAACAATGACCACCATTGCAGTCATTAATAATGCAATGGCGATTTTCAATTTTCATTTCCTTTTGGCGCCTCACCCAATAGCTGCAATTGCCTCTCATCTTTTGGCATCGGGGTCAGAGTCATCTGGTGGAATAATACTCTCTACGGCAGGACATGCGCTGTAATCAACTGCCGGGTCTATCGTCCATGACTCTGGATCGCAGTCTGCCTGCGTTGGCAGCCTTAAATCGGCAAAAGCTATAGAACTGATGAATACCAGCGTCAGTGTGATAATCATTTTTATATATTTCATATTTCCCTTTATAAGAATAGCGGCGAGCCAATGCTAGCAATCATTAATCATGATTGCATTTAGCAATATCGCATCAATTTATTAACATTATCTGCACTGCGGTATTTAGATTAAAAATTAACCTTAGGAATAATCCCAAATTATTGATCGCCACAAACGCTCGGTCAAGTTATGCCTACTGTTTTTCCTTAATTTTCCAACCGAGGAGTCGCCAGACGTTAATCACTCAGCGCCATCCAATCAATATCATCTGTAATTACTAGAACAGGTTAAATGGACGGGTAATAATTAATAGATTGCTAACCAATTAGCAATAAAACTTTAGCTACAACAACCGCAGCGTTGTGCTTAAAATAATTAAAGAAAACTTATTCATATTATTTATATTAACCAAATAATTATTGGCTTGAGAATAATTACTCAACTAGCCATTATCGCTGCCGCCGCCATCAATATAAACGCCTATAGACAAGTACTGTACCTGTGAGGTGAGTCTGTTCCACTGCCGCAGATCAACGTCGACATCCGCCGTATCATGTAAGCCAGACCACGCTAAGTAGCACCTGCTGCTGGTTTAACAGCGAAATCCCGTTACGTTCCCGCCAGCGTGCAACCTACAGCCATCACCCTTATCGCCAGCCACCCTTGCCCTGCCAATCCTGTCGGAACGCGTTTAGCGATCGTGCATCGCCACCGTTGATATCAATAACCGTTTTAATTCTGCAGCCTGGCGGCTGAGACATTGTTCTCAAGCTTGCGCCTTGATTGCACGATTGCGTGTTAAAGCAAACCAGGACTTCTGCGCTACAGGCACGCGCTATACCTGCACCATCGTGGCCAGTTATAGGTCATTGAGAAAATTGAGCAGCGAGAGCCAAAGAAGCCATGGTAACGCTTATGGGAGAGCTAATTGATGTTAGGAATGATGTTAGGAAAGACGTTTTTCAGACACAAAAAAACCGCCTTGCGGCGGCTGACGACATTACTACTATTGCTTTGATTATTCGGTATTTTTATTCCCTGGTACCCGG
This sequence comes from Serratia odorifera, assembly GCF_900635445.1. NCBI lineage: Bacteria > Pseudomonadati > Pseudomonadota > Gammaproteobacteria > Enterobacterales > Yersiniaceae > Serratia > Serratia odorifera. The sequence continues at coordinate 4,572,175 of NZ_LR134117.1, forward strand.
GGCGGGACTTGAACCCGCACAGCCATAAGCCGAGGGATTTTAAATCCCTTGTGTCTACCGATTTCACCACCCGGGCTCGGGAAAATTGGAGGCGCGTTCCGGAGTCGAACCGGACTAGACGGATTTGCAATCCGCTACATAACCGCTTTGTTAACGCGCCGTAATGCTGTTTGCCTTTGCAGGCTCAAGGCTCGTGAAACACCAGCCTGATTTAATTTGGAGCGGGAAACGAGGCTCGAACTCGCGACCTCAACCTTGGCAAGGTTGCGCTCTACCAACTGAGCTATTCCCGCATTATCAGAACTCACTGATTTTTTTGCTAACTTTCTGCAAATCATCGCTGCCGTCTGATGCGATGCATTCTACTTACCTGACGTAATGAGTCAATAAAATTGTTGGCTCATTACGATCGTTTGACGATTTTTGCAGCGCATTGATCACGGTTCCAGCAAATCGTTACGTGCCGCATTCAAATATTGGAACATTGACCAGAATGTCAGCACCGCCGCGATGTATAACAAGCCGATCGCCGCATACTCGACGCTGCGATCTGGACGCCACAGCAAGCCAACCAGCGACATCATCTGTGCGGTGGTTTTCACTTTGCCGATCCATGACACTGCGACGCTGCTGCGCTTGCCGATCTCGGCCATCCACTCGCGCAGGGAAGAAATAATGATTTCACGCGCGATCATGGTGGCAGCCGGCAGGGTTATCCACCAGGCATGGTAATGCTCGGCCACCAGCACCAGCGCCATTGCCACCATTACCTTGTCGGCAACCGGGTCAAGGAACGCGCCAAAGCGGGTAGTTTGTTTCCAGCGCCGGCTAAAAAGCCGTCAAACCAGTCGGTTACCGCAGCAAACACGAAGATGGTGGCGCAAACCATTGGGGGCCCAGGTGAACGGCAGATAAAATGCCAGAACAAAGAATGGGATCAGAACTACACGAAACAGGGTAAGCCACGTCGGTATATTCAATTGCATAATGCTACGGTAACTATCTGGCTGGAGTGGAAATTAAGAGTATGTTGCTACATTGCCCTCAGTGTTTCAATGCATTGTGGATCTTTTCTGCCAATGCTTGTGAAATACCCGGCACTTTTGCAATTTCCTCAACGCTGGCATTCAATAATGGTTGAAGTCCGCCCATATACTTCAACAGCATCTGACGCCGTTTTGGTCCAATGCCCTCAATCGACTCCAAGGCACTGGTATTCTTGACCTTCGCCCGTTTCTGACGATGGCCGGTTATCGCATGATTATGGGAATCATCACGAATATGTTGAATCACGTGCAACGCCGGTGAATCAGACGGCAGGGAGATGCCCTCACCTTCCGGCACAAAAAACAGCGTTTCCAAACCGGCTTTGCGATCCGCCCCTTTGGCGATGCCAATCAGTAACGGTTTGCTTTTGTCCCACGGCACCTCCAGCGAGTTAAAGACGTCAATGGCCATACCGAGCTGGCCCTTGCCGCCGTCAATGAAGATCACGTCCGGGATTTTGTTCTCTTCCAGCGCCTTACCGTAACGGCGACGCAGCACCTGCGCCATCGCTGCGTAATCATCGCCCGGCGTGATGCCGGTAATATTATAGCGGCGGTACTCTGAGCGCTGCGGACCGTTGCCATCGAACACCACGCAGGAAGCGATGGTTTGTTCGCCCATAGTATGGCTGATATCAAAGCATTCCATGCGATTAATTTCGGCCAGATGGAGCGTTTTCGCCAATTCTGCCATGCGTTGATGGATGGTCGACTGTTGCGCCAGTTTGGTAGACAACGCCGTAGCGGCATTGGTGCGCGCCAGTTTCAGGTAACGCGCGCGATCGCCGCGGGGTTTACTTTGAATGGCAATCTTGCGCCCCGCCAGTTCAGATAACGATTCCGCCAACAGCGTTTTTTCCGGCAGCGTGAAGTCCAGCAGGATCTCGCCAGGCAGCGTTCGCGCCTGGCTACCCTGCAAATAAAACTGCCCGACGAAGGTTTGCACCACTTCCGCGATATCGGTGCCACTCGGCACTTTCGGGAAATAGCTGCGGCTGCCAAGCACCTTGCCCTGACGAATAAACAGTACGTGCAGGCAGGCCATAGCGGATTTAAACGACACGCCGATCACATCCAGATCGTCACCGTTGCCGGAGACGAACTGCCGTTCAGTTACGCGCCGCACCGCCTGGATCTGATCGCGCACCCGCGCGGCCTCTTCAAAGTTCAGTTCCTTGCTGGCGCTTTCCATCCGCTCGATCAACTGATGCAGAACCTGCTGATCTTTGCCGGCCAGATACAGCCGGACGTATTCGACCTGCCGCTGGTATTCGTCTTCACTCACCAGGCCGGCTACGCATGGCCCCAGGCAACGGCCAATCTGATACTGTAGGCAGGGGCGCGAGCGATTGCGGTAGACGCTGTTTTCGCATTGGCGAATCGGGAACAGCTTTTGCAGCAGCGCCAACGTTTCACGCACCGCATAGGAGTTCGGGAATGGCCCGAAATATTCACCTTTGGCGTGTTTGGCGCCACGATGGATAGCCAACCGTGGATGCGTGTCACCGCTGAGAAAAATCAGCGGATAAGATTTATCGTCACGCAAAAGAACATTATATCGTGGCTGATATAATTTAATGTAATTATGTTCCAGCAATAGCGCTTCTGTTTCGGTATGTGTAACAGTAACGTCTATTTGCGCGATATTTTTAACCAGGGTTTCCGTTTTACGGCTGCCGACCTGCAGGCGAAAGTAACTCGCAAGACGTTTTTTCAGGTCTTTGGCTTTACCGACATAAATAACCGTGCCAGTGGCATCATACATGCGATAGACGCCGGGCTGGCTGGTTACGGTTTTAAGGAATGCCTTCGCATCGAAACGCTCACTCACCGCTTAACAAAGTCTCCGCATTAAACAATCCATGTCGGATGGCCAAATGGGTCAACTCTACGTCACCGCTGATGTTCAGTTTGCTGAACATGCGGTAGCGGTAGCTGTTTACCGTCTTGGGGCTGAGATTCAACTGTTCTGAAATCTCGTTTACCTTTTTCCCTTTGGTAATCATCAACATAATTTGCAGCTCGCGCTCAGATAAACAATTGAACGGCGTTTCTGTCTGCGGTTCCAACTGGCTAAGCGCCATCTGTTGCGCAATGTCCGAGGCAATATAACGTTGACCGGCATGTACCGAACGAATGGCATTTACCACATCCTGCGGCGCCGCACCTTTGCTCAGGTAGCCGGCGGCTCCCGCCTGCATCACCTTGGCCGGCAATGGGTTCTCGGTATGGATGGTCAACATGATGACCTTGATGTCGGGTACGTAACGCACAATTTTTCGCGTGGCTTCCAGCCCCCCGATACCCGGCATGTTCATGTCCATCAGCACGACATCTACCGCGTTGCCGCGGCACCATTTCACGGCATCTTCACCGCACTGGGCCTCACCGACAACTTTTATGCCTTTGATATCTTCAAGAATGCGTCGTATCCCTGCGCGCACCAGTTCGTGGTCATCAACAAGAAGAACGCTAATCAAGGAAAAATCTCCAAAAAAAGGGGAGTACGCAATCAGCCTCTGTAATCGCACCCGATATTACTTGTTTTTCAGCAAAGAATGAATACAGATTAATACGTACGTCCGAATAACTTTGCGGAGCAGGCCTAATTTTACCTATTTTCTTGGTGGTTCAGCCGATTTAGCCGTTTTGCTGCAGATAAGTGCAATCGCAGACAAAGAGACGTCTAGCCGTAAAGCAATCATACCGCATAAATCGGCAAAACCGGCGAATTTGTATTTATAAATAGGCTGTGATTACATTCAATAACATGCGCATCGAATACCTATTAACCATTTGGAAATATCTATGCACAATATTGTGTGTCGCTGCATGTCGATAACTATTCATTAAACGGCATCGCGCCACAAAGATAATTTTTGTTGCAGATTAACCGTCACTGGCAGCCTGCGGCGCGATATAAAGAAAACTCTCGGTCGAACGTTACACGTGACCGCGCGGTGCTATGCTATACTCCGCGCCCAGAAAACTGCACTGCCGCGCGCCAAAGTGAATTGGATCGCAGTTGGAGTGCATTAAACCGCGTTTATTCGGCTACGGCCTCAAAATCAGGAGATAAAATGAGCAACGTTGATTTCACTACGTCCGCAGATCCACAGACGCTGGCAACGGAAGTCGCCTGCCTGAAAGCCACCCTGACGCTGATCCTCAAATCGATCGGCCAGGCGGATGCCGGGAAAGTCATTATCAATCTGGAGCGGTTTATTGCGCAGATTGAAGATCCTGCGCAAGCGGAAGTGTTCAAGAACAGCCTGTTACAGATTAAGCATGCTTATCGCCAATAATTCTGGCCGTTTTCCGCTGACGGCTTGCCAGGCCCGCAATCGCAATGCGGGCCTGTTTCTTATCTCGCTGCAATGGGCTATGCGCGCCCTGGCTGCAAAATAAAACCACGCCGCATATCGCCACCAATGCGGAAATAGCGTACTTCGCCCGCTCGCAGAGTCATCGGCTGCTGGCCGTTGGTATCACGCCAGATGCACAGATCGTTTTCTATCATGTCCTGGCCAATACCCAGCGTATTATTGCCTACCGGCACGCGAAACTCGGCTTTTTCCTTGCTGGCCAACGACGCGGCAAATTCACCGTTCAAATAAACCCCGGTGCGGCACGAGCCGGCCAGCATGCCACTGTCACGCACGATGATTATCGTGGCATAAGGGGTCGTCGGCAGATTTTGATAAAGCATCAGGCGGCTCGGCGGCGCTGATTTTGCCTGTTGTGGCGGAACGGCCTGCGTGGCACAGCCTGATAACAGCACGGTGGTAATAAGTAACGCTGCGTAGTGCTTCATCCTGAACTCCTCGAAAAAACAAGCCCTGATAATAGCAAGATAAACGCCTGCTACCCCAGTTGAAAGCGGCAAGTGATGAAAAATAGGACTAGTTCCCACGCGCTGATGGCATGGCCTGCCCGCTTATTGCGCCCGGTCAGAGCACAAATAGCGCTTCTCACTGCGCAAGCAAGCTACCAAAAATACGCATTGCGAACGTGGGAAATAACGCTCGCGGCACCGATAGTCACAACTTAAGATTATTCTCAGACTTGGGTAAGTTTAGGCTTATTTATCCGCAACTACCGAAACCGCGCATTGCGAAATGAAAATGATTGGCATGCGCAGCGTTATATTCCGGCCCGAGCGCATTGCCAAAAAAACCGCACCCGTCATTGAACACCTTGCGTAAATATATGCCGTTGTCGGTGGGTTTCGACCACTGTTTTTCTATTCTCAGCCGTTGGCCATTCGCCATGTGAAACCCGGAAACATCCCAGGCATCTGCCGTTGCATGTTCACTCAGACGCCCAGTTGGACGATGATAAATATTGCGGCAGGCATAACTGCCAAGATGATCGATGCGCGTCAGGCGAGTCCCTAATTGCCGTTGCGCCAGCGGTGCGGCGACCTGGGTAACAAACATGGTGCTGCTCAACGCCAGTGGGCAACTGGCCAGAAAGCTTGAGCTGAGCTTGACCTGGCCAAAGCCCTGTACGCGTATCGGTGCCGCAAGCGGACAGTCACCAGCGACATCGGCGACCTGGCGAAACGCCACGTAGCCGGCATCCCGCGCCTGTACCAACGCCGATCTGCACGCCTGCGGATCGTCCGCCAGCCGTTGCAGCTTCAGGCGCGTAATAAACGTCGGCGGATCGTTGACCGACAGCGGCGAAAACGGGTGATAACCTGGCGGCAATTGCCGCAGCCACCACGGCGCACTGCCCGCCATGACCAGTATGATCAGAATACCCATTCCCCACCGCCGCATAATTACCCTCGCCGAGGCTAAAACTTGAGTATAGGTGATGGCGACGTCGCGCTACCCTTAACGGGATGCAAACAAGAACCATTCTCACTTTTATTTTAACCACAACTTGGTTAGAATCCTCGCCGCTCTGGATAGGATTAATCCGAGCGCCAATCATGGAAAAGTGAATAAATAGGGACGCAATGAAAACCTACGGACTGTTAATTATATTGCCAATTGCCACATTAACCGGCTGTAGCCGATGGGAACGGCCCGGTGCCAATGATGTCGCCCGCCAGGCCGACTACGCAGCATGCGAAGCGCGTGGCTTCGATCGCTTTCCGCCGGATGTGGTGCGGGATATCGAATTTGATTACGGCGATAAATACGTCACCTGCGAAAAAAAACAAGAAAACCTGCCCGAACGGCTATCGCTACGAGCCGCGACCGTCGTTGCGTACGGTGCAAAGCGATCGCAACCAGGATGCCCGCACGGCAACTATCGCCGCCTGCATGTACGGCAAAGGCTGGCACGAAAAAACCTATTATTGGCCACAGTGGTAATCCACGCCTGGTCGCTATTCGTCGTCACCGTGCGGCATACCGGTTTTCGGCCTGGTTTTATCTTCTTCGTGTGGCTTGTTTTTCGCCGTTGCTAACGCTTTGCCAATCAGCCACAGCAGTAATGGCATTAACAACAGGCATATTCCCAAGGTAATCAGCGCGTTGGTCATCCTTCTTTCGCCTGTTCAGAGGACATTATGCCTGAGTGTAGCATTTTTGAACCACTGCCGGCATTGCCTCAGCCGGTTCCAGGCCGGCAATCGCCGGCCTGGGTTGGCAGTTAGCGGATCACCATCACCGAGGTTTTCGCGTGTCGCACGATGGCGGCGGCGTTCGAACCAAGCAGGTAGGTTTTTACGCTGGGCCGGCGAGAGCCGATGACGATCAGATCGGCATCTATCTCTTCGGCCAGTTGCAACACTTCGTCACGCGGTGAGCCAAAACTGATGGTGTAGGCGAGCCGCTCCAGGGGAATATCCATTTCGGAGATTATTTTTCTTTAGCTTATCAATGGCCTGTGTTTCAGCCTGATTTTCAAACTCTTTGATGCCGAACGAATAAGCGGTAACAAAAGCGGACGCATCCGGCAACGCATGGAAGAAATGCACCTTGGCGCCAGAGGCTTTTGCCAGATACTCCACGTGTTTAAGCGCGTTTTCCGTCAGTTTTTCTTCATCAATATCTACTGGCACTAATATTGTCTTGTACATATTCCGCCCCTTATTGAGTCGCTCTACTGAGCCTAGCTTACTGCTCTGCGATGATAAGGAGGAATCTGTTAGGCGTTTTTTGTGATCGGCCAGCGATTCTAAATAACCGCTTGAAAGTATTTAACAATAAATCAACAAAAACAGCCTGGTTATCATCCCGACAATCCCCGAAAGCCACAGAACAAGGTGGGCCCGCTATGCTTATCATTTCCCCACTATAAGGAAGCTTGAGCGATGAAACTGACGCCTGCCGTTATCAAGAAAGCACATTTGGCGATGTCGTTTTTATGGATCATTTTGGCGATACCGTCCGTCATCTGGTGGAAGAACAGCGTCCTGTGGGTGATTATCATCAGCATTTATGCCAACGTGGTCGGGCATCTGGCGGGCTATACCGCAGCCAGGGCAGATGAAGCGGCAGAGGCCGGCGAAGCGGAACAACGGCAAAAACGCTAGCGGTCCGTTACGCATGCCAAAGAACAGAAGCCGGCAGGCTTCTGTTTCTGGCGAGATGTTTCAGCGTTGGATGAAGTCCAGCAGATCCTGGTTAATCTGCGCCTTGTGGGTGCTGCACAAGCCATGCGATGCGCCGGGATAGACCTTTTCCTGCGCGTTCGGTAACAGTTTCAACGCGGCCTGGCTGGAGGAGATCGGCGGTACTATCTGATCGTCATCACCATAAATCACCAGGGTAGGAATGGTCATGCGCTGCAAATCCTCCCGCTGATCGGTGGCGGAAAATGCTGCAACACAATCATACAGCGCCTTGATGGAACCCTGCATGCCCTGCAACCAGAAGCTGTCACGCATCCCTTGCGATGGCTGTGAGTTCGGGCGATTGAAACCGTAGAAGGTCTCGGAAAGATCCTTGAAGAATTGCGACCGGTCGTTAACCACGCCGTCACGAATGCCATCAAATACCGACAACGGCAAACCGTTCGGGTTAAAATCGGTTTTCAGCATAATCGGCGGCACGGCGCCAATCAGCACCGCCTTGGCCACCCGTTCGGTACCGTGACGGGCAATGTAGCGTGCCACTTCACCGCCGCCGGTGGAATGGCCGACATGCACCGCATTCTGTAAATCCAGCGCCGCCGTCAACTCTGCCAGATCGTCGGCATACTGGTCCATGTTATGGCCATCCCACGGCTGTGAAGAACGTCCATGCCCGCGACGGTCGTGCGCAATCACTCGATAGCCGTGTGACGCGAGGAACAGCATTTGATCTTCAAAAGCGTCCCCGGACAGCGGCCAGCCGTGACTGAACACTACCGGTTGGCCCTCGCCCCAATCTTTGTAATAAAGCAGAGTGCCATCTTTCAGCTTGAGCGTAGTGCTATTGGACATCGTTATACTCCATGTAGTGATGGGAAAGGCGTATTTGCGTTCAGGTTACGCCCCTGACGTGACAAACCAATGTCATTAAGTATGGACTAGCGAATGGCACTCTGCGTAGCCCGCAACGCCTGCAGATGCAGCAACGTCCATGCGCGACGTATTGAGTCGCATGATTTCCATGATCTGTTTTGCAGGTCAGTTGCCGCCGTGCGGCATGAGTTTTGCCTGTCGAGGCGTGGCTAACGCGCCAAATGGGCTTAGCCATCCTGCCGTTGCGGCAGACGCATGATTAATTTTCAGGGCATATATCAGCAACGGCAAAGCCTCCGCCAGCGCAGGCTGAAAAACCTAAGCAAATGATTTTGCTGTCACCTGGCCGGCGACGCGCAGCGCAGCCGCTGCGCAACTTACCGCCCGCCGTCGTTTTTCGCTCTCCCATCGATAACCATCGGCGGCAACGCTGTCGGCGATATGGCTTACATCACCCCACATTAGTTTTTCTCATGCGATTTTTTAAGCCGTTTTATTATCAAAGAGATAGCCTCGCCAGGGACTGTTAATTTGCGGTAACCAGGAGTAACCTTGCGCCCCCTGAACGCCCGCCCAGCCTGGCTGGCGTCATCAGCACATGCGTTTCGACGTACGCTGAGATTATGCGCTGATGAAAATATTGCACTATCTTAAAAAACCGGCACCGCCGGGCTAAACGTATAAAAAACAGCCACAACAGAGCTGGTAATTCCATTCATGACAGGTAAAAACAGGACATCATCAGATGGTCGATCACGCTAAAAATACCGACAGCGACAACGCTGCATCAGAAGATAGCCTTCGAAGAAACCTTTCCAACCGCCATATACAACTGATCGCCATCGGCGGCGCTATCGGCACCGGTCTGTTTATGGGCTCAGGGAAAACCATCAGTCTGGCTGGGCCTTCGATCATTTTTGTCTATATGATCATCGGCTTTATGCTGTTTTTTGTTATGCGCGCGATGGGCGAATTGCTGCTGTCGAACTTACAGTACAAATCCTTTAGCGACTTCGCCGCCGATCTGCTCGGCCCATGGGCCGGGTTCTTCACCGGTTGGACCTACTGGTTCTGCTGGGTCGTCACCGGCATTGCCGACGTGGTGGCGATCACCGCCTACGCCCAGTTCTGGTTCCCCGAGCTTTCGCAATGGGTCGCTTCGCTGCTGTGCGTCCTGTTGTTGCTCAGTCTCAACCTGGCCACGGTGAAAATGTTTGGTGAAATGGAATTCTGGTTCGCCATGATTAAAATCGTCGCGATAGTCGGCCTGATCGTTGCCGGTCTGGTGATGATTGCCATCCATTACCCTTCTCCAAGCGGTACGGTGGCCTCGTTCTCCCATCTGTGGAACGACGGCGGCATGTTCCCTAAAGGCATCAGCGGCTTCTTCGCCGGTTTTCAGATCGCGGTTTTCGCCTTTGTCGGCATCGAACTGGTGGGCACCACGGCAGCTGAAACCAAAAATCCGGAAAAAGTACTGCCACGCGCCATCAATGCCATTCCACTGCGCATCATCATGTTTTATGTATGTTCGCTGATCGTTATCATGTCGGTAACGCCGTGGAACTCGGTGGTGGCGGACAAGAGCCCGTTCGTTGAACTGTTCGTGCTGATTGGCCTACCTGCGGCGGCCAGCGTGATCAATTTCGTGGTGCTGACCTCTGCTGCCTCATCTGCCAACAGCGGCGTGTTTTCTACCAGCCGCATGCTGTACGGCCTGGCACAACAGGGTGACGCACCTCAGCCCTTCGCCAAACTGTCCAAACGCGCGGTGCCGGCCAACGGTCTGACGTTTTCCTGCATTTGCCTGCTGAGTGGCGTGGTGCTGATTTATCTGATCCCGAACGTAGTGACGGTATTCACGCTGGTAACCACCGTATCGGCGATCCTGTTCATGTTCGTCTGGAGCATCATTCTGTGCTCATACCTGGTTTACCGTAAGCGACGCCCGGAACTGCATCAGAAATCGGTCTATAAAATGCCGGCCGGTAAACTGATGTGCTGGGTATGCATGGCGTTCTTCGCCTTTGTACTGGTCTTGCTGACCTTGCAGAGCGACACCCGCCAGGCACTGATGGTAACGCCGCTGTGGTTCGTGGTGCTGGGCATCGGCTACGGGCTGGCGCGCAACAAAAAACGCGCCTGATGCGGGTTCAGGGGATGTCAGACATCCCCTGCTCGCCTCACTTCGACGCTTAGCCCTCGGTGAGCGTATCCGGCTTGGCCCTGCGCCGAATGCGCAGTTCGCTGACGATCACCCCAATAACGATCAACGCACCGCCGAGCAGCGCAATGCCCGGTAAACGCTCACCGGCCATGCGCCCGACAATCCCTGCCCATACCGGCTCGCCGGCATAAATCACCGTGGCACGCGTCGGCGACACGCTACGCTGGGCCCAGTTCATGGTAACCTGGATCAACGCGCTGGCGATGCCCAGCCCAACCGCGCTGTACAGCAGATAATTGGAATACGCCGGTATGGACTCCCCGGTGGGCGCCATCATCAAAAACGACAGCAGCGACGCGGTAGCCAACTGCACCAGGGTGACGCGTTTGACGTTTACCTTACCGGCGTAGGCGCCAATCAGGATGATTTCGGCCGCGATCGCCAGCGTGCTGACCAGCGTCAGGATCTCGCCCAGGGACAGCGTCATTTCATTACTGCCAGGCCCGGCCATCAGCATCAGGCCGGTAAACGCCAGCAGTACGCCAAGCCACGACATGATGCCGGGAAAGCGCCCCAGCACCAGCCATTGCAGCAATGGTACGATCGGCACGTACATCGCGGTGATGAAAGCGGACTGACTGCTACTGATGGTCTGTAACCCAACGGTTTGCAAACCATAGCCAAACATGATGGAAAGACCAATAAACGCGCCAGCCTTGAATTCGTACCAGGTCAGGCCGCGCAGGCTACCCAGCGAAAACAGCGCCAGCGCCAAGGTGGCGGTGCCAAATCGCAGCCCGACAAAGAAAAACGGGCCGCTGACCATCATCGCGTGATGCACCGCCAAAAAGGTGCCGCCCCAAATCATGGTGATAAAAATAAGTATCGCCTCCTGAGGTTTTATCTTCAGAAACAGGCGAGAGAAAAAGGATTTTTTGACCGATGACACCGACTTGCCCTTCATGCAGAGTGCAATATAATGCACAGATCCTGCCAGTATGAGGCATCAACAGACAATGAGCAATATAATGCACAATGGAAAGCCCGACGCGCTGCGGGTGCTGCAATACCTCAGCAGCAATGTGCGGGGATACCGCCAACAGGCGGGCCTGAGTCAGATGGCGCTGGCCGGGCTCTCTGGCGTTAGCCGGCGGATGCTGGCGGGGATCGAGGCCGGCGATCGCAACGTCAGTCTGGCCGTGCTGGACAAACTGGCGGCAGCGCTTGAAGTATCATTTACCGATTTGATTCAGGCACCTGACGCGCGCGGCAATCACCTGATTGGCGAATTGGCCTGGCAAGGTAACCAACCGCAGAGTCAGGCCATTCTTGCTGCCAGCGTACCGTCCCGGCAGCGCGTGGAGCTGTGGCAATGGACGCTGATGCCCGGCGAGCACTACGACTCGCTACCGGATGCGCAAGGCTGGCACGAAATCATTTACGTGGTCAGCGGCAGCATGACGCTGATCCTGACGCAACAGACGTTGACCCTGAGCGCCGGCCAGACCCACGTGTTCAACAGCGATCAACACTATGCCTATGCCAACCGCGGCAGCGAACCGCTACGGTTTATCCGCAACGTGACGTTTTAGTCGTCATTGTCGGCCCGCTGTTCCGGCAGTTCCTCCAGCGGCGGCTGAATGCCTTCCGAAATATAATCCTTGGCGGCAAAAACGCGCTGATTGCCAAGTCGATCCTCGACCACAACGTGCTTTATGGCGCCGCTTGCCAATAAAATCCGCTTGATACCACGACACTGATCCATCGGGGTTGCTCCAGCTGTTGCACATCCCTTCAGTGTATACCCAAAATAATGCCGTTACCGATGACGACTCGGCTAGCGTAGAGGTTATTGCTGTTGCAGCCAACGCTGCAACTGTTCGACGGCGCTGCCGGGCGCGATGGGTTGCGGCGTCAACAGACAGTAACTGCTGCCGTCCTGCTGAAAGCCAAACGGCGCCACCAGCATGCCGGCGTGAATATCGTCGCGCACCTGCCGCCATGGACCGATGCCGATGCCGAGCCCGGCGGACGCGGCCTGCAGGCTGAAATAGAAGTGATCAAAACGCTGTTGCGCCAGCCCGTCGAGCGTCATCCCCTGCGCTTGCGCCCAGTCGTCCCACGCCGTCGGTCGCGTCGCGCTGTGCAGTAGCACCGCATCGCGGCGCAGGCGGAGATCGCTGCCACTGCCCTCGACAAAACGCGCGAGTGCTTCCGGTTTACAGACCGGGCCGACCTTCTCGGCAAACAGCACGCGACTGTAAATATGGCGCTCCCAGGCAAAGTCATTGCGGCGAATCGCCAGCGTAATGCCATCGTGAAACACCACCGGCCCGCCACCCGCTACCAGTTGCACGTTGATTTCCGGGTGCGCCTGCTGGAACGACGGCAGACGTGGGATCAACCAGCGCATTAACAGGGTCGGCTCGCAGGACAGTACGATCGGAGCCTGCTGCGCCTGGCGATAGAGCCCCTGCACCGCGTGCTCAAGAATGCCAAACGCCTGCTGAGTGGCGTGGAGCAACGTGCTACCGGCGGCGGTGAGATATACCCGCCGATGACGCCGTTCAAATAACGCCAGCCCCAGCTCATCCTCCAATGCGCGCACTGCCCGGCTGACTGCGCCATGCGTCAGATTCAGCGAGCTTGCCGCCTGGGTAAAACTTTCCAGCCGGGCGGCGGCCGCAAAACAGCGTAGCCCGCCCAACGAAATCTGCCGGCCGATTTTAGGTGATATTTTCTCACTGATATCGTCAGTTTTCATCGTTTGTCCCGCGACTCCCTTTCCGCCACAATCCGCCTTCTCTTACGCTTCATCAAGCAGGGCAACTATGACCGAATTTATCGCCGTCGTCACCATTACCTTACTCGCCGTCATCAGTCCGGGACCGGACTTCGCCATGGTATCGCGCAACAGTTTGTTGAACTCCCGGCGCAGTGGGATCCTTACCGCCATTGGCATCGGTTCCGGTGTGTTGATCCATGTCGGCTATACGCTGATTGGCGTTGGGGTGCTGATACAGCAGTCGCTGTGGTTGTTTAACCTGCTGAAAATCATCGGCGCTGCCTATCTGATCTATCTGGGCGTAGGCATGCTGCGACAGGCCGCTGCCCCGTCGGCGAATGCCGAGCGCGCCGCTAACGCCATCGGTGATTTTAACGCACTTAAAACAGGTTTTCTGACCAATCTGCTGAATCCCAAAACCACCATCTTTATCGTCAGTCTGTTTATGCAGGTGATCAACCCGCATACCTCGCTCGGTATTCAGATCGCCTACGGTCTGTTTATTGCCATTGCGCATATCATCTGGTTCAGTTTGGTCGCGCTGCTGTTTTCAACGCCGCGTATCAATGCGCAGTTCCTGCGTTTGCGCAGCGGCATCGACCGGCTGTTCGGCAGTCTGTTGATTGCCTTTGGCGGATTGCTGGCGCTGGCCGGTATCCGTTAACGCCGCACGCGCCAACTTGCCGGTTAGCTTCTATGCTTAGCGATGGGGTTTTATTCAGCAACGCAGGAGAAGCAAGATGGCGAAACTATTGGTGCTTTACTACTCGATGTACGGGCATATTGAAACGCTGGCACAGGCGGTTGCCGAGGGAGCCGGCAAAGTCAGCGGCATTGAGGTTAGCGTGAAACGGGTAGCGGAAACCATGCCGGCCGAGGCCTTTGCCAACGCCGGCGGCAAAACCGATCAGCCGGCGCCGGTTGCCAGCCCGCAAGAGCTGGCAGAGTACGATGCGATCATCATCGGCACGCCAACCCGCTTTGGCAATATGTCCGGCCAGATGCGCACCTTCTTCGATCAGACCGGCGGGCTGTGGGCGTCCGGTGCACTGCACGGCAAAATTGCCAGCGTATTTTCCTCCACCGGCACCGGCGGCGGTCAGGAGCACACCATTTCGTCGACCTGGACCACGCTGGCGCACCACGGCATGATCATCGTACCTATCGGTTACAAAACGCCGGAGCTGTTTGACGTTTCAAAAACCCGTGGCGGCACGCCCTATGGCGCCACCACCATTGCCGGTGCCGATGGCTCGCGCCAGCCCAGCCAAGAAGAACTCAACATCGCGCGCTATCAGGGTGAATACGTCGCCAGTCTGACCGCCAAGCTGAAAAGCTGAACATTCACCGTACTACTCTTCCCTGGGGCCGGACAGCCACCGGCCCGATCTTGTTGCGGCGTCACACCGGCGCTAAAATGCGGCCACCCTGCCATTCATTCGCTGAACGTCACGGTCGAAATTCGTCCTGCTTTTCCGCTCGGCTTCGCGCCCTGCGGCAGGCGTTGTCTATTTTGCGCATTGCAAAGGGAAATAAGTCAGTGTCTAAAGATTTTGATGAACTAATAAGAGACATGGATCTTATTATTGAAAATGTAGACAATTTAAAGGCTATGGCCCCGCGTGCGGATGTGCCGCCGGTCGCACCCCCTGCGGCCCATCACTATGATTCATTTTGCGAAACCATGGCGTTGAAAATGGTGCTCAAGGTTTTGCTGTCATCGGTGGATAAAATCGTCAAGGTTCAGATCGCCAACAAGGTTGAGCAGGAAATTTGCCAAATAGAACAGCAGGTGGTTAAAGCCGGTGGCGGCCCGGTTTCGGCCGACGACCTGGCGCAAATGACGCACTATGTACGCCATACGGTGAATGCCTTGCTGGAATAAGCGTCAAAAAACGGGCCAATGCTGGCGGGCATGATCAATTTTTACGAAATTTTTATATTGCCCGCTTTATTCTTTACGCATTGTCTGACTAACTGGACGTATTGCCAACGGCGGCTTGGGCGCAAGCATGGTTAAAACAAAACAAATTCTTATCGTTGTCCACCTGTGTAGTTTTTTGGTTGTTCTCTACAGTCTTTCCATGATTCCACCGTTGCTGATGGCACTGCTGTACAAGGAAAAAAGCGTTTTTTCCTTCTTTTACACGCTGGTGATCGTTGGTGCGCTCGGAGGACTGGGCTGGTTCAGTAGCCGGCAGTCCAGGGTACAGCTGCGCACCCAGGACGGTTTTCTAATTATCGTTTTGTTTTGGTTCCTATTTTCTTTAATCAGCGCCATGCCGTTATGGCTGGATGATAGCCTCAATATCAGCCTGGTCGACGCGGTGTTCGAGGGCGTTTCAGGTATCACAACCACTGGCGCATCGGTGTTGAACGACGTTTCCGGCGTGCCTAAATCGGTGCTCTATTACCGTTCCCAGCTTAATTTTATCGGTGGTTTGGGGGTTATCGTACTGGCGGTGGCGGTGCTGCCGCTGCTGGGTATCGGTGGCGCCAAACTGTACCAGTCGGAAATGCCCGGCCGTTCAAGGAAGAGCGGCTGACGCCGCGCCTGGCCGATACCTCCAAAAACCTGTGGCTGATTTATCTGGCGTTGGGCCTGCTATGCACCGTGGCGTTTCGCGTGGCCGGCATGCCGTGGTTTGACGCGCTGTGTCACGGGCTCTCCACCGTTTCGCTCGGCGGTTTTTCGACCCGCAATGAAAGCCTCGGCTATTTCGACAGTTCGGCGGTGGAAATGGTCGGCGGTATTTTTTCCATCCTGGCGGCGGTCAACTTTACGCTGTATTTCGTTGCCGTCGGCAGGCGCAGCTTCAAACCGCTCTATCGCAACCCCGAACTGCGCTTCTTTTTGCTGATCCTGTCGATCGTCGTCGCAATTGTAGTGGTTGAGCTTTACCGTGCTGACATGTACGGCGCGAAAGACGCCTTTGTTCACGGTTTCTTCCTCACCAGTTCAATGATGACCGATAACGGCCTGGCCACCGCCGACTACGCACAGATGCCCTCGCATACCATCATGCTATTGCTGGCAGCCAGCTTCTTTGGCGGCTGCGTCGGCTCAACCTGCGGCGGCATCAAGGCGTTGCGCTTTTTGATCATGTACAAGCAGAGCCGCCACGAAGTCAATCAACTGGTGCACCCGAACGCCATCTTCACCATCAAAGTGGGTAACGCCCCGATCCACGATCGGGTGCTACGCTCGGTGTGGAGCTTCTTTTTCCTGTACGTCTTATTCAGTTGCTTCTTTATTTGGGCGCTGAACCTGATGGGATACGACATCATGACGTCGTTCGCTACCGTTGCCGCCTGCATCAACAACATGGGGTTGGGCTTTGGTGAGACCGCCGCCGGTTTTGGCACCCTGAGCGATTCGGCCAAGTGGCTGATGTGTGCCGCCATGCTGTTTGGCCGTCTGGAAATTTACCCAATCCTGATTTTGTGTTCGCGCGCCTTTTGGCGCTTCTAAACCACTTTCCTGCTACGCTTAATACGTGGCTGCTGACGCCGGTGTCACCGAGAGCACCGGCGTTATCGTGCCGTCTGGCAGCGTGATTTTCATATAGTCAAAAGTTCTAAAGGCATTAGCAATAATAGCCGTTTTAACCAGAAGCCTGAAAAATGGCGCCCTTTTAAGGTATACTGCCTCGCACACTGTTTCGGGCGTTGCTGCGCCCGTTTTTATGGAGTTGTTAAAACGATTAGCCTAACTCCCTAACGGACTAGCTAAAAGGTATTCTATGAGCCAAAACGACACTGAAAACGTGGCACGTCGTAGCCATATCAATCCTCCGGTATTTTATATTTCCGCCATCTTGATTTTTGTCCTGGTGGCGTTTGCGGCCTTTTATCCCGAATTGGCAGATCGCAAATTCAAAGCGTTGCAACAGGGTATTTTCACCAACGCCAGTTGGTTCTATATTTTGGCGGTGGCGCTGATTCTGCTGAGCGTCACCTTTTTAGGTTTGTCACGTTACGGCAATATCAAACTCGGGCCGGATCACGCCCAACCTGACTTCAGCTACGTGTCGTGGTTTGCGATGCTGTTTTCTGCCGGCATGGGCATCGGCCTGATGTTCTTTGGCGTCGCCGAGCCGGTGATGCACTATCTTTCGCCGCCGGTCGGCACGCCGGAAACAGTGGAAGCGGCTAAACAGGCCATGCGCCTGACCTTCTTCCACTGGGGCCTGCATGCCTGGGCGATTTATGCCATCGTGGCACTGATCCTGGCGTTCTTCAGTTACCGTCACGGCCTGCCGCTGACGCTGCGTTCGGCGCTATATCCGATTATCGGCGATCGCATCTATGGGCCGATTGGCCATGCGGTCGACATCTTTGCGGTTATCGGTACCGTGTTTGGCGTCGCGACCTCGCTGGGCTATGGCGTCTTGCAGGTTAATGCCGGGCTGAATCACCTGTTCGGCTTGCCGATAAACGAAACGGTGCAGGTGGTACTGATCGTGGTGATCACCGCGTTGGCCACGCTGTCGGTGGTATCCGGGCTGGACAAAGGCATTCGCATTCTGTCCGAACTGAACCTTGGTCTGGCGGTGCTGCTGCTGGTGATGGTCGGGGTGCTCGGTCCAACGGTGCTGCTGCTGAAATCCTTTGTGGAAAACACCGGCGGTTATCTGTCTGAAATCGTCAGCAAAACCTTCAACCTATACGCCTATGAGCCTAAATCCAGCAACTGGCTGGGGGGCTGGACGCTGCTGTACTGGGGCTGGTGGCTGTCGTGGTCGCCATTCGTCGGCATGTTTATCGCGCGCGTTTCCCGCGGCCGCACCATCCGCGAATTCGTCACCGGCGTGCTGTTTGTTCCTGCCGGCTTCACGCTGCTGTGGATGACCTTCTTCGGTAACAGCGCCATTCATCTGATTATGGATGAAGGCGCTCGCGATCTGGCCAGCACGGTGCAGAACGACGTTTCGCTGGCGCTGTTCAACTTCCTCGAGCACTTCCCGTTCTCCAATATCCTGTCGTTTATCGCCATGGCGATGGTGGTGGTGTTCTTTGTTACCTCTGCCGACTCGGGTGCGATGGTGGTCGATACGCTGGCCTCCGGCGGCAATGACCAAACGCCAATCTGGCAGCGTATCTTCTGGGCCGGGTTGATGGGCGTGGTGGCTATAGCCCTGCTGCTTGCCGGCGGCCTGAGCGCGTTGCAAACCGTGACCATCGCCAGCGCCCTGCCGTTTTCAATCATTCTGCTGGTGTCTATTTACGGTCTGCTGAAGGCGCTGCGAGTCGACGCCTACAAGCGTGACAGTCAGATGATGACCACCATTGCGCCTACCGCCGCCCGCAATCCGATCTCGTGGCAGCGTCGTTTGCGCAATATTGCCTATTTCCCGAAACGCTCTCAGGTGAAACGCTTTGTCAGTGAAGTAGTGCAACCGGCAATGACGTTGGTAGAAGCGGAACTGGCCAAGCAGAGTACCGTTTCCTCGATTGACGACTCGCAAGACGACCGTATCCGTTTTGAAGTGGATCTGGGCGAGGATCTGAACTTTGTCTATGAAGTGCGCCTGCGAGCCTACATTCAACCGGCCTTTGCCCTGGCCGGGTTGAACGATGAACAACGTGACGAGGAGCATAAGTACTACCGCGGCGAAGTTCATCTGAAGGAAGGCGGCCAGGATTACGACGTGATGGGCTGGACACAGGAGCAGATCATTCACGATATCCTCGATCAGTACGAGAAACACCTGCACTTCTTGCATCTGGTGCGCTAACTGTCACAGGGTGACCGAGTGGCCCATTCGATAGGCAACGCCGGATTCCCCTTATTCTCACCGCCCCGTCTGGGGCGGTTTTTGTTTTAGATATTTTATTTATCTATGTATCAACCCTGACACATTCAAGAAACCAGGGCGCTGCATTGTTGTATCCGCATCACTGCGATAAGTTCAAATGACTGTATATACGTACAGTATTTTGCCAACTTATTGAGGATATCACTATGCGCTTGTCCAGAATTATTGCCCTTTCCGCCTTGCTGCTGGCAACCCAGGCCGGTGCCGCCACGCTGGAATCCATCGACAATTGTGCGGTCGGTTGCCCGACCGGCGGCGATTCTAACCTGTCAATTGTTCGCCACGCCTACACGCTGAATAACAACGGCGACACCAAGTTTGCCAATTGGGTTGCCTACCACATCACCAAAGATACGCTGGCCAGTGGCAAATCACGCACCTGGCGCACCGACCCGGCGCTGGATCCGGCACAGACGCTGGCACCTGCCGACTACACTGGCGCCAACGCCGCGCTGCAGGTGGACCGGGGACATCAGGCGCCGCTGGCCTCACTGGCCAACGTGTCGGACTGGGAGTCGCTGAACTATCTGTCCAACATTACGCCGCAAAAATCCGATCTTAACCAGGGCTCCTGGGCCGCGCTGGAAGATCAGGAGCGCAAGTTGATCGCACGCGCCGACATCAGCTCGGTCTATACCGTGACCGGGCCGCTGTACGAACGTGATATGGGAAAACTGCCGGGAACCACCAAGAGCCACACCATCCCCAGCGGCTACTGGAAAGTGATTTTCATCAATAACAGCCCGGAGGTTAATCATTACGCCGCGTTTATCTTCGACCAGAATACGCCGCGCGGCGCTGACTTCTGCCAGTTTCGCGTGACGGTTGACGAGGTTGAAAAACGCAGTGGTCTGATCCTGTGGGCCGGCCTGCCTGATGACGTGCAAGCCACGCTGAAACAAAAACCCGGCGTACTGCCCGAACTGATGGGCTGCCAGCGCTAAGCTCGACATGAGGCCAGCAGGGGCGACAACCGCGCCCCTGCTGATTACTTCAGATAAAACACCTCGCGTAACGAAGTAGTCACCGGGCTGAAATCGACGTTGCTGGGCATCAGCTCGCTCATATATCGCCACCAGCGCTGACAAATCTCGGTTTGTGCCACTGCATCCCACTGCGCCTGCGATTCTATGTCCACCACGCCAAACAGCAAATGCCGCGTTTCATCGAGAAAAATAGAATAATGGTGCGCGCCATGGGCCTTCAGCACCTGCGCCAACTCCGGCCAGATCGGGTCATGCCGCCGCTGATATTCGGCATGCGCCTCGGGGTTTACCTGCATGACAAAAGCCTTGCGTATCATTGTCCGTTTCCTCCGCACTGATGCCGGGCGAACTGCGGCACCACACTCTGGCCACGCGCCGGCATTATTGCACCTCCAACGCGGCGCTCATTGGCGTAACGCCAAAACGCGCGGCTAGCGCGATAAACTGCTCGGTGGAGATGGTTTGCCGCTTCCCCCCCATCGCAATCACTTTCACCATGATTTCGGCGGACTTCTCGGCAGTGTCGATCAGGCCAAACGCCTCATCCAGCGTCGGCCCGCAGCCGAAAATGCCATGGAACGGCCACAAGACCAGGCTGTGATGGCGCATCTGTTCGGCGGTTTTCACGCCAATGCCGTCGGTGCCCGGCACCATCCATGGCACTATGCCAATACCGTCCGGGAACACCACCAGGCATTCGGTGCTCCCCTCCCATAGCAGACGGGTAAAGCTGGCGCTTTCCAGTTTTTCGACAAAGCTGAGCGCGATCAGGTTGGTGGCATGACAATGCATAATCACCCGATCCTGACCGTTGCTGAGCTGCATACGCACAATGTGCGACTGAAAGTGCGACGCCAGTTCAGAGGTCGGCAAGCCGCCCTGCGAAAGTCCCCAGTGAATATGATAGGCCGTGCCGTTATGGTTGACCTGCAGCAGCACCAGGCTTTCCTCCGGCGCCAACGGCACGTTGCGGAAGAACTTGCCGGAGCCGGTCACCAGGAACCAGCAGTCGGCCAGTTCAGCCGCCGGTTGGCTGAGCTCTTCACAGCGCGGTTCAGCGACAAAATCGGCACGGTACGGCGCCACATCGTCATCGGTCAGGCGCAGGCTGATATTGCCGCCGTTGCGTTCATCCCAACCTTTTAGCCACATGTCGCCGGTGGCCTTAATCATACCCTGGACGAACCAGGAAGAAAGTATGCGTTGCATTGCGCTAGTCCTTAACGTTGGCTGAGAATCTGTTGTTCATAATCACGCACCGTGTCAAGCCAGCGGGCATCGGCCGGTACATCGTGTCGCTGGCAATAGGTTTCCCACACCGCTTGCCACGGCAGGGATTTTTGCTCTTCCAGCAATGCCAGACGCGCGGTGTAATCCCCCTGCTGTTCCCGTTGGCGCAGCATTTCGGTCGGCTCCAGCAGAGCCCGCAGCAGCGCTTTTTTCATATTGCGGGTGCCAATCACCCAGGCGGCGATACGGTTGATCGAGGCATCAAAGAAATCCAGCCCGATATGCACCCGGTCAGCCAACTGATGACGCACGATCTCACTGGCGATGGCCTGCGTTTCATCATCCAGCAGCACCACATGATCGCTGTCCCAGCGCACCGGGCGGCTGACGTGCAGCAGCAGTCGCGGCACGTACAGCATGGCGCTGGAAATCTTGTCGGAAATCACCTCTGTGGGATGGAAATGCCCCGCATCCAGGCATAGCGCGGTTTGGCGACTGGCGGCATAACCGAGATAGAATTCATTGGAACCGACGGTGTAACTTTCTGCGCCAATGCCAAACAGCTTGCTTTCCACGGCGTCAATGTGGTGCGCCGGATCGAGCTTTTCCGCCAGCACCTCATCCAGGGCGCTGACCAGACGCTGACGCGGGGCCAGACGATCGACCGGCGTGTCTTTCATGCCGTCCGGGACCCAGATATTCATCACCGATGCGCTGCCTAACTGCTGGCCAAAATAGGCGGAAACCCTGCGGCTGGCCTGGCAGTGTTCAATCCAGAAACGGCGAACCTGCGGATCGGCGCTGGACAGCGTAAAGCCGCTGGCGCTCAGCGGATGCGAGAAACAGGACGGATTGAAATCCAGCCCCAGATTGTGCCGTTTGGCCCAGTCAACCCAGTGCGTAAAATGGCGCGGCTCAATTTCATTGCGTGGGACCGGGGTGTCCGACTCCAGATAAATGGCATGCAGATTCAGCCGATTCGGGCCGGGGATCAGCGCCAGCGCCTGCTCCAGATCGGCACGCAGCTCTGCGGCGTTGCGCGCTTTGCCAGGATAATTGCCGGTGGCCTGGATACCGCCGGTTAACAGCCCCTGCGGGTTTTCAAAACCGGCGACGTCATCGCCCTGCCAGCAGTGTATCGATACCGGCAGCCGGTCCAGCGTGTCCAGGGCGGCGTCAACATCCACGCCAATGTCGGCAAAGCGTCGTTTGGCCAGTTCCCAGGCCTGTTCAATCGGGCTCGTCATACGCAAAATTCCTTAGAGGATTGGCTCAGCGACTGAAATTGCGGCCAGTGGGCGGCAAAATCCGGGTTGTCGTGAGGAGTAAAATGTTGCAACGGAAAATTGGCGGCCACCACCTGGCGGAAATGCTCAATATCATCCACGGCCCCCAGTGCCATCAGTTGTGCGCCAACGTTGCCGAGCGTGGAGGCTTCAATCGGACCTGCGCTGACCGCCAAACCGGTGGCATCGGCGCAAAGCTGGTTCAGCAACGCGTTCTGGCTGCCGCCGCCGACGATATGCAGTCGGCTTAACGGTCGCCCATGCAGATCGGCCAACTGTTGCGCCACCTGTCGATAAAGCATCGCCAGGCTGTCGAAAATGCAGCGCACCAGCTGTGCCGGCGTTTCCGGCACCGGCATGCCCCGTTCACGGCAACTGTCCTGAATGGTTTGCCGCATGCTGACCGGGTTGATAAAGCGGGGATCGTTGGGGTTGACCAGCCAACGGCACGCTGGTTGCTGCGCCGCCTGCGCGATAAGCGTCGGCAAATCGTCCAGCGCCAGTTCACGGGTAATACGTTGCAGCAACCACAGCCCCATGATGTTTTTCAGCACCCGGTAGCCGGTCGCGCCGCCTTCATTGGTAATATTCGCCGCCAGCGCCGCGTCATTCACCATCGCCAATGGGCTTTCAATGCCCATCAACGACCAGGTGCCAGAGCTCAAATAAGCGGCATCGGCATCCTGCAACGGGGTGGCCAATACTGCGCTGGCGGTGTCATGGGTGGCGACGGCAATCACCGGCACCTGGCGACCGCTTGGGCTACGCCAGTCACCGACGCGGTTGCCCGGCGGCGTCGGCTTGCCAAACCACTCGACGGGCACCCCGGCCCAGGCCAGCAGCTCGGCGTCCCAGCCGTCACTGGCGATATTCAGCAGTTGCGTGGTGCTGGCGTTGGTATATTCCCAATTAAGCTGACCGGTGAGACGATAGTGTAGATAGTCGGGGATCAGCAGCAGGTGCGCGACGCGCTCCACCAGCTCGGGGTGTTGCTGGCTCAGCGCCCGCAACTGGTACAACGTATTGAACGGCAGATACTGTATGCCGGTGCGCCGGTAGATTTCATCAGCGCCGAACTCACGCTGCGCCTGCGCCATCACCCCCTGGGTGCGGGCATCTCGGTACGAAACTGCCTGACCGACGCGTTCGCCGTGCGCATCCAGCAGTACGAAATCAACGCCCCAGGTGTCAACGCCAATACCGTCAAGCCGGATATTCTCCCCATCCAGATCGCACAGCGCCTGGCAAATATGCTGCTCCAGAGCCTCCAGATCCCAACACTGCTGACCGTTACGCTGTTGCAGGCCATTGCTGAAACGGCTGACCTCCCGCAGCGTCAGACGCTGCGATGCCGAATGATAGCTTGCCAGCATGACTCGCCCGCTGGAGGCGCCAAGATCGATGGCGGCAATATGATGAGTGGTCATAACACAAGCCCGTCGTTACAAGATGCAGGCAGTGTAGAAAGTTGGCGCTGCGGCAGCCTTCTCATCACTGCCAGCGCGTGCTGTTGACTGGCAAAATGCCAAAGATGAATGTGAAACGGATCACGCTTTACTGGATGGGTTAACGCGCAGGGCAATAACGCTCCCTGAGGGCGGCAGGGAGCGGCGTAAGGGGGACGGTCAGCGGCCGGCGGTCAATGACCAATCGACGAGCCGCCCTTGGTCCATCGTCACCGCGCGGTCGCACATATGGTCGATAACGTCGGCATCGTGGCTGACCAGAACCAGCGTCAGATCGCCAGCGCGCTTGAGGTCGTTCAACAGATTGAGAATTTCCGCCTGTACCGACATGTCCAGCGCCGACGTCGGTTCATCCAGCAACAGCAGCCTCGGTTTGAGCAACAGCGCGCGAACGATCGCCACGCGCTGGCGCTGGCCGCCGGAAAGCTGGTGCGGGTAGCGCGACAGCAGACGGGGATCCAGCCCCACCTGGCGAAAACCGTCGGCAACTTTCTGTTCGATGCCCCTCTCCCCCAGCAGTTGCAGCGGCTCCGCCAGCGTACGCAGCAAACGGTGTTTAGGGTGCAGCGAAGCGTAGGGATCTTGAAACACCATCTGCACTTCGCGACGCAGGTTGCCGGTAAAGGCCTGTCCCGGCTCGATGCGTCGCCCAAACAGGCTGAACTCCCCCTGCCATTGGCCGTTCAAGCCGGCCAATACCCAGAGCAGCGATGACTTGCCGCAGCCGGACGGACCGACCAGACCGAAACATTCACCCGCGTCGATGCGCAGGTCGACGTCGTGTACTACGGTGCGCAGTTCATAGCCCTGACGATGGCTGACGCTCAGGCCATTCAATGCAATCAGGCTCATTTCAGCGCCTCCAGCAGACGTCGATCCAACACCGGCAAGGGTCGCCCACGCGTCGCCTTGCTCGGGCGGCACGACCACAGCGTTTGGGTATAAGGATGGCTGGCATGCGCCAACTGGTCGGCCGGCAGCCGATCGACTATCCGCCCCTGATACATCACCAGCACCCGTTCACAGTAGTGTGCCACCTGCTGCAGGTCATGGCTGATCAGAATCAGTCCCATATTGCGCTGTTCCACCAGACGTTCAATCAGTTGCAATACCTGGCCGCGCATCTGGTGATCGAGTGCCGAGGTCGGCTCGTCGGCGATCAACAGCCGTGGGTCGTTAATCAGCGCGATAGCCAGCATCACCCGCTGCCCCATGCCGCCGGAAAGCTGATGCGGATAACGTTGGCTGAGCGTCTTCACCGCCGGCAAGCCGACCGCCGCCAGCATATCCAACACTTTCTCGCGTCGTTCGGCGCGTCGCAGTGAGCTATGCAGCAGCAGTGGTTCTTCCACCTGACGGCCGATCGGCTGAGTCGGATTCAGCGCATGCTTGGGATCCTGCAATACCATCGCCATCTTGCTACCGCGCAGCCGGCTCCATTGCCGCTCGCTGATACGCGTCAGATCGTCATCGTCCAGAGACAGGTGCTGCGCCCGCAGCTGCAATGACGACGGCAACAACCCCATCAAGGCACGGGCGGTCAGCGATTTGCCCGAACCGGATTCGCCCACCAGCGCCAACCGTTCCTGGCCGACGCGAAAAGAGATATCGTGAACCAGTTCCAGCGGCTGCGCTCGCAGACCGATCGACAAACGGTCTACGGTCAATAAGCTATTTGTGTCCATTTCGAGGATCCATTTTATCGCGCAGGCCATCGCCCAGCAGATTAAACGCCAGGCTGGCAAACAGGATCGCCCCGCCCGGCGCGGCGGCCACCCACCATTGATCGAAAATGACTTTGCTCCCTTCGGCGACCATCGATCCCCACTCGGCGGTTGGCGGCGCGACGCCCATACCCAGGAACCCCAGGCCGGCGGCGGAAAGGATAATGCCGCCCAGACTCAACGCGGCGCGCACCACCGCGCTCGGCAGGCATAGCGGTAAAATATGGCCGACCATCAGCCGCAACCCGCCAATGCCCTGCATGCGCGCCGCCGCCAGATAATCGCTACGCCGCAACGCCAGCGTTTCCGCCCGCGCCTGCCGTGCGAACGGCGGCCAACTGGTCAATGCCAGCGCCAGCGCGCCGTTCATCAGCCCCGGTCCGAGCATGGCGACCAATGCCAGCGCAATCACCAGACTCGGCAACGACAGGAACACATCGGTGACGCGCATCAGAATGCGCTCCGCCCACCCGCCGAGATAACCGGCGCAGATCCCCACCAGCAGGCCGAGCGGAATGGTCAACAACAGGATCAGCGACACCAGCAGCAGGGTCGGGCGGGCGCCGTAAATGACCCGCGACAGCAAATCGCGGCCAAAGCCGTCGGTCCCTAGCCAGTGTTGCGACGACGGCGGCAACAGACGCAGTTCCATGTGCTGAATATTGGGATCGAACGGCGCCAGCCAGGGAGCGAACAGCGCCGCCAGGATCGGTACCGCCACCAACAGCGCGCCAACCGTCAGGGTCGTCAGGCTACGGCGTGACACAGCGCCCTCCAGCGCCGCGCCGGGCGATACAGGATCGGAAAATGAGTGGCTCATCGGGTTCGTGGGTCCACAAGGTAGGTTAAGGCATCCGCCAACGCGTTCAGCAGCACAAAACAGCTGCCGATCAATAGCGTGGCGCCGAGGATCGCCGGCGTATCGGCGGCAAACAGCGCATTGGTCAGGTAACGCCCGACGCCCGGCCAGGCGAAGACCGTTTCCGTCAGTACCGCCCCCTCCAGCAGACTGGCATAAGACAGCGAAAGTACGGCGATCAGGCTGCCCAAGACGTTGGGGAAGACATGGCGCAGCAGAATGCGCCAGCGTCCCGCCCCCTTCGAGCGCGCCAGCGTCACGTACTCCTTATTACACTCTTCCAGCATTGCGGCGCGCAACAGACGGGTAATGCCTGCCATAGACAGCAGCGCCAGCGCCACAACCGGCAGCCACAGATGGCCGAGCGCGTTATAGAACATCTGCCGATCGCCGGACAGCCAGCTGTCAATCAGAATAAACCCGCTGTACGGCTCCATGGTGTACAGATAGATGTCGTCAAGACGGCCCGGCCCGGCCGACCAGTGCAGTGTGGCATAGAACAGCAGCAGGCCGAGTAGACTAAGCCAGAAAATCGGCACCGAATAGCCGAGCAGCGAGACCAGTCGGGCGGCATTGTCCAACCAGCTACCCGGTTTGTATACCGCCAGCAGCGCCAAACAGATCCCCCCGAGCGCACCGAGAATAATCGCACAGGTCGCCAGTTCCACCGTGGCCGGGAAAGTGCGCAACAAATCGCTCAATACCGGCTGCGCGGTGATGCGCGAAATACCCATGTCGCCGTGCGCCAGGTGCAGTAGATAACGCCAGAACTGCACCGGCAGCGGCTGATCCAGCCCCAGATCGTGACGAACCTGGGCATAGGTTGCCTCGCTGGCGTGATCGCCGGCAATTTGCAAGGTGGGGTCGATCGGCGCCAGGTGGGAAAGCATAAACGTGAACAGCAGCAGGCCAAGCAGCGTCAACGCCAGCGACAGCGCCCCGCCCAGCAACCGCCCGCCCCAACGTCGGCCGTGCCGGGCAAGCCCGGCAGGAGTTTGACTGTCGATCATTACTTGGTGACCTGGCTGTAAAACACCATGTCGGGATTGATGCCCTGCACATAGCCTTTCAGATTATCGCGCACTGCAATCAGGCTGCGCGCCTGCAGGCCAATGACAAACGGCGAACTTTGCTGTACCTGTCGTTGCAGTTGCTGATAATCCGCTACCCGTTTGGCGGTATCGTTTTCTGCCGTTGCGGCCAGGGTCAGCGCATTCAACGCCGGGATGTGCCAGTTGGCGCGCCAGGCCAGAGTTTTACTGCCGTCTTGCGGATTATAGGCGAAGGCGGCGGCGTTGGTGTTCGGGTCAAAATAGTCTGGCCCCCACGAGGTCAGCGTGGCGTCATAGTTAAGCGACTTTACCTTGGTCGATACTTGCGAACTGATGCCGGGCACCAGTTCCACCTTCACCCCACCCTGGGCAAAGCTGGCCTGCAAGGCCTGCGCAATATCGAGGTACGGTGGCTGGTTGTTAACGTCCAGTTTGAAACTGACGTTGTTCAGCCCGGCCTTGGCCAAAATCTGTTTGGCGCGCTGCGGATCAAAGCGGTAGGGACGCTGTTGCAAAGCGCCAAGATACCCGTCCGGCAAGAACGCCTGATGATTCTGGAACTGGCCTTTCAGCAGATCGTCGGCAATGCCCTGATAGTCAAACAGCCAACGCGCCGCCTCCCAGAATGCCGGATTCCCCAGCGCCGGCGAAGCCTTGGCGTTGAATTGCAGGAAATACAGCGACGCATAGGGGATCGCCAACGGTTTCACGCCCGGCTTGTCTTTCAGCGCCGCCATTTGGTCGGCACCCAGGTTACGGGCGATATCGGCGTCACCCTGTTCGATCAGCAAGCGACGTGCGGCAGCATCTGGGACGTTCTTGATCAGCACCGTTTTCAGTTTGGGGGCGCCTTCTGGCGAGCCCGGATTGGCTTCCAGCACCACCACTTCATGCGGCACGTAGGTGCGCAACTGGTATGGACCGCTGCCCGCAGAGTGGCTGCTCAGCCACTGGTTACCCAGATCGTTGCCTTGCTGATGCGCCTGTACCTGTCTGGCGTCGACGATCGACGATACCGGCGCCGACAACAGGCTGAGCACGAAGGCCGGGCTGACCTCGGCACGCCAACTGATTTTTACCGTCCGCTCATCCACCTTGCTCAGGAATTGATCAACATTTTGCCCATTCCAGCCCAGTTGGGTCAGGATAAACGACGGTTCCAGGTTCAACTTGACCACCCGCGACAGCGAGAAAATCACGTCTTCTGGCCGTAGCGGATTACCGCTGGAAAATTTGGCCTCGGGCCGCAGGGTAAAGGTCAGGCTGCGGTTATCGCTGCCCGCCTGCCACTTTTCCGCCAGAGTCGGTTTGAGATCGACAGGATTGCGCGGGTCGGACTGCAACAACCGCTGATACAGGCTGTTTAATGCCTGTACGGTGGTCAGTTCAAATCCCTGCGCCGGATCAAAACTGATCGCATCGTCGATCGATTGGGCAATCACCAGCGTATTAGCCGGGGTTGCCGCCTGTAAATTGAAACTGCCTGCCATAGCCAAAAACATCAGAGTGGGCGCGAACGCTTTCATCAAAAACTCTCCAAGCGGATGGAATTTATAATAATTTCGCGAGTGTAAGTGAGACGGATCCGCAGAAGAAGGTATAATAATAACTATAGTTATTCTTTTTTTATATATAGATATCTAATTGATTATGCGATGAACAGCGGCGGGTTTGACCAGGCATTCCCGCCACCGCCGTCAGATTTGATAATCGATCGCCGGATCCAATTGTGCCGAAAAAACCTGTTCCTTGATTTCCGTCAGGGTTAATGTCGGGTTGCACAGCTGGATAAATCGCCAGGCATAGTTACGCTGTAACTGACTGCGTTTCAACCCCAGCCATACGGTGTTCGGTTCAAAAAGGTGTTCGGCATTCAGGCTGACCAACCCGCCGTCACGCTCTTTTTCGTACGACATGTCAGCCAGAATGCCCACTCCCAAACCCAGTTCGACATAGGTCTTGATCACGTCGGAATCCTGGGCGCTGAGCGCAATGTCCGGCGTGAAACCGGCGGCCTTGAACGCGGCATCCAGTCGCGATCGGCCGGTAATGCCCTGGCGATAGGTAATCAGTGGCAGCGTGCTGAGCATTTCCAGCGTGACGTTGGCTTCGCGGGTCAAGGGATGGTCTTGCGGCACCAGTATGGTGTGGTGCCAACGGTAATAGGGGAATGCCGCCAGCGATTCATCATTGATCAACCGTTCGCTGGCGATGCCGATATCGGCCTCCCCCGACGCCAGCATCGACACGATCTCCTCCGGACTGCCCTGATTCAGTACCACCCTGACGCGCGGATATAACGCACGAAACTCCTTAATCACGCCAGGCAAGCTGTAACGCGCCTGCGTATGGGTGGTTGCAATATGCAATTGTCCAGCATCGTTGCTGCTGAACACCTCCGCCAGCCGACGAATATTATTGGCATCATTAAGGATGCGCTCGGCCATCACCAGCAATTCCTTGCCCGGCTCGGTCATCCCCAACAGGCGTTTGCCGCGACGAATGAATATTTCAATGCCCAACTCCTCTTCCAACTCGCGAATATGTCGGCTGACTCCCGACTGCGAGGTAAATAACGTGTTGGCCACCTCGGTCAGGTTGTAATTGCGACGTGCCGACTCGCGAATAATTTTTAATTGTTGAAAGTTCATCTACTGCCCCTTTGGCCCCGAACGTTTTACTATTGATACGGAGACTGCGGGTCACTCACAAATAAGAAATTACCGTTAGTTATGCTTTTTGATGCTAAGGCTTTTTTTAAGCGATGCAAAATGGTCTTTGCTGGATAGCATTGGCTAAAAGGCGGGGAAATTAGACAGATAAATAACCACCAACGGCGTGTGGTTAATTAGTTTCACACTAACCGGTTATTAAATAGAATAAAGCGATATAACGCCTGGCGGGCGAACACATTCGCCGGCAGCATATTCAGGGTGGAACGCAGCGATGTATCTTATCATGCATCAGCTGCGCCAGGCGCGGACATCTTGCGCCAGTGGGCGACTAAAATCGGCGATTAGCCAAGCAGCCACCGCCTGCGTCAGGCTGATGCACTTTCACCGCGGGAACCCGTGGCATTTTGCTGCAACCATTCACGTACGGTATTCACCAGCTCGCCGATACGCTCATCTTGCATGCCGTGGTTCTTCAGCTCGTTGTCGAGCGCAAACAGATACTGGGCGTTGGACCCCAGCGGGCCACTGGCACAGGCGATCAGCGGCGCAATCACCTGATGATTGGTGTCTTGCTCGAACAGCGGATGCTGCGGATCCATGACAAATGCCAGTGCGGTAACAACCTGCCCATTCTCCAACGTCAACTCGCACCAGGTAGGCAAATAGCAACCGGTGAGCATTTCGCGCTTCCATAATAATTCCAGCTCTTCACGCAGTTTGTCTTCCGGCAGACGGAATGCCAGACCGGTGGTCTGCCCGCCCTCTTGCAGTGCCAGCATTCGCCCCGGCTGCAATTGCGTACCGCGCCCGGCGGTTAACCGCAGGCAAAAAGCGCGATGCCAGCCTTGCAGCGTGGCCGGCCGCACCTCTTCGGATTCGAACACCGGGTTCCACATCAACGAACCATAGCCAAAAATCCATACCGGACTGTTATCCGGACGTCGCGCCAGCGCACACTCCAGCGAAGCCAAACGCTGTTCCGGTGTCAGTAACAGCGACTCCTCTATCGTGCCGAAGGCGGTTTTGCAATCTGCATTGCGCAGAAAATCTCGCGTTAACACCTGCTGCAACCTCCCGAGCGACGGATTAAGTCACCCTTTACGCCACTGAATCTTTGAAAATACCATTTTCTGCCACGGAGTTTTATTAGTCCAATATTTAACCCGCGATAGAAAAGACATTATTCTTTTCTCTGAGAGTAAGCAAGTCTATCCCGCGCTTTATCCTGCAAAAGTATTTTCCCCTGAGGGCAATAATAGTAATTATGCACAAGTACGGCATGAAAATGCGTAGCAGGCGGGCTGATGTCCGGCGTAATGACAGATTATTGGCGGTACTCCCTGTGCCGCCCACACATTATTTTTTGTGCCAATGCTCGTCATCACCTTTGCGATAACTTTGTTTGACCGCCGACCATGCGACCTTATGCGCCGTTTCCTCCCGTGAGTCATCGCCGCGTCGATCATCTTTATCCTTATATTGATCCCATGCGCTATTAAACGCCTCTTTATAAATTTCCTGCGCATGGTCGGGTAATACATTCTTTACATTGTCAGGCAAGTCGCTGTTGCTTTTGTAAGGCATGGCTCTCCTCCTGCGTGGTTGTTAAATAGGCAAGTTTAGCTGAACATGCCAGCGCCCTCCATTGGCAAACGATTCTCATTATCAATCAACGTGATATACTGGCGGCAAAAAGATCAACAGGAGAACACCGTGACCACTGAAGCCCCTCGCAACCGAGCCCCTTATCTGATTAGCGTCGCCGGCGTGCAAGACATCACCCCGCATCTGCGTCGCATCACTTTTCATGCCGAGGATTTACAGTTCTATCCGGCCAACGCCGCCGCTGCGCATATCAAGGTGTTCCTGCCACGCCAGGGACAAACGCAGCCGGATTTGCCACGCCTGACGCCCAATGGTCCACAATGGGCTGACGATGCCATCCGTCCGTTGGTACGTACCTATTCGGTGCGCGCGGTACGCCCGGAATCACAGGAAATAGACATCGAATTCGCTCTGCACGATCACCAGGGCCCGGCGGTGCAATTTGCTCGCGCCGCGAAAGTCGGCGATAAAATCGGTATCAGCAATCCCGGCGGGCCCAAGCCGATGCTGCCGGAGGCTGATTTTTACTGCCTGGCGGGCGACCCCTCCTCACTGCCGGCGATTGCCGCCCTGCTGGAAAACCTCGCACCTCGCGCGCAAGGCCATGCGTTTATCCGCGTCGACAGTAGCGCTGATGTGATCGATCTGAAAAAACCGGCGGGTGTTGAACTGAGCTGGATTATCGGCGGCACCGACAAAACCGCCGAATTAATTAGCCAGTTCTGCGCGCTGCCACAGCCAGAGAGCGCGACACATTTCTGGCTGGCCGGCGAAGACCGACTGGTGGTCGAACTGCGCCGCTACCTGCGCCGCGAACGCCAGTGCGAGCGTAATCAGCTGTATGCGGTTCCTTACTGGCGTGAAGGGTTAAATGAAGAGGGATATCATGAAAAACGCCATGAAATAATGGATAACATTGATGACTAAGCAAGATAATCTCCTTTAACTACCAATAGCATGCAGAGTTTGCCATGCTTTTTACCGTACAGATAAAATAAAACTCATTAGTTGCGTAAAAGTAAGTAAATAAAACCGCCTTAATGGCGGTTTTTTTGTTACCCTGATCGCATAAAGCCGCACCGGCTTAGCCAGTAAAATCAGAATTTCACAACACCACAACACGCAGCCCGCCGGATGTGTTCTATTATGAAGTACTTTCTGGATACGCAACATCGCCGGCGGTGCAGGCGATCGGCGCGGCCGGGAGCCTGCAGTTAAAGAAAGGAGATATACCAAAATGAAGTCGCAACACGACCCAGGCCGCTCAAAATCACGCCACAGTGAATATTCCCTGCTGTTCCCGATTGCCGCTCTGGTCGTTTTAAACATGTGGAGCAGCACCAGCAATTTCCCGCTGATCGTCGCCATCAACGTTCTGGCGCTGGTCGGTATCCTGAGCAGCGCATTCAGCGTAGTGCGCCATGCCGACGTGCTGGCCCACCGGCTGGGTGAACCCTACGGCTCGCTGATCCTCAGTCTGTCGGTCGTGATCCTTGAAGTCAGCCTGATTTCCGCGCTGATGGCCACCGGCGACGCCGCACCGGCGCTGATGCGCGACACGCTGTATTCCATCATCATGATCGTCACCGCCGGCCTGGTGGGCGTTGCCCTGCTGCTGGGTGGCAGAAAGTTCGCGACCCAATACGTCAATCTGGGCGGTATCAAACAGTATCTGATGGCCATTTTCCCACTGGCGGTGATCGTGCTGGTACTGCCGAGCGCCTTGCCTGGCGGCAATTTCAGCATTGGCCAATCGCTGCTGGGTGGCGATGATTTCAGCTGCCATGTACGGCGTTTTCCTGCTGATTCAGACCAAAACGCACCAGAGTCTGTTTGTTTATGAGCATGAAGACGACGATGGCGACCCGCACCACGGCAAACCCTCTTCGCATAGCAGCCTGTGGCATGCCAGTTGGCTGATCGTGCATCTGGTGGCGGTTATCGCAGTGACCAAATTCAACGCCGGACCGCTGGAAGGACTGCTGAACAAACTGAACGCGCCAACGCAGTTCACCGGCTTCCTGGTGGCGTTGCTGATCCTGTCGCCGGAAGGTCTCGGTGCCCTGCGCGCAGTGCTCAACAACCAGGTACAACGCGCCATGAATCTGTTCTTTGGCTCGGTGCTGGCAACCATTTCCCTCACCGTACCGGCGGTGACCATTATCGCCACCCTGACTGGCCAGACGCTGATTTTCGGCCTGCAACCGCCGCATATGGTGGTAATGCTGACGGTGCTGATCCTGTGCCAGATTTCGTTTTCCACCGGTCGTACCAACGTACTGAACGGCACTGCGCACCTGGCGCTGTTCGCCGCCTATATGATGACCATCTTCGCCTGACGCTCAACCGAGGCTGTGTGGGCGCACGCGCTGCGCCCCGCTATCACAACGCGAAGAAGATCCCGGCAGCAATGCCACCAAACAATAGCCATTTAATGATGTAATACAGCGTCTTATTCCACGCTTTAAGACGTTTGCCAACCTTGCGAATGGCGTAAATGTATTTAAATATCTTATTGACGCCGCCGGTGCGATCGCCCTGTTCGTTGGGTGCCGTGGCGGCACTCATCAGGTTACGGCCCAACCAATGGTTAACCCACTGCGTCCAGCGATAGCGCATTGGCCGTTCAATATCACAAAACAGTATCAGACGGTTTTGGCCGCTGGTATTTTCCGCGTAGTGCAAATAGGTTTCGTCGAACATCACCCCTTCGCCGTCGCGCCAGCTATACCGCTCACCATCGACTTCAATAAAACAGCGATCGTCGTTGGGGGTAATCAGCCCCAGATGGTAACGCAACGAACCGGCATAGGGATCGCGGTGACGCGGCAAGCGACTGCCGTCCGGCAATTCGGCGAACATCGCCGCCTTCACCGACGGCAGGCCACGCAGCAACGCGGTGGTCTGCGGGCACAGCGTCATCGCCGACGGATGGCTATCTTCATACCATTTCAGATAAAAACGTTTCCAGCCGGTTTTGAAAAACGAATTGAAACCCGCATCGTTATACTGGTCAGACGCCTTGATCTGCTGTATCGCCAATAGTTGCTGCCCTTCTGCGCGAATAGTCTGCCAATGCTCTTGCAACACCGCCAGTTCGGGAAACTGCGCCACGGACAGGTACGGCGTGGTTGGCGCGCGAGAAAACAGATACATAAAAACGTTCAGCGGCGCGGTGAAGGTTGAATGATCGGCAAGCTGGCGCCAAAAACCATAGCGTACCCGTCCGCGATAATGAACATAAACAACGCATAAAATAAATAAAATCAGAATGATGTATTTCATTTTTGCATCAGCACAATCATAGCCAATATTCCGCATGCCGATAGCGGCATCCCGCCCTGTCGATAATATTTAACGGAGAAGCAACCTGTTTTCCACACAAAAAACCACAAAATATTACACAATAGCTCAACAACACGGCGATAACCGCCAGCGATAAAAAAGGCCGCCGAAGCGACCTTTTCATTAGGCGATAGGGAGGTTAACTGTAGGCATGGAGCGTACGTTGGCACAGGGCAGAACGTACGCAATCTTGTTTATCAAAACGGATAATACCGATCATCTCATCCTCTTCGAAGCGCTCCAGCGCATCGCTAAGGCCGGATTTCACCCCGCGTGGCAAATCACACTGGGTGACGTCACCGTTGACGATAACCGTGACGTTTTCGCCCAGACGGGTCAAAAACATCTTCATTTGACTGGCGGTCACGTTCTGCGCTTCGTCCAGAATAACCACCGCATTTTCAAAGGTGCGTCCACGCATATAGGCAAACGGCGCAATTTCCACTTTACCGATTTCCGGCCGCAGACAATATTGCATAAATGAAGAGCCTAAGCGACGGAGCAGAATGTCGTATACCGGCCGGAAATACGGAGCGAATTTTTCAGAGATATCCCCCGGCAGGAAACCGAGATCTTCATCCGCCTGTAACACCGGACGTGTAACGATAATCCGATCGATTTCTTTATGAATAAGGGCTTCTGCCGCCTTCGCGGCGCTGATGAAGGTCTTGCCGCAGCCGGCTTCACCGGTGGCAAAAATCAACTGCTTATTTTCTATGGCTGATAAGTAATGACCCTGAGCTTCGGTTCGTGCCTCGATGGGGGAGCTATCGCGCTTGTCTCGCGCCATGCCGATAGACTCAACACCACCCATTTGTACCAGCGAGGTTACGGACTCTTCTTCAAGCTGGCGATGACTACGAGCGTCACGACGAATTACGCGTTTCGCTTCACGACGTGCTTTGATCACTGCTTTCTGTCTTCCCATAGTGGCACCTTACAGTTTGTTTCACCTACCGCATCGGCTATTGCCGCGCGATTAATGTTTCACACACGTATTAGGTTTTGGCCTCCTTCGAGCCAATATAAGCCAATGAATGAAGTGAACGCACGGC
Organism: Serratia odorifera; assembly: GCF_900635445.1. Taxonomy (NCBI): domain Bacteria; kingdom Pseudomonadati; phylum Pseudomonadota; class Gammaproteobacteria; order Enterobacterales; family Yersiniaceae; genus Serratia; species Serratia odorifera. The sequence goes on from NZ_LR134117.1 coordinate 4,608,680, forward strand.
AACATTGCTGTGCCGAGCTTCACCGGACGGAGAGAGAATAAAATGTGCTGCGGACAAAACGGCGTAGTAACGAAAATTCTGCAGGAAAGGGTAGCTAACGGCGAGAAATTGAGAGTCGGAGAGAGAACCCTCGTTACAACGAGAAATCAGGGAGGTGAGATTATTTTTTTTCATTCGCCCAAACAAGGACTTTACCATTAGCGATCCCCGCAGTGTTATTTACAGCTTCAGCTGTGCACCGTGTAAAACTACCGCCAGATAATTACAGTATAATGACATTTAACTCCAGCGCGTTACTAAAATGTAAATATTTTTAATCTACATTGTTTCTCAACGGCACAACTGCACTATATCACGCGAATCCGCGCCAACCATAAAAATTTATTTTTGAATATTTTTCAAAGCCTTAACTAAAATAAGGCAAGATTGCATTTTTATATATCGGTTAAAAACTGCGCAACCAAAAGCGGGGTACCCCGCTTGGCTTAATTGACCTCACCGGCAGCGTTGGCAATGGTCGTCATTCAAAGCTATAGGCAACGCTAAGCCCAGCACCCCAATTTCTACCCGGCGCCGGTTCATAATAACGACCATTACCTTCATTAACGATAACCGAGCCGACATACTCACGGTCAAACAGATTGTCCACCCGACCAAACAGGTTAAACATCCAGTTGCCCAGTGGATAACGGTAGCCGGTATTCACGCCAACCGTGGTATAGGACGGTGCCTGCCCGCTGTTTTGATCGTTGACCTGAATATCGCTCATGTAGCGCACTTCCGCCCCGGCGTACCAGCCTTCCGGCGGCGCCCAGCCCAGCGACGCATAGCCCATGTTGCGTGCAATGCCCGGCATGCGGTTGCCATCGGGAATGGTTTTGTCGCCGGAACACTGCGCATCACCGCATATCGAGTTACGATAGCGCGCATCCAGCAGCGTCCAGGCCATTTTTAACTGCCAGGCTTCGCCAAACTGCTGGTCAAGCGCCAGCTCAAGCCCACGGCGCCGCGTCTGCCCGGCATTTTTATAGCTGCTGCGGCCATTACGGCTTTCGGCCACCACTATTTCGTTTTTGGTGTCGGTCTGGAACAGCGCTGCGCTCAGCAAGCCATTGCCAATGCGGGCTTTACTGCCAAGCTCTATCGAGTCGCTGGTCGCCGGTTTCAAGCCGAAATTCATCCCCGGCTCACCATCCGGGCGATAAGACAGTTCATTGATGGTTGGCGTTTCAAAGCCACGACCGGCAGAAAGATAGGCATTCCAGCCATCCGCCAGCGTGTAACGCAGCGAGCCGGCCGGCAACCACTGGTGATAGCGTGCGCTGCCGCTGTCGTCGCCATTGCCGGCGGTAATATAATGGTCGTTGGAATCAAAATTGACGCTGCTAAAACGCACGCCGGCGTCCAGCGTCAGGCGCGGTGTCAACTGCCATGAGGTTTGCAGATACGGATCCAGATTCCACATCAGGTTGCGTTCATCACGCCGCAAATTCCCCTTGGTCCCCAATTCGGTTACGCCATTGACCATGGTGAAGTTTTCATAACCTTTGCGGTTTTCACTCATGGTTTCATAGTTCAAGCCGCCGGTCAGGGTATAGGGCACGGCGGAAATCTGGCCACGATGCGTCCAGCGCGTGTCGATCCCCTGATAATGCCGTGCCAGTTCGATCACTCCGCCTGGGTGCTGGGGGCTGCGTTGCTGCACCGCCAGCGGAATCGATTGATATTGTGTGGTTTCGCGCTCGCCGGCATACATCATCACGCTGAGATCGTCATCGCTGCCGATCTGCCGCTGATAGTGCAACCCGGCCTGCGTCTGCGATAAGGTTTTACGCGTATTGTACTGTTCGGCGCGCGGCGCCTGCCGTGGATTTTCATGCCATTCGTCGGCGGTAAGACCGCCAGGATCGTTGGCCTTGAGATCGACGCTGTTGAACAGCAACGTCAACGTGCTGACATCGTCGATGCGCACCCCCAGCTTGGCATTGCCGAGATTCTTGCGTGCCCCGCTATGATCGCGATAGCCCTGGGTCGTAAAGCGGGTGGCGGAAACGGCGTAATTAACATCGCCGCTCTGGCTACCGTCGCCGGTGGCACCGGTAGCCTTGACGCCATAGCGCCAGGTGCCGTCGCTGCCGGTGTACATGCCGCTTTCCAACTGGTTGGGCTGGCGGCCGGTTTGCGTTTCGACGTTCATCATGCCGCCGGAAGCGTTGCCGTACAGTGCGGAAAATGGCCCGCGCAGCACTTCGACCTTGTCGACCGAGTTGAGATCGATGTTCGACGTCTGCCCCTGGCCATCGGGCATGGTGGCCGGAATACCGTCGACATAGATCCGCACGCCGCGCACGCCATAGGTCGAACGGGCGCCGAAACCGCGTATCGACAGTTGCAGATCCTGTGCGTAATTCTGGCGATTTTGTATCTGCAGGCCCGGCACGCTGCCCAGGCTTTCCGACAGGTTGATTTGCGGCCGTGCATCGCGCATCTGCTCGCCATTCACCACGCTGACCGCAGCCGGCGTACTCAGTTCGGACAGCCCGTCGCGCTTGGCTGAAACCACCAGCGTACTTTCCTGCTCTGGCGAACTCTGCGCCGCGCGCGCTGACGTCGACAAGATAACCGGTAACACCAAGGCCGAAGCCACCACCATTTTTTTCTGCATGAGTTTATTCTACAGTCCCGATCACGTTGGAAACATTTTGTACCATTTGGAACGAGGATGCGACGAGTTATTACTGATAACAATAGATTGGAACACCAGCCGGCGCGTTTTTATCTGGTTTCCCCGCCCAACTCCCCGGCTCGGGTGCCGAAGGGTTGTGACCTTGCACACATTTTTAAACATTCTCGTAACATTCTTGAAAAAGCGACCGCCTAAGCGCCGTTTCCGGTCAAAACTTTAAGGTTCCTGTGCCAGCCATCTCATACACTCGCTGAGTAATGTCGTGCGGCAATTGTGCGGCACGTTTTTATTCAGGAGGGCAAGATGACGCTTTTGCACAGCCGTGATTTTTCCCTTCCGGCTATCAGCCGGTGGCAATTGAACCGCGGGCACCTCAGCCGGCGTTTCCAGAACATCACCATGAATTTTATGAAATCGTCATCGTTGAGCAAGGCGCCGGCGTGCACGTTTTCAATGGACATCCCTATACGCTCAACAGCGGCAGCGTGTGCTTTGTCCGCGATCATGACCGCCATCTGTTTGAGCAGACCAACGGTTTATTCCTGACCAACGTACTGTTCCGTGCGCCTGACGCCTTTCGATTTTTGTCCGGCGTCGAACATTTCTTGCCACGGGAATGCAACGGCGTCTACCCGGCACACTGGCGTATCGGCCAACAGGTATTGCAACAGATCAAACCATTGATCAACCGTCTGATGGTCGCCCCGCAGCAAGAGTGCAACGAAGAGATCGCCCTGCATGAAAGTCTGTTCATGCAACTGCTGGTGCAATTGCGTCAAGGGTGTATGGCGGCACGCGGCGACGATCAACAAGGGCGTTTACACCAGTTGCTCGACTGGCTCCAGACGCATTACGCCGAGCCGATTGACTGGAGTGAACTGGCGGAGCGCTTCGGTATCCCGCTGCGCACCCTGCACCGCCAGCTCAAGAATCACACCAATATGACGCCGCAGCGCTACCTGACGCATTTACGCCTGTTGCAGGCGCGTCATCTGTTATGCCATAGCGACACCAGCGTCACCGATATTGCCTTTTGCTGCGGGTTTGGCGACAGCAATCATTTTTCCACCCTGTTCAAACGCGAATTTGCCTGCCCGCCCCGTACCTTGCGCGGTCAACGGTGAAAATTAAAAAATACGTCGTTCATCAACCTAATGCCTGCGATTTCAAGTAATAATGTTCCCCCCTTTTCGATGGTGAGAACGCTGAATCATGCGACCCCTGCTGCTTGAAAGCCGTGATTATCTGATATCGCCGCAAATGCCGGTGGCGGTGGCGGAACGTTACCCGCAGCAAGGGTTCGCGCCGCACACCCATCAGTTCTATGAAATCGTCATCGTCTGGCGCGGCAACGGCCTGCACGTGCTGAACGATCATCCCTATCGCATTACCTGCGGCGACATCTTTTACATTCAGGCCAGCGACTGCCACAGCTATGAATCGGTGAACGATCTGGTGCTGGATAACATTATCTATTGTCCGGAACGGCTGCGCTTCGGCGCACAGTGGGACCACCTGCTGCCGCCGTTTGACCCGCAAAATGCGCGCTACTGGCGGTTGACCACCCAGGGCATGAATCTGGCGCGGCCGATCGTCGCCCAGCTTTCGCAGGAGAGTCGCAAAACCGATACGCTATCGATTCAGCTCACCGAAGCGCTGTTGCTGCAACTGGCCATCGTCCTGAAGCGTTATCGCTACGCGGTAGACGACGCCTATCTGTTGCCGGATGGTGAGCAGCTGGATTTGCTGATGGCGGCGCTGCAAAATGGCATTGAGGATCATTTCGACCTGGCGGCATTTTGCGCACGCCACCAGTTGACCGAGCGGGCGCTGAAGCTGCTGTTCCGCCAGCAAACCGGCATGACCATCAGCCACTATCTGCGTCAGCTACGGCTGTGTCAGGCCAAGCGCCTGCTGCGACGCAGCGACTACCTGATCGGCGAAGTCGCCGCGCGCTGCGGTTTTGAAGACAGCAATTACTTTTCGGTAGTGTTCGCCCGCGAAGCCGGTATGACTCCAAGGGAATATCGCCAGCAGTTTATCGCCGCAGGCGTCTGCCCAAGGTAACCCGTCACGCTGGCGGCGCTCGCTTCAGTACGCCATGCCCAACCCGACGATATTGGCAGCCAGAATGATGATCAATCCCCCCAGCACCAGCACCCGCAGCGGTTTGTTGCCGGCGGCGCGCCACTCTTTCAGCAGCAGACCGACAATGCCGCCACACAGCACATAGAAACTCATATGCAGCATCCAGCTCATATAGTCATACTGCGCCGGAATGCGCGCATGTCCCCAGGCGTAGAAAAAGAATTGCAGATACCACATCAGGCCGCCCAGGGCAGAAAGCAGCAGGTTGACCAGCAGCAACGGTTTGGCCAACGAGAAATCAGCCCGCAGCGACAGCGTTTTTTTGCACGCCAGGCGCACCAGGCAATAACCGAGGTTGATCACCGCCCCGCCGCCCATAATCAACACGTAGCTCGGCAACGCTACATACAGCGGACTGATGCCGACCGCCGCCGCGGCATGATGCATCGGCTTGGCGGCGTCCATGGCGAACGACATGCCGGCCGAGAAAATACCGCACATCACCGCCAGCACCAGGCCTTTCTTCAAGTTGAACTCTTCGGCGCGAATGCCGAGCGCCCGTTCTTTCAACAGACCGGCATAACTGACCACGCCGACACCAATCAACGCCACCAGCACCCCCAGCAACGTCAGCAATCCGCCAGGCGTACCGAACAGCAGCATGAAACGCCCTTGCAATAGCGGCGTCATCAAGGTGCCGACGATCAGCGTAATACCGATGGCGATGCCAATGCCCATCGACATGCCGAGGTAGCGCATCGTCAGACCGTAATTGACGTTGCCGATGCCCCACATGGCGCCAAAGAGAAACACCGGCAACAGCGTCGCCGCGCTGAAGGAGCCGTAATAGTGCCAAAAGTCCGGCAGCAGCCAATAGCTGATGCTCCACGGCAGGATCAGCCAGGACACCAGTCCGCCGATCGACCACATGGTTTCCCAGGACCAGCGTTTGACCTGTTTGAACGGCGCGTAAAAACATGCGGCGCTGGCGGCGCCAACCAGATGCCAGAGTATTCCCAACCAAATCGCGTTATTCATCCTGTCTTCCTTTGTCTATTGTCACGCGGCGTAACCCGGAACCGTAGGGCCGCAGATAAAACGCGAGTCTAGGAAGTCTGGTCAACGCTGACCTTCGGTTGAGTGCCGGGAGCTAAATGACGCTGGCAGAATTCAGCAGATGCGGATGAGAACGATCACAGAATTGAAAGCGTTGGATAAACCCACGCGCGCCGTTCGGCGCACGTGGTTCAAGCAGCGGTGATTACAGGTAAACGCGCAGATATTCACTCAGGCACAGGATCGCCATCGCCTGGCCGTATGGCATCGAGGTCAGCGGCACCTGACGATAGTACGCCAAATCCTTGCCCATTGCGGTGCCGAACGACACCTGCAACAGCTCCCCTTCGCCATTGATCTGTTCAATGACGCCTTTTACCGCCTTGGCCGCCACCTCGGCATACTGCTCGCCAATATAACGTTTACGTACCGCCTTCAGCATGCCGAACGCGAAGCCGGCGGTGGCCGAGGCCTCCAGATATGAATGCGGATCGTCAAGCAGCGTATGCCATAAACCGCTGTCATGCTGACAGCTGGCCAGCGCCGCCACCTGATCCTGCAACACCTGCAGCAGGAAACGACGCGTCGCGTCATGTTCCGGCAAATCCAGCAGGTCGAGGAATTCGGGGATAACGATGGTCAGCCAGCTGTTGCCGCGCGCCCAACGCGCCTTGGCGAAGTTGTGTTTGCCGTCGAAGGTCCAGCCATGGAACCACAGCCCGGTTTCCCGCTCCATCAGATGCTGGGTGTGGATCAGAAACTGATACTTGGCTTCTTCGATATACGCCGGGCGGTTCAGCAAGCGACCGATTTTAGCCAACGGCAGCACCGTCATCATCAGCGTGTCGTCCCACAGTTGCTGATGATTTTCCTCCGCCAGCGTCACATGCTGCATGCCGCCGCGTTCGGTGCGCGGCATTTCGTACATTGCCCATTCAGCCCAGCGCTCCAGATACGGTAACCAGCGCGAATCACCGGTTTCTTCGTAGCGGTAGGCCAAGGTCAGGAACGGACAGACGGTGTTGACGTTTTTGGTCGGCGTCCCTTCGGCAAAGCGTGCGCTGAACCAGTCGTCAATAATGGCACGCATTTTATCGTCACCGGTCTGTTGATAGTACTGGAGGATACCGTAGAGACCAACGCCGTGTGTCCACTCCCACCCGGCCCAACCTTTGGTATCAATCACCCGACCATCATCCAGCCGCAGCAAGAATTCGCCGTCCACATCGGTGATGTTTACCAGATTATCCACCAGGCGACCGATCAGCGCATGCAGCGTATCACGGCTGATGAAACGCTCAGGCTGGCGCAATAACGGACTGTGTTTTACGGGATAGACCAACATAACGTAATCCTCAAAATCATCATTACTTGTAGTGAGTCAAGCCGGCGACGCCACGCGCACTGGGCCGTGACGGCAGCGCTGCGGCAGCCGGCTTGTTGCGGTTGAGATAGCCAATGTTGTTGTTGCCCCACAGCGACTCGTAAGGCATCCCCGCCAGCGTCTCGATAATCTCGCGCGCCGGCGGGCTAATGTTTTCCGGTACCACGTCGCCGGCAACACGCATTTTTACCGTTTCCTCGCGTAACACCCGGTGGGTGTCCAGATTCAGTTTAAAGCGCAGGGAAATCAGGAAACCGATGCTCAACACCAGCACGGTGCCAAAACACAGCACCATTAAAATGGTGTGACTCACCTCCGGCCGCTGGACGCTATGACCGGAAACAAAGCCGGAATATTGCAGCATGATACCCACCAGCATCACCGCCCCGGCCTGGGACGCTTTGCGCGACAGCGTCATAATGCCGGCAAAAATGCCCTCGCGGCGTTGACCGGTGATCGCTTCGTCAACGTCGGCGATGTAGGTGTAAATATTCCATGGTACATAGTTGATACCGCCGCGCCCAAGACCGGCGAGGGCCGACACCAGCAGCAACAGCGAGAACACGTCATTGAGATTGGCGTAGTACAACAGCGCATACGACATGGCGCTCAGGCCGAACAGCACCACTACCATGCGGTAGCTGGGCGCCGGGCCAAAGCGAATGCACAGAGGGATCATGGCAATGACGGCAATAAACTGCATGATGGCCATGGTGCCCATCAGATTGGAGGCCACCGAAGCGCTTTGCATCAGCACGAACACCACGTAATAGGTAAACACCGCGTTGAACACGTCCTGTGCGATATAGCCGCCAAGATACATGCCGAGATGCTGGCGAAAAATGCGAATGCGCAAGGTGGAGCTCAGTTCAATGCCCAGCCGACGCAGACTCTGCCACAGCGTCAGTTTCTGCCGCTCGGCTTCCAGCGCTGCGGCAGATTTCTTCTCTGGCGGCCGCTCCCAGGTGAAACAGTAGACCAGCGTCAATACCAGCGCACAGATCACTGAAAACACCAGGCTGGCATAGAAGAACGAGATCGGATTGTCTTTACCAAAATAGCTCAGCAGCATACCCGGCAGGAACGCGGCCAGGATGGCGGAAAGCTGTGCCAACGCAATGCGCGCGCCAGAGAACTTGGTTTTTTGTTTGAAATCATCGGTCATTTCCGGCACCAGCGTTTCATAAGGCACCAGAATCGAGGTGTATACCACGTCAAAAAACAGGTAGGTCAGCAGATAATAGCCATAGCTCATATCGCCAACCCACATCAGGCTATAACTGAATACCAGCGGTATGCCGAGCAGAATGAAGAATTTGCGGCGGCCGAAGCGCCTGCCGAGCCAGGTCGAGCCAAAATGGTCGGTCAGGTAGCCCATCAACGGGCTGACCAGCGCATCCAGCACTCTGGCCATGGCGAAAATAAACGTCGCTTCGATCGGACTGAGCCCGCAAAAGGTGGTGTAAAAGTACAGCAGCCAGGCCGCAGTCAGCGCGGTGGTTCCCGCCCCCAGAAAATCCCCCGAGCCGTAGGCAAGATAGTTTTTCAGCCCTATCTGGCGAGTATTCATTGCTGTCATCCTCATGGCCACATGACGGGAAACGTCCCGTGGTGCTATGGAACCTACCGGTAAAATAGGGAGATGAGCGCAGCAAAACCTTGCCATTTTTGCCAGCACGCCACACCGGGTGGCAGTGACGGAAAGATGGCGACGATCTACCTCTCCATTTTTATAAAACGAGGTTTTGATTATAATGAATCGTTGTATCTATTTATGTGAGAGTGGCGTGTTTTTGCCGTTTAGCGATGAGATATTTGCGGGGAAATGCTGCCCCGACGTTCGGTCTGGGGCAAGCGAAAATCACTGGCTAAGCTGGTGGGCAAGCTGCCGCAACTGGTCGGCAATCTGCTGCAGGTCTTGCTGACAGCGTTCCTTCGGCCCGCTGGACTGGCGAATAACCAGTTTGGCCGGCAAAATGGAAGAAGAACGCTGCATTTCGTCGTCGCTGGCGCTGAGGATCCGCCGCACCGCCTCCCTGCCCTGTAAATCCAGATCCAGTGATACCGTGGTCAACGCCGGGTGGAAGAAGGCGCTCTCATAGGCGTCATCATAGCCAATCACCGATTTTTGCCCTGGGATCGATAGCTGGTTCTGATGAAAAGCGCTTAGCACCCCGAGCGCCATCTGATCGTTGGCCACCAATACCGCTGAAAATTGCGGCGTTTCGCGCATCATTTGCAGCGCGCCGGCGTAACCGCTCTGCGCGTCCCAATTACCATGCAGCACAGTGACCGGTTGCAGAGCGTAATCCTGTAAGGCCTCCAGCCAGTTCTTCAACCTCAGGTTGGCGGAAATAGAGTGCTGCGGCCCGGCCAGCAGCGCGATATCCCGATGGCCGATTTCATACAGGTATTTAACGCTGGCGCGGGTACCGTCGGCAGGATTGAACGAGATGTTAAACACCGAGCTGTAAGGATCGACGTCAAGAAACAGACAAATGATGTCATCGTTATCAGCGGCGATCTTTTCTGCCGCTGCGGTTTCCAGCGGCACGTTGATGATAACCTTCTCAACCCGCTGCGACTTGAGTTCGTTGATCGCATCCTGCACTTCATGATTGACGTTCTCATCGATCATCGAGATCAACACCTGGTAGCCCTCGGCATTGGCGTAACGCTTGACCGCCGCAGCAATCTGCGAAGGCGCGTGCAACGCCAGCGAAATGGTCACCAGCCCTAGCGTACGGCTCTGCTTGCCGACCAGTTGTTGCGCCAGCCGATTGGGGACGTAGCGCAACGCTTCGATGGCATGCTCAACCTTGCGGCGCGTGGCTTCAGATACGTTGGCCGACTTGTTCAATACCCTGGAAACGGTTTGGTAAGACACGCCGGCATGGCGGGCGACATCCTCTAACGTCGTGCTTTTGGACTTCATCATCAATTCCCTACGGTTGCTCTGCGATGATTGTAACAGGCTATTCACCTTCGACACAGTTACCCCTGTCACAGTCAACAAAAACATCATGAAAGTTATTCGTTCACATTATGGCAATCAGTGATCGCACTCACTTATCGTAACAAATCCCGCTGTTTTGTTTGCACTAAATCACAATAAATTAATTATTCAATTGTACGTTTTTACAATTAGTCATTTTATAGCCTCGATTATGTGAACGTATTACAAAAATATAAAGAGGCATACATGAACACAAAACTGCGTAGCGTTTCCGTGGCGTTGGCGATGGCACTCACCGCTCCTGCCGTTTTTGCCATTGATTTTCATGGCTATTTACGATCAGGGGTTGGCGTTTCTCGCGATGGTGGTCTGGAGGAGTGGCAAAAGAACAAGGTTGGCCGTCTTGGCAATGAATCTGACACCTACGGCGAGATCGAGCTGGGCGCCGAAGTGTATAAAAAGAACGACGTCAGTTTTTATGTCAACAGCATGGTCAGCATGGTTTTCCGACGGTTCCAATGACAATGAAAGCACGTTGAACGACGATGCCGAATTTGGCCTACGCCAGCTGAACGTGCAGATCAAGGGGCTGATCCCCGGCGATCCGAATGCGGTGATCTGGGGCGGAAAACGTTACTACCAACGTCATGACCTGCACATCATCGATACCAAATACTGGAACATTTCCGGCGCCGGTGCCGGGGTGGAAAACCTCAGCTTCGGGCCAGGTGCCGTCTCCGTCGCCTGGATCCGCGGCGATGGCAACGACGTGGACTATCGGGTAGATAACGACAACGATCTCAACATCAATTACCTCGATCTGCGCTATGCCGGCTGGAAACCGTGGGCCGGTGCCTGGACCGAGTTTGGCATTGATTACGCCATGCCGAACCCGACCAACAAGCAAAAGCAGTATGGCGGCCTGTACGACGCGGAAAACGGCGTGATGCTGACCGGCGAGATAAGCCAGGACATGCTGGGCGGCTACAACAAAACGGTGTTGCAGTACGCCACCAAGGGACTGGCGCAAAACATGATTTCCCAGGGCGGTGGCTGGTATGACGTTTGGAACAAAACCGACGACGCCACCGGCTATCGCGTCATCAATACCGGGCTGATCCCGATTACCGATAAGTTCTCCCTCAATCACGTTCTGACCTGGGGCTCAGCCAATGACATCAGCGAATATATCGACAAAAGCCGCCTGATTTCGCTGGTTGGTCGCGCGCAGTATCAGTTCACCGATTATGTTCGCGCCATTGGCGAAGTCGGCGGCTTTTATCAGAAAGATGACAACAAGGACGGTAGCCACTACAAACAGGGGGGTGAAAAATACACCGTGGCGCTGGGACTGGCGGATGGGCCGGACTTCATGTCGCGGCCGGAACTGCGGGTGTTTGCTTCTTATATGAATGATTCCGAACAGGGCAAATCCTTCCAGGATGGTACGGCAAGCGATACCTGGAATTTCGGCGTTCAGGTTGAAGCCTGGTGGTAAGCCGTTTCTGTTAAACGATATGACCTGTTTTAGTCCTACCCTCATCTCTATTTTTGACGATGCTCTCCGGTTAATGTCAGCCGTGGATAACCGTTATTGGCGGTTATCCACGTTTTTTTAATCCGCATGCTTTACCGCGAATCGCTGTTCCAATAATTGTCGCAGATTGTCTGACTGCTTGCCGAAAATAGCGTGTACCTCCTGGCCGATAATAATCACCCCCAGCGCTCCTGCCTGCTGTAACCCTTCGCTATCCAGCGCGGATAATTGCCTGAGCTTAACCCGCAAACGGGTAATACAGGCATCGACGTGAACAATATTATCCCTACCGCCAAGACAGCGCATCAGCGACGCCAAATAGTCGTCATCAACATTATTGACTGCCGCCGGTTTTGGCGGGTGAGAGAAATAGTGAATAAAGGCTTTCAAGCTGACCATCGTTATCTCCTGCAAACACACATAAAAAAACGCCCGTTCAAATGAACGGGCGCTGCGGTAATCGCTTAATCCAACCGACGGGTAATAACGCGGCAGCCCCATGGCCCCAGCGGCAGCTCACCCTGCAGCGTTTCCCCGTCCGACATATCCTGGTATATCGCCGGCAGCGTTACGCTCTTGGCGCGATCGCTGTAGTTTTGCACGATGATGAACTCACTCTCGCCGTCGCTGCGCCGATGCGCCGTCACCCCTTGCGGCAGCACGGTTTCCAGCGCACGGGGCAGCGCCAGTTCGGCGATGATCTTGCCAAAGAAATCGCGCTGGAATGCCGCATCGTTGCGTGAAGCGACGTACCACGCCTTGCCGTTGCCAAAGCTGTTGACCGTCAGCGCCGGGCGACCGGCATAAAAATCGCTGCCGTACACCGCCAGCGCGCTGGCGCCTTCCAGCGTAATCAGCTCGCACAAATGACGAGCCTGATAGCTGCCTTGCAACCCCAGCGCATTGCCCGGTACGCCGCGCACGCTGTTGGTTTCCTCATCGGTCAGGCAGTCTATTTCCTCCGCCCAGATGCCGAGCACGTTACGCAACGGTCCGGGGAAGCCGCCGAGGTGACACAGGTCGCTGTCGTTGACCACGCCGCTCCAATAGGTGACCACCAGTTGTCCCCCTTGGCTGACAAAGGCTTCCGCCCGTTCGGCGAAGCCGTCACGCACCATGTACAGCATGGGCGCAATCACCAATTTATAACTGGACAGATCGCAGTCGGCATTGATGATATCCACCGCAATGCCCTGTTCCCAAAACGGCCGATAATGCTCGGCGACCGTGCGCTCATAATGCATGCCGCTGTTGCGCGGCCCCTGCGCGTCATCCAGCGCCCAGCGGTTTTCCCAATCGAATATCACCGCCACCTGCGCTTCTACGCGGCTGCCGGCGACTGGCGCCATGGCGGCCAGCAGACGGCCCAGCTCGCAAACCTCCTGCCCCACGCGGGTATCCAGTCGACCAGAGTGGTCGATCACCGCGCCGTGGAATTTCTCCACCGAGCCGCGGCTTTTCCGCCATTGGAAATACTGTATCGAGTCCGCACCGTGCGCCACCGCCTGCAATGACGACAGAATGTGCATCCCCGGTTTTTTCAGCTTGCTGGTGGGCTGCCAGTTGGTGACGCTGGGCGTGGATTCCATCAGCACAAATGGTTTGCCCTGTTTTAGCGTGCGCATCAGATCGTGGTACATGGCGGTATAGCAGGCCAGATCGCTTTCGTCCTCCTGGTTATGCCACATTGGGTAACTGTCCCAGGAGATAAAGTCGATCGCCTGCGCCAACTGCCAATAATCGTAGTCGTAGAAATATTCCATGAAATTGGTGGTGGCAGGCAGTGACGGGTTGGCGGCCTTCAGCGGCACGATCTCCTGCGCGCAAAAATCGGTGGCCTGCGCGGTGCAAAAGCGCCGCCAGTCAAGGTTCAATCCGTGGATCGACACTTCTCCCTGCGGCGCCGGTGATTCAATCTGTGACCAATCGCTGTAAGTGTGGCTCCAGAAGGTGCTCCACCAGGCCTGGTTCAACTTTTCCAGCGTCTGGTAGCGCTGTTGCAGCCAGACACGGAACTGGCTCTGGCAACGGTTGCAATGGCAGTCACCGCTGTATTCGTTGGAAATGTGCCAGCCGATCACCGCCGGATGGTCGGCATAACGCTGCGCCAGTTGACGGTTGATTTCGTTCACTTTGCGGCGATACACCGGCGAGGACAGGCAATGATTGTGCCGGCCACCGTGCAGCGCTGGCACCCGATCGCGCCCGACGCGTAGCACTTGCGGATATTTTTGTGACAGCCACGCCGGTCGCGCGCCGCTTGGCGTCGCCAGATAAACATAAATTCCCTGTGCATACAGCCGTTCAATCACCTCATCCAGCCAGGCGAACTGATATTCTCCCTCTACCGGCTCCAGCATCGCCCAGCTGAAAATACCCACCGACATCACGTTGCAGTGTGCCTGCTTCATCATTTCAATGTCTTTATCCAGCATTCCCGGATAATTAATCCACTGCTCCGGGTTATAGTCTGCCCCATGCAATAGGCCGGGCGCCCTTGCATTCAAAGGAGGAAATTTGTTCATCATGATTCCTTAAAATTAACCACCCAAGGTATTAACGAAATACGCGCAATTAATTAAATGCTTTTATTGAAGGCAAAACTTTACCCTGGCAATCAAATAACGCCTGATTCTCTCGGGCATTACCGTCCTTACCTGATTCGCCGATATATTTCATACCGACCGGCGTCGCCCAACCGGCACCAGGCACTGCAATCCAGGTAGGTTCCCAATAAAATATGCCTTTCCCCCGTCCGTTGGGCACGTTAATAACGCCTTGCATCAGATCGCGAATATAATCTGCCTGCCCCTGGACCGTTGCCGGATAACCGCCCGCCTGGGCTTCCTTGGCAGAAAAGCTGTTTTCGGTATCATCACAGTTTTCCAACGAATAACCGTAGGCGGCTTCCACCACGATCACATCTTTGCCATAGCGTTGGCTGATGTCGTTCATATTGTTTTGCAGCGTGGCGATCGGGCCATCCCAATAGGTGTACATCGACAGACCAATCACATCGAACGGTACCTGGCGCCGGGTTATCTCGTCGAACCACCAGCGGAAGGTGTCATTCTTGGTGCCTTCCGCCAGATGCAGCATGATTTTGACCTGCGACGGCGAATCGAGATTTTCCCGCAACCCGGCGATGGCGGCGTTCAGCAAACCGGCCAACCGATCAAATTCGCCGCCGTTCTGCCCCCAGCTCTTTCCTTCCGGCCACAGTATGCCGCCGTTGATTTCATTGCCGATCTGGACCATGTCCGGCAGTACACCTTGCTGCTTAAAGCTGGCGATGGTGTCGCGCGTGTAGTCGTGGATCGCCGTAGTCAACTGCGTATAGGTCATGCTATTCCAGGCTTTCGGCTTGAACTGCTTGCCCGGATCGGTCCAAAAATCGCTGTAGTGAAAATCCAGTAGCACTTTCATGCCCTGTGCCTTGGCGCGCTTGGCCAGTGCCAGCGTGGTGGCCAGATCGTTATCGCCGCCGCCGTAGCGCTGGCCGGCGCCATCACTGGGATCAACCCATAAACGCAAACGTATGTAATTGACGCCGTTATGCTTCAAAATCGCCAAGGGATCCTGCTGCACATGGTGTTCGTTATAAAAAACGCCGCCATGCCGCTCCACGTCTTGCAGGGTGGAAATATCAGCGCCCTTGATAAAGTCAGACGGCGCATTCAGCAACGGCTTGATGACGACGCTATCCGCCGCTGATACCCCTGGCGAGGCTAACGCCAGCGCCAGACTGATGCTTAAAAACAACGGTTTGATGGTTCGCATTGCATTATCCTTTGGTGCTGCCCGAGGTCAGGCCGGAGACAAAGTACTTTTGCAGGGCCAGGTACAAGATGGCGACCGGGACCGCAATCAGCACCGCGCCCGCCGCGTAGGTGGTGTAACTGGCACCCATCTTCTGCGCTACCAGGTTGTACAGGCCAATCGGCAGCGTGTACTGATCCGGCGTACGCAAGATAGTGCTCGACAAAATGAAGTCGCCCAGCGGGCCGGTAAACGAAAACAGCGCCACCACCGCCAGAATCGGTTTGGAGAGCGGCATGATGATTTCGATGAAAATGCGAAAATTGCCGGCACCATCCATCCGCGCCGACTCATCCAGATCCCTGGGAATGGCGTCCAGATAGCCCTTCATCAGATAGGTATTCATCGGGATCATGCCCGCCACATAAATCAGCACCAGCGCCAGGTGGCTATTGATCAATCCCAGCAGTTGCGACAGCACAAAAATGGCGATCAGCGCCGAAAACTGCGGGATCATTTGCAGCAACAGGAACAGCATCAGGCCGTTTTGACGGCCTTTAAAGCGAAAGCGCGAAAAGGCGTAGGCGGTGAAGCTGACGCTTATCAGCGTCAATACCATGGTCAGAAAGCTGATCTTCATCGAATTCCAATACCAGGTCAGATAGTTGACCTTACCGTTGAAAAGATCGGCGTAGTGCTGGAACGACAGATTTTCCGGAATAATGGCGCTGCTAAGCAGGCTGTTACCGGCATTGAGCGATGCACCAATGGTCCAGATCAGCGGATAGATGATGACGATCGACACCATGACGATCAACAACCAGGACAGCGACAGCCGCAGCCATTTTTCTTGCTTGATGCTTTTTGAGGTTGCCATAGGATCCCCTTACGCCATGTCGTCGTTTTTGAACGATTTGGTGGCGCGGAACTGCCACAGTGCCAGCCCCACCACAAAAATCGACAGCAGAATGGTGATGGTGGCGGCGATGGCATACTGCGAGGAAGACATCGTCAGCTTGTAGATCCACGACACCAGAATATCGGTTCCACCGGCGTTGGAACCCGCTACCGCCGGCCCGCCGTTATTGAACAGATAGATAATATTGAAATTGTTAAAATTGAAGGTGTATTGGGTGATGATGATCGGCGCTATCGAATACAGCACTAACGGCAGCGTAATGGTGCGCAGCTTGGTCAGGGTGCTGGCACCATCCATCGTCGCCGCTTCGTACAGATCGTCCGGGATCGCCTGTAGCACGCCGGTGGTCATGGCGAACACAAACGGGAACCCCAGCCAGGTCTGCATCAGGATCAACGCGGTTTTGGTCCAGAACGGATCGGTCATCCACGCCTTTGGCGCAATGCCGAAGAACGCCAGGATCGCATTGTTAATCACCCCAAACGAATCATTGAACATACCGGCAAATACCAGAATGGTGACAAAGCCCGGCACCGCCCATGGCAGAATGAAAATGGTGCGGATCAGCGGTTTGAAGCGTAAATCCTTCTGATTCACCAGGATCGCCAACAGTACGCCGACGGTGCATTGCAGCGTGGTGGCCAGCAGCGTCCAGACCACCGTCCATTGCAGCACGTCGAGGAAGGTCGATCGCCAGATCGACAGGGTAAAAATATTGACGAAGTTTTTAAACCCGACCCAATCCACCAGCTTGGCCGGCGGCGTGTGATAGAGGTTGTAATTGGTGAAGGCGATCGAAAAACCGAACAGGATCGGGAAAATCACCACAAACACCAACAGGATGAACCCCGGGGTAATCATCAGGTACGGGAAACCTTCGCTCAGCAATATGCGGTATTGCTGACGCACGCCGTTAAGCGCCTGGCCTGCGTCGCGCCTTTTGCCGTTAAGCCAGGCGTCACGCAGCGACAGCAGGTACAGCGCCAGCCCAAAGCCGAGGATCAACACGCTGATGATGCCTTCCGCCAGCAGGAATATCGAGTTGTCGCGCGGCACCTGTTCGCCTAACGTATAAAGTCCCCATAAGCCTTCGGCAAGAAAATCATCAAATACGCCAATAAAACTGCTCAGCAAAATCAGGAAAATCAGCCCTTTCGCCCACTGCCGGTGATAGAACTGACCAAAACCGGGTATCAGGGCCAGCAGCAGGCCGGCCAGCGCATGGTGGCTGCGGCCCTTGTCTGCGGCTAGTTTTTCGCTGGGAGTGATAATCACACACTGCTCCTTCATTTAACGGGAGCGTACCCCCGTCCAGATGAGATGGTTACTGATTGCTGGCCTGCATCGCCTCAATTTGCATTTTGATCTGCTTGACCGCGTCATTGAGCGCCGCTTCCGGCGGCTGCTTGCCGGTCATGCTCAGCTCCAGCGCGGCATTGGCCGGCCCCAGACTTCCTGCATTTCCGGCACCCCCGGCATGGCGGTCGCTTCGCTGGCCTGTATCGCCACCGCACTGGCCCGTTCATCATTTTTAATCAGCGGATCGTCAATCATCGCCACCAGCGGCGGGATTTCTTTGGTGGCCTGGTAACGGGTTTTTACATATTCAGGCTGGTTGATAAATTCAATGAATTTCTGCGCTAACGCGCGATCTTTGCTCCAGGTGGAAATGACGTAACCTTTCACTCCCAGGAAGGCGTTCATCGGCTTGCCGTTGGCCAGCTTCGGCAGCGGTGCTACGCCATAGTTGATACCGGCATCGGCGTAAGGCTGAAACGCCCATGGACCGTTGATCACTGCCGCGGCTTTGCGCTCGGTAAATAACGAGTCAATGGCGTTCAGGCCGCTATCGCCAATAATGCCGGTTGGGAACAGGCCATCGGCATAGAATTTTTTTAACGTATTGACGGCGGCAATGCTGCCGGGTGCATTGAGACCAATGTCGAGCGGATTCACGCTGCCGTTCTGGCTATGGCCAAAGATATAGCCGCCCATCGCAGCCATCACGCCCCAGCTGTAATACATCTGGTCAAACTTGGCCAGCAGACCGTATTGGTTCGCCGCCCGTTGCCGTTTGGAAAAATCATGGTAGTCGTCCAGGGTGGCCAACGGCTGCGGCAGTAGATCCTTGTTGTAAATCAGCACTAGCGTTTCCACCGCCTTCGGCAAGCCGTACAGCGTGTTATCCATGGTAAAGGCGGCGATTGCCGGCTTGGTGAATGCTTCGACCTTGGCCTGATCCACCTTCAGCGGCGTTAACAGCCCCTGCACCACCGCGGCGCCCAACTGATCGTTGGGGATCACCAGCACATCAGGTCCGATGCCAGCCGGCCCGTCCAGCCGCAGTTTTTCAATTTGCTGGGCATAGGGCATTTCCTGCAGATTGATTTTGACGTTGTACTGTTTTTCAAAATCGCCGATCGCCTGCTTGATGCCGGCGGATTTCTTGATGTCTTCCCAGACCGTCAGTTGCTGTCCGGTGGCCGCTGCGGCAAAACCGGCATATTGGCTGGTCAGCGCCAGCAGAATCAGTGCACCCATGGTATGTCTTTTCATTCCACGCCCCTTTGTGAAGGTATTACATTTTTTATTTTTACGTTTGATTTAACCTTGTGCGAGCAGGATGTGATCCTTGCTGTATCTGCACTAATACAGAGTACCTCCTCGCCCTTTCTCGATGTTATACGCTACGCTTATGTCACGGATAACACGATACAAATATCGCCAATCTGTGATCGTGATTGCAGAAATGAAACAGCGGGATAGGGCATGGGATAACGCGCAGTTATAGTCATTTCAAGCCTTTCGAGCCCTTTTCGCCGGGTTTGATTTTTTTGTTATACGTAATACAACAAACAAAAAAATGGCCGATGCCGGCGACGCGTTCACTGATAACTTTCTAAGGATCGACAGATGTCCAGCATAAGACTGAGGAATGTCACCAAACGCTTTGGCAACGCGGTGACGCTGCAAAATATCAACCTAGATATTGAAGGCGGCGAATTCGCCGTGTTTGTTGGCCCATCGGGCTGTGGCAAATCCACCCTGCTGCGCATGATCGCCGGCTTGGAGGATATCAGCGAGGGCGAGGTGCTGATTGGTGACCAGCGGGTCAACGACGTGGCGCCCGCCCATCGCGGCGTGGCGATGGTGTTTCAATCCTATGCGCTATACCCGCATATGACGGTCGCCGAAAACATGGGTTACGGGCTGAAAGTCAACGGAATGCCAAAAGAGCAGATCCGCCATCAGGTCGAAATGGTGGCAAAAACGCTGCAGCTGTCGCATTTGCTGGATCGTAAACCTAAACAGCTTTCCGGCGGTCAGCGTCAGCGCACCGCCATCGGCCGCGCCATTGTGCGCAACCCCAAGGTCTTTATGTTCGATGAACCCCTGTCCAATCTGGATGCCGAGCTGCGCGTCGATATGCGCCTGCACATTGCCAAACTGCATCAGGAATTGAAAACTACCATGGTGTATGTCACCCACGATCAGGTTGAAGCGATGACCCTCGCCGATAAGATCGTGGTGATGAATTACGGTAAGGTGGAACAAATGGGTACGCCAATGGCGTTGTACTACAACCCGATCAACCGCTTCGTCGCCGGTTTTATCGGCTCGCCAAAGATGAATTTTTTGCCGGTGACGGTGGTCAACTGGTCGCCGGAAGCGCTGACCGTCGCCATTGAGCACGGCAGCACGCTGACGCTGGCATTGTCTACCCGGCAGCTGCAGTCCGGCGATGCACTAACGCTCGGCATTCGCCCGGAACACCTCTCTACCGCCGGCGATGCGCCGTTGCGACTGGATTTTCATTGCGAAGTGGTTGAGCGGCTCGGTAATAACACCTATCTGTTTGGGCAATGCCACGGGCATGATGGTTTCAAGATACTGTTGCCCGGCGATGCACATTTTCTGCCGTACCAGAAAGTGCTGCTCGGGTTTGACGCCGCACAGTGCCTGGTATTTGACGCCGATGGCGCACGCATCAGCGCAGACATAACGATCCCGCATCAATAACAGTATCGCCACGGTCGCGATCGACAGCGTAAGGATACGCCGTCGCCGACGTATTTAGCCCATGCCGTGTTACGATAAAACGTATCACTGAGCTACTCTAGGCTTAACGTCATCTCGGCAAGGAAGTCAATATGCCCCCGTCGCATCATCATCGAGTCATGCCAACCATGGCTGCGGAACAGCTGTGCCGTAGCCTGCCGGCGTTGCTGACAACCTCGCCGGCCAGCGCCCGGCTGTCCCCCACTAACTATCAGCACATCCTTGCGTACTGTAACGTACGGCCCGATCTCGCCGGTTGGCGAAGCTTTCTCACCCTGGCACTGGCGCTATTGGGATTGCTGGCGCTGGTAGCCGGCAGCGTGTTTTTTATCGCCAGCAACTGGCAGGCCATGCCGGTATTTGCCAGGTTCGCGATGATTGAACTGCTGATCCTGGCGCTGGCGACGATAGTTTGGCAACGATGGTACGATGCCGTCGCGCGCAGCGCGCTACTGGCGGTGGGATTAAGCTTCGGTGGTTTATTCGCGCTATACGGCCAGGTTTATCAAACCGGCGCCGACGCTTGGCAACTGTTCTTCACCTGGGCGTGCGTGTTGTTGCCGCTGGCGCTGATTGGCCGCCAGAATGGCCTGTGGCTGTGTGCCTGGGCGGTAGCCAGTCTGGCATTCCAACTGTACTACGCCAGTTGGGCGGCAAATGTCGTGGCCCCCCCGTGGTGGGCCAACGGCGACAGCGTGCTGCTCGGCTATCTGCTGGTGCAATCGCTATGCCTGATCGTGCGTGAAGCGTTGGCGGCTCGTGCGCGGCCGTCTTCCTGGCTAGCGCGCCGATGGCTGTCGTGGATGATGGCAGGATATGTGTTGCTGATCCTGACGCTGCGGTTGATTGAGGCGATTGCCGACTGGCGCTTCGTCGCCTCTGCCGCATTGACGGCCGCGCTGTGGGTGCTGCTACTGTTGGGTGGATATGCCTATTATCGCCAGCGCGCGGCCGATCTCTGCATGCTGACGTTGGGCGTAACCAGCCTGATGCTGGTCGGCTGTGCGTTGATTTATCGTCTGGTGGCTCGGGCATGGGAGGTCGGGCCGTTATTCGCGATGTGCGCACTGATGGCGCTGTGGCTGCTGGCCTGCGGAG
This sequence comes from Serratia odorifera, assembly GCF_900635445.1. Taxonomy (NCBI): domain Bacteria; kingdom Pseudomonadati; phylum Pseudomonadota; class Gammaproteobacteria; order Enterobacterales; family Yersiniaceae; genus Serratia; species Serratia odorifera. The sequence continues at coordinate 4,630,222 of NZ_LR134117.1, forward strand.
CGCTGTTGCTACGTTGGCGACGGGCGCTGTCTCAATCCGCCCTATCGGGCGTAACGCACCATCAGTGGGACGAGCTACTGGCACCGTTACGTCAGCGGCAATGGCTGACCACGGCGCAAAGCGAACAGCTGATGCGCTGCAATCCGTCGGACAGGCTACCGTGGTACCTGCATATCGCGCTGGCCATCAGCGGCTGGCTGGCGGCAATGATCATATTATTACTATTGGCGCTGCTGCTTTACGTCAGTGGCTTACTGGATTCGCTGGACGGCGGGTCGCTGATGCTGTTTTCGCTGTTGATTGCCATTCCTGCCGCCGTGCTGTTACGCAAACCCGGTATCGGCACACGGCAGATCGGCCTGGCGTGGGCCATCGCCGCCAGCTGCGGTTTATCTGTCGGCATTTACATGTTGGATGAAACACGCTGGCTGCCGGCCGATATCAGCCGCGCGCTGTGGTTGCTGCCGGTGCTGGGCGGAATGGCGTGGCTGATGCCCGATCGCAGCTATCGGTTTATGGCCAGTGCTGTCTCAACGCTGATCCTGCTGTTGCCAGGCGCCTACCTTGCCGAGCACCATTGGTCATCCAGCGCCAGCGCGGCGTTGATGCTGGCAATAAGCGCCACGGTCACGTTCGGCTGGCTGTCCGTGCTGCATCGACAGCAACGATATCCGGCAGTTGCCGGCCACGGCATGATCGGCGCGCTGGGCTACGGCATCCCGGCAGGGCTGGCGCTGTCGTGCCTTGCCAGCGTTCACGCCGACATGTTCGACGTTATCTTCTGGCGCAACGCCAGCAAGGCCAACCTGCCGATGATGCTGGGTATCGGCATCGCCATCGGCCTGATCGCGGCAGCCTGGCGGTATGCGGTAAAAACCGCTGCGCCGGCTACGCCGATTCTGCTGCCGGCCGCCGTTATCTGTGGTTCGATCGCCGTTTTTGCGCCGGGCATCGGCCTAGGGCTGGCGCTGCTATTGCTGGCTCGTTATCAGGGACGCCATGTATCATTGGTCGCTGCCGCGGCCTTCCTGTTGTTATATCTGATCGACTGGTACTATTTTCTTGGCATCAGCTTGCTGCAAAAATCACTGCTGCTGGTCGTCAGCGGACTCGTGCTGCTGGCGCTGCTGGCGGTGGTGCGTAAAACGTTACCACCGACGTCTGGAGGCTGTCATGCACATGAATAAACGGCTGAAATGGCTGTTTATGGGGGTGGTATTACTGAGTCTGGCCGGCGTTAATCAGGCAATTTATCAACGACAACAGACGCTGAAACAGGGCACGGTGGTGATCCTGGCGCTGGCGCCGGTAGACCCGCGCTCATTGATGCAAGGTGATTATATGGCGCTGGACTATGCGCTGAGCCGTCAGTTGCAACAGCAGATCCGCCAGCAGCGTCAAACCTGTCGTGCGCAGGATAACTGCCCACCTCCCGCCAGCAGTGGCAAGATCGTGGTGAGACTGGATGCCAGGCACCATGCCGTAGACGCCGCATTCTATCGACAGCAGACGCTGCAACCCGGACAAGTACTGATGCAATATCGCCTTGCCGCCAACGCGGTACATATCGGCACCTCGAGTTACTTCTTCCCGGAAGGTCAGGCTGAACGCTTCTCAAAGGCACGCTACGGCGAGTTCCGCGTCGACCGGCACGGCACTGCGTTATTGACCCACCTGCTCGACGCGCAGGGAGAGCGCATCGTCACCCCCCGCTGACTGCGGGTGAGAAAAACGAAAAACCCCGCGCTTCCAGGAAGCACGGGGTTTGAATTTTATGGCGGAGGAGCAGAGATTCGAACTCTGGAACGGTTTCCCGTCGACGGTTTTCAAGACCGTTGCCTTCAGCCACTCGGCCACCCCTCCGCAATGAGCCGCACTATAAACACAGTGGATTCGCTTGTAAAGCCCGCCACGACGCGATCGCGCGAAAAACCGGCACGCGGCGGCCGGACGTTGAATAAAGCAGCAATTTGCGCGTTGTTGCAGCAATGATAACTGACGGTAAAGATTGGTAAACAAACTTTAATCAAACGCTTGCGCTGCCTATCATCGTGATTAATTTTGTGATGACCTGATAAGAGAGATCATTATGGACCGCATTGTCGTCTCATCCTCGCGCGATTCGTTGCTCAGCACGCATAAAGTGCTGCGCAATACCTATTTCCTGCTGTCGCTGACGCTCGGTTTCTCCGCGTTGACCGCCACTGCCAGCACCATGCTGGGCTTGCCGGCTCCGGGTCTGCTGTTGATGCTGGTCGGCTTCTATGGCCTGATGTTCCTGACCCACAAGCTGGCCAACAGCCCGGCAGGTATCCTGGCGGCGTTTGCGTTGACCGGTTTTATGGGTTACACCCTGGGACCGATTCTTAGCTCGTTCCTCAATGCCGGCGCCGGTGACCTGATCATGCTGGCGTTGGGTGGTACTGCCCTGGTGTTCTTCTGCTGTTCTGCCTATGTGCTGACCACGCGTAAGGACATGTCGTTCCTGTCAGGCATGATGATGGCGGGCTTTGTGGTTCTGCTGGTAGCAGTGATAGCCAACCTGTTCCTGCAAATCCCTGCCCTGCACCTGGCGATCAGCGCGCTGTTTATCCTGTTCTCCGCCGGCGCCATTTTGTGGGAAACCAGCAATATCATTCATGGCGGCGAAACCAACTACATCCGTGCAACGGTTGGCCTGTATGTTTCGCTGTACAATATGTTCATCAGCCTGTTGAGCATTCTGGGCTTCGCCCGCAGCAACTGATAACCTCAGTCGACAACGTTTTCCAGCCCCGCTTATGCGGGGCTTTGTTTTTGATGGCGACGAAAATTTGCTAAACTGCGCGGCGTGATGAATTACCGATTATCGAGGCTGTATGTTGGAGTTTGAAGGTCAGGTTATCGACACTGACGCGCAAGGATACTTGAAGAACAGCGACGACTGGCATGAAAGCCTGGCGCCGCTGTTGGCCGCACAGGAAGAGATTGTTCTGACCGATGCCCACTGGGAAGTGGTGCGTTTTGTGCGCGCCTTTTATCAGGAATTTAATACCTCACCGGCGATCCGTATGCTGGTCAAGGCCATGGCGCAAAAATACGGCGAAGAAAAAGGCAACAGCCGCTATCTGTACCGACTGTTTCCCAAAGGGCCAGCCAAGCAGGCCACCAAAATTGCCGGTCTCCCCAAACCGGTAAAATGCATCTGACAGGCTAATAACGGATATCAAATCCGTTAAATGCCTCAACGCCTCGAGGCTCCACCAGGACGCGCTCAACGCGCGCGCCACGAGGGCCTCCGGCTTTTAACCAAGCCACCAGGGCATCGACTTGCTGCTGCTGACCGCAGGCCAGCACTTCGACGCTACCGTCGTCCAGATTGCGCGCATAGCCGGTCAGCCCCAACGCATTGGCCTTGCTCTGCGTGTTATAGCGGAAGCCCACGCCCTGCACTACGCCATAGACATACGCGGCGATACAAACCTGTGTCATAACACTCTCCCTAACCCGCTAACGGTAAGGACAGTATAATAGAAATGAGGCAACGGAAACCATCGGGGGAGATAAATACCGGCCGAGTCCCTTCAGCCGTAAATAGTGCAGATTGTTTTATTGCAGCTTACTTTTCCAGTTAAGACGTTCTCCGTAGAAATAAGAGTCAAAAAAGTGGCTCTTCCCGCGTAGCTTGATAAACACCCCTATCAGTAAAGCGATAAGTGTGACAGTGGCAATATAAAACTGCGGAGAATTGGCATCAAATACCATGCCCATGATAATAATAGGCATTACGTGCCAAAGATAAATTGGCAGCGAAACCTGGCCCATTTTTACTATCAGATTTTCTGATTGCATATTGATATGCTTACACCAGCCCACCAGCAGGAACAGCAACGCCACGTTAAAGACAAACCAGGCAGTGGCATCAGCGAGCGTGGCGTCGGCCAGGTAATAGCTCAAACCACCGGCCAGTACCACCAGCGGCAGCGTTAGCCACCCCGATAACGAGAGACTCCTGTCAGCCATGAGATAACCCAACAGGAAGAAAGCGTAATAATAGTAGAATCGCTTATCGCCAATAAATTTCAGCATGCCATACTTTGCTTCGAGCAGATCGGCATAGCAATACCATCCAATGGCTAACAAAGACGACAATACCAGCACCAGGGTCAATAATGTATTATTCCGATAGGCAATAAGCGTATAAATGACGAATATTATAACGGCAGGAATATACCAAAGGTGATAATAGGGATAGAGAATCAACCCAAGCACCGTTTTAATACTTACCCCTTCTCCCTGCCAAGCGGTGAATAACGCATACAGACTGTATGCTGCAAATGCCAGCAGGTAGGGCATAATCATACGCCATTGATACTTTTTTAAAATATTCACCAAACCGCCATCCAAAAACTTGCGGCGAACAAAATACCCCGTCACACCTAAAAATAACGGCATATGGAAAAAATATATTGCTCCACGGATCCCACTGTCAGCACTCCCTGGCAAGACGTGTCCAATAATAACCAGAAGTATCAAGCTTCCCTTCAGGAAATCGAACGATAAATCTCTTGCTTTCGCCATTTAACCCAATCCCAATACAAAGTTTACTTTCTGATAAAGTATTCAATAACAGGCGAGACGCGGTTTTTTGTCAATGCGGAAAAGCCTGAAAACATCCTGGCAGCGGCGGCGAACGGCGGTCTCAATCATCAACGGTAGAGGACGAGGCAACATTCAGCTATCATGAGCCACTTATTCCGGCTGATGCTCGCACTGGCCCCTGAACCTCTCGAATAGAAAGTACTGTAAACATGCGCTTATATCTCGCTAAAGGACGTGAAAAGTCCTTGCTTCGTCGTCATCCCTGGGTTTTTTCTGGTGCTGTTCAACGCATTGAAGGAAAACCGCTTTCTGGCGAAACCATCGACATTCACGACTGCCAGGGCAAATGGTTGGCGCGCGGTGCCTATTCACCGGAATCGCAGATCCGCGCTCGCGTCTGGAGCTTCCAGCAAGATGAAGACATCGATATCGCCTTCTTTGTGCGCCGCTTGCAGCAAGCACAGCGCTGGCGTGACTGGCTCGCCAAACGCGATGGATTGGATGGCTATCGCCTGATCGCCGGCGAGTCCGATGGCATGCCGGGTATTACTATCGACCGTTTCCAGAACTTTTTGGTATTGCAATTGCTGTCGGCCGGTGCGGAATACCAGCGTGCGGCGCTGCTTTCTGCGCTGCAGCAGTGTTACCCGCAATGCGCCATTTACGATCGCTCGGATGTAGCGGTGCGTAAAAAAGAGGGCCTGCCGCTGACACAAGGGCCGGTGCTGGGCGATATGCCGCCGGCGCTGCTGCCGATCCGCGAACATGGCATGCAACTGTTGGTGGATATCCAGCAAGGTCACAAGACCGGCTTTTACCTTGACCAGCGCGACAGCCGCCTGGCCGCGCGCAACTTTGCCGCCGGGCGCCGCGTACTCAACTGCTTCTCCTACACCGGTGCTTTTGCGGTAGCGGCCCTGATGGGCGGTTGCGAGCAGGTTATCAGTGTGGATACCTCGCAGGCAGCGCTGGATATTGCCAAACAGAACGTGGAGCTGAACAAGCTCGACGTCAGCAAAGCCGAATTTGTCCGCGATGACGTATTCCAGCTGCTGCGCAACTACCGCGCGCAAGGCGAGAAATTCGACCTGATCGTAATGGATCCACCGAAATTCGTTGAAAACAAAAACCAGTTGGCCAGCGCCTGCCGTGGCTATAAAGACATCAATATGTTGGCACTGCAGCTGTTGAACCCTGGTGGCATCTTGCTGAGCTTCTCATGCTCGGGGCTGATGCCTACCGATTTGTTCCAGAAAATCCTGGCCGATGCCGCTGTCGACGCCGGTTGTGATGTACAATTTATAGAGCAGTACCGGCAGGCTGCCGATCATCCGGTCATTGCCACCTACCCTGAGGGGCTGTATCTGAAAGGGTTTGCGTGCCGGGTGATGTAACTTGAAATACGCGGTTTTGCCCTCATATCTTGATAAAGATTGGGCAAAACGCGGTTTCTCAGGAGGTCATCATGATTGCCAGCAAATTCGGTATCGGGCAACAGGTTCGTCATAAGCTGCTGGGGTATTTGGGCGTCGTTATCGATATCGACCCGGAATATTCTTTGGAACAACCTAAAGCCGACGAGATAGCAGCGAATGACGAGCTGCGCTTCGCTCCGTGGTATCACGTGGTGATGGAGGACGAAGAAGGACAACCGGTTCACACCTATCTGGCGGAAGCACAGCTGGCAGGCGAAGAGCAGGACGCCCATCCTGAACAACCTTCGTTGGACGAGCTGGCGGAATCCATCCGCCATCAGTTGCAGGCCCCTCGCCTGCGCAATTGACAGTAAACCTGAGAAACGGCATCAGGGCCTGATATTACGCCAGGCCCTGTTTTATTTTTCTAGCCCCAGGCGTGGAATATCAATTTTCGGGCAACGGTCCATCACCACCGTCAATCCGGCCTGGTTCGCCAACTCCGCCGCCTGCTGATTAATCACGCCAATTTGCAACCACAGCGCTTTAGCGCCGATGGCAATGGCCTCCTGCGCGACGCCATAGGCCGCCTCGGAATTGCGGAACACGTCAACCATATCGATAGCGTGCGGAATATCCGCCAGACTGGCGTACACCGGCTGCCCCAGCAGGGTTTGTCCCGCCAGCTTTGGGCTGACCGGCGTAACCTGATACCCCTGCGACAGCAAATAGGCCATTACGCCGTAGCTTGGCCGCGACGGCTTGTCGCTGGCGCCTACCAACGCGATGGTTTTTACCTGCTGTAATAACGCGGCTATTTCACGATCTTGCATAAAACCCTCCTGTTAGTCGCCATAAAACCCCTACGACAAGTGTAACCGAACAGCCAAAACGCGCGTTAATGCAAGATACCCGCATTATCGTGGTCTGAACACCTGTCGACGCAATCGCCGATCATGACGAAAGCGGCAAACAGATGTCCAAATGTAAATACAGCCGCCGAACGGAAAAACTTTGACACACTGTGCCAGCTCCTCAACAATATTAGCTATGACTGATTATAAGGAGATAACAATGAAATTTGGTCTGATGGTTACGGGGCTACTCAGCGCCTGTCTGAGCCTGTCCGCCGTAGCTACGACCCTGAAACTCTCTCCGGATATCGATCTGCTGGTTGTTGACGGCAAAAAAATGACCGGCTCACTGCTGAAGGGCGCAGACAGCCTGGAACTGGACGGCGGACAGCATCAGTTGCTGTTCCAGGTGACCAGACTGCTGACCGATGGTTCACATCCCCAGGCGCTCTACACTTCTCCTCCCTTGATTGTGGCGTTCAGTACGCAAAACGTCAGCGCGGTTGAATTTCAATTGCCACGCATCGACAACCAGCGTGACGGACAGCGTTTCGAAAAGCTGCATAACTACCAGGTGGTCGACAATAACGGCAAACCCTTGGTGATAAGAAAGGATGTATTGCGCCTCGACGAGCAGATCTCCGATGAACGGCTGGAAAAAACCGTCGCCGATTATAACGCGCAGCGTCGTCCGGCATCGGTGCCGGCCTTTGTCCATTTACGCACCAGTAAACAGGCGCTCCCCCGCCGCCCAGAGCGTGCCGCAGCAACTTGCCCCGCTTAAAGAGTCAGACGTCTCGGAACGCATGCTGCACTACTGGTTCCAACAGGCCGACGGCGAAACTCAGCGACGCTTTTTTGCAGTGGGCCAACCAACATGCAAACTGAACTGCCGACGCGATTAGCTTTACGGCTAATTTGTTGATAAACGCTAGGCAGTGAAAAACAGTTTCAGTAATCTGTTACGCATCTTCTGCGTAGATCAAGGATCTCAACATGGAAATGACCACCCGCACCATCGCGAAACGTAAGCACATCGCCCTGGTCGCACACGATCACTGTAAACAGGCGCTGCTGCAATGGGTAGAAACTCATAAAACGCTATTGGCGCAGCATCAGTTGTATGCCACCGGCACTACTGGCAATCTTATCCAGCGCGCCAGCGGCATTGCAGTACAAAGCATGATGAGTGGGCCTATGGGCGGCGACCAGCAGGTTGGCGCCATGATCGCCGAAGGCAAGATAGACATGATGATTTTCTTCTGGGATCCGCTCAACGCGGTACCGCACGACCCGGACGTCAAGGCCTTGCTGCGCCTGGCGACGGTATGGAACATCCCGGTGGCCACCAACCGTTCTACCGCCGATTTCCTGATCGGCTCCTCGCTGTTTGACAGCGAAGTGGAAATAGCCATTCCCGACTACCAGCGTTACCTGCAAGATCGCCTCAACTAAGCCGGACGGCCTGATACGTTATCAGGCCCTGTTCTAGGGTTTCCTCTGTATCGGCACGCCAAGATCGTGCAGTTGCTCCACAAACACCGACGGGCGCTCACGATCCTGCAATAGCCAAACCTGGTGCTTCGCCCGGGTCAATGCAACGTACAGCAGCCGTCGCTCTTCGGCATCGGGAAAATCCTCCGGCTGTGGCAACAGCACATCCTCCACAATCGATTCACGCGCCAGCGCCGGGAAACCGTCATGTCCCTGATGCAGGCCGACAATAATCACATATTCAGCCTGCTGCCCCTTGCTGGCATGAATGGTCATAAATTCCAGATTAAGCTTTGGCCAGCGGGTAGCCGCTTTTTGTAACGCCTCCGGTTTCAAATGATGGTAACGCGCCAACAGCAGAATACGCTCATCCGGCTTGGCGTAGCCGCTGAGCTTGTCCAGCAGGGACTCGATCTGATCCTGCGGCAGGATCGCCACCGATTTTTTATTGCCCTTGCTCAGGCTGTTCAGTGGTTTCTTTAACTGATGCGGGTTCTGCTGCACAAAACGGTTGGCGATTTCGCCAATGCGCTCATTAAAGCGGTAAGTGGTGTCCAGGGCACACTGCGCGCCTTCACCAAAGTTATCGGCAAAGGCGGTGGTCAGCGCCATTTCGGCACCGCTAAAACGGTATATCGCCTGCCAGTCGTCGCCCACCGCAAACAGGCAGGTCTGCTTATTCTGTTTACGCAATGCAGCCAACAGTTGCGCGCGCTGTGGCGAGATATCCTGAAACTCATCCACCAGGATATGTTTCCATGGGCTGACAAACCGCCCCTTGGCCAAAATGTTCACCGCCTGGTGAATCAACCCGGAGAAGTCCACCGCCCCCTCATCTTTCAGCGCACTTTTCCAGGCTTTCAACAGCGGAGCCATCAGGCGAATGCGTTTGGAAAACAGATCGCGCACTTCCTCATTGGCTTGTTCAATCATTTCCGCCTGACTGCCTCCGTGCATGCGCATCAGTCCCAGCCAGCGTTCAAGCCGACCGGCCAGCCGTTCCGCCAGCCGCTTGTCCTGCCAAAAATCGCCGTCTGGCACTTCCCATGCCAATTCGTCGATCAGCCATTGTCGCCAGCCTTTGGCCTGCGCTTTTTTCTCGCCACATTGCTGCTGCCAGGTTTTCACCAACAGTTCGCGTCGCGCCTTACTGTCGGTTTCGAGTTTGCTGATCGCCGGCGCCTTGCGACTCCCCTGCTGAATGATGTGCAGCGCCAGCGCATGAAACGTCTTCGCCTGAATGTCGCTGTTCCCCAGCCGCTCGCTGATACGCTGATTCATCTCTTGCGCCGCCTGCCGGCCAAACGCCAGTAACAGAATCTGCCCGGGTTCCGCCTCCTGACGCCGCAACAACCAACCAGCGCGGGCCACCAGCACCGAGGTTTTGCCGCTGCCGGCGCCGGCCAGCACCAGTACCGCGTCTTCGCCGTTGACCACCGCCCGGCTCTGCGATGCATTCAGCGGCGAGCTTTCCACCGTCTGGAAGAAATCCGCGTGCTGTTCCAGCATGCGCTCGGTCCAGTTTTGGTTGCGTTCGGCAACGCTACGCGCCCCCTGTTGCAACCATTGCAGGCACAAATGGTAGTCGGCACGGCAATTGTCAAAGGCCTCCAGTCGGGTCACCGGCATCGGCAATGCCTCAAACGCCTGGCGGATCTGCTGTTGCAGCTTGCCCAATTGCGAACGTTTGAACCAGTGGTCCTGCTGTTCGATGCGCTGAATACTCTGCACCTGCTGCTGCAAAACACCGGCGCTGACGTCGCTCATTTCAGCGCTCCAGCTTTGCCAGGCCTGCTGCAGATAGTGATAGAAACGCTGCGTTTCCTGCCATTCGGTACCGTGCAAACGCACCACTTTCTCATCCGGCAGTTCGAACTCCAGTTCACCCCAGACGATGCCACGCTTGCATCTGACTTCGATCAACTGATTGAAAGGGATCAAGTATTGGTGTTTTTCACCGCTCACCTCAACCCCGGCATGCAACAACCGCACACGGTTGTAAGGATGCTGAGCCAGGTGTTTCCCCAGCGATGTCGCTTTAAGTTCCATATTGGCGCGCCATGACTATGTTGAGATTGGATGTTTGCCAGTTTACCTGCGATAAGCAGTGGCACTCTAGCGCTAAAAAAAGGGTAGAATAGATTTTGCGTTTTGATAGCAAACGCAACCGCCTGGCGGTTTGGCCATCATTAGAGCAGATTGACGACTATGCGTACTGTACTGAATATTCTTAATTTTGTGTTAGGGGGCTTTTTTACCACCCTCGCCTGGCTGTTTGCCACCCTGGTCAGCATCGTACTGATTTTCACCCTGCCGCTCACCCGCTCCTGCTGGGAAATCACCAAGCTGTCGTTTCTGCCCTACGGCAATGAAGCTATCCACGTGAACGAGCTGTACCCGGAGAAAAGCAACGCACTGATTTCCGCCGGCGGTTCACTGCTGAATATCGTTTGGCTGATCCTGTTCGGCTGGTGGCTGTGTCTGTCGCATATCGCCGCAGGCATCGCGCAGTGCATTTCCATTATCGGCATTCCGGTTGGCATCGCCAACTTTAAAATCGCCGCCATCGCGCTGTGGCCGGTCGGGCGCCGCGTTGTGTCGGTCGAAATGGCGCAGCAGGCGCGCAGCGAAAACGCGCGTCGCCACTACCAGCAACGCTAATTGTCTCTACGCCCGAGGATTTTTTGTGCGCGCTTTTGCACCGGCCATACGCCGCTATGCCTATAACAGTAATCTGCTTTATAACCTACGCATATTGATTGCGCTCACCGGCACGGCGGCCGTGCCATGGTGGCTGGGCATGGAAAAACTCACCATTCCACTGACGCTCGGCGTGGTGGCCGCCGCCTTGACCGACCTGGACGATCGGCTGGCCGGCAGGCTGCGCAACTTGCTGATTACCTTGGTGTGTTTTTTCGTCGCCTCGGCGTCAATTGAACTGTTGTTTCCCCACCCCTGGCTGTTCGCCCTTGGGCTGACCAGCTCAACCTGCGCATTCATTCTGCTGGGCGCTCTGGGGCAACGCTACGCCACCATCGCCTTTGGCGCATTGCTGATTGCGGTATACACCATGCTCGGCGCCTCGATGTATGAAGCCTGGTATCAACAACCCATGCTGCTGATTTTCGGCGCGCTATGGTACAACCTGCTGACGCTGATCGGTCATCTGGTGTTCCCGATCCGCCCGTTACAGGAAAACCTGGCGCGTTGCTATCAACAGTTGGCGAATTATCTCGATGCCAAGGCCAATCTGTTCGACCCCGACGCCGAACAGGACGCCGATCTGCCGTGGATGGATGTGGCGATGGCCAACAGCGCACTGGTCAGCACCCTGAATCAAACCAAGGTTTCTCTACTTACCCGTCTGAAAGGCGACCGCGGCCAGCGTGGTACCCGCCGTACTCTGCACTATTACTTCGTCGCGCAAGATATTCACGAGCGCGCCAGCTCGTCCCATGTGCAATATCAGGCGCTGAGCAAGCAGTTTCGCCACAGCGATATTCTGTTCCGCTTCCAACGTTTGCTCAGCATGCAGGCGCGTGCCTGCCAGCAACTGGCGCAGTCGATCCTGCTACGGCAGAAATATCAGCACAATAATCGCTTCGAACCGGCGTTTCACCGCATTGAAGAGGCCCTCTCGCACCTGACGCTCGTCACGGAGAACCGCGAACTGACTAAAGCACTGTCGCATCTGTTGACCAATTTGCGCGCCATTGATGCCCAATTGGCCAATATCGAATCGGAACAGGCACTCGCCAATGGCCAGGCGGAAGAAAACAGCCTGTCAGACGATCGTCTTACCGGTTGGAGTGACATCCGCCTGCGCATCAGTCGCCACTTGACCCCGCAGTCGGCGCTGTTCCGCCATGCAATCCGCATGTCTGTAGTGCTGTGCGTCGGCTATGCGTTTATCCAGTTGACCGGCATGCAGCACGGCTACTGGATCCTGCTCACCAGCCTGTTTGTCTGCCAGCCCAACTATAATGCTACCCGCCGCCGCCTGGCATTACGCATCGTTGGTACGCTGGCCGGGATTCTGGTCGGCCTGCCGATTCTGTATTTTGTACCGTCGGTTGAAGGGCAACTGATTCTGATCGTGATCAGCGGCGTGCTGTTTTTTGCCTTCCGTACCGTGCAGTACGCCCACGCAACGATGTTTATCACCCTGCTGGTATTGCTGTGCTTTAATCTGCTCGGCGAAGGGTTTGAAGTGGCCGCGCCACGCGTCTACGACACGCTACTGGGCTGTGCCATTGCCTGGGCGGCGGTAACCTTTATCTGGCCAGACTGGCAGTTCCGCCAACTGCCGGCCATCGTCAGCAAAACGCTGAATGCCGATTGCCGTTATCTGGACGCCATTATGGTGCAATACCACCAGGGCAAAGATAACGGCCTGCAGTACCGGATCGCACGGCGAGATGCCCATAACAGCGATGCAGAGCTGGCATCGGTCATCTCCAATATGTCGGCCGATCCCAAAGCAGATAAAACCACCCAGGAAGCCGCCTTCCGGCTGCTGTGCCTCAATCATACCTTATTAAGCTATATCTCCGCGCTGGGCGCTCACCGGGAACGACTCGCCAGTGCCGAAGTACTGCAACTGCTTAATGATGCGGTGTGTTACGTCGACGGTGCGCTACAGCAGGAAGCACAGGATGGCAAACGCATCACGCAGGCGCTGGAGTCGCTGTCCGTGCGTATCACTCAGTTAACACCCGAGCCGGAAAGCAAAGAACAACTGGTATTGCAACAGATTGGCTTGGTGCTTGCCCTGCTGCCGGAACTGACCGCGCTCAATGCGCAGATCGGCGGCAGCCACTGATGGATACGCTTATGTGTAACGCTACGGGCAAAGACTGTCCTGACGCGGCGGTATGATGACAGCGTTAAACCATGTCAGCAGTTCGCTGCGCAGCTCTGTCGGCAAGGCGGCGTGATGGTAGCCGGCCAGCGCGCCGGCCAGTGATAACAGCACCTTCAGCCCCAGGCGGCGTTGTTCTCGCTGCAATCTGAGGAACGTTTCTTTCGCCCCTTGCAGGCGCAGCTCGTAGACGCCGCAGATCCCGCTACGCCAGAGCAGACGCTCCAGCGCGGCGTCGATATTCGGCAAATCCTTCAACCGTTCATGGCTCTGCTTTTTTACCTGAACCTCTTTGCGCGCCTCACGCATCGCCTGCCACGCCAGGGCAAACAGTTCTTGTCGCTGTTGCCATAACGCCTCGTCGACGTAGTAATAACGCATGACGATCGGTGTACCGCGCTTCGAATACACCATATTTGCCATGCCGCGCGCACGGAACACGCTTTCGAGGCTGCTGGTCGCACGCAGATACATTTCGCCTTCGGCGACCACGGCAAACATGATGCCGTCGACCAGCAACCCGTAGCCGCCAAACTGTGAGCGGGTGGTTATTCTCCCCAGGGCGGAAAAACAGGCTTTAGCCTGGGCTACTCTGGCGTTCGTTGTTCCTTGCATAAGGTTATCCCTCGGTCATTTGCGGCAAACCATTGCCTGTGTCAATAGAATAAAAGTAACGGGAACAAGTAATTAGAAAAAATACGCATTAAACCCGACGGTGCCAATGAGAAAAGCCTCCAGCTCAAAAAATAATCGCAAATCTGCGAGGTGTTACTAAAAATTGGGTTGATCTTCTGACTGACCGCATGTACTGTATATGCATACAGTAACACTACGGCGGGATACTTTATGCGTACTCAATCACTCTACCAACCCCATTTCAGCCACAGCGCGCGTGCAATGAATCACTCGGCCCCGGTTTCCGGCGCGAACAACGAAAATGGTCTTATCAGTGAACTTGTTTACAACGAGCATCAACCCGCAGTAGCGCAACTGTTACTGCCTTTATTGCAGCAACTGGGCATGCAATCGCGTTGGCTATTATGGCTGACGCCACAGCAGAAATTGAGCAAACGCTGGCTACAGCAGTCGGGCTTGCCGATCGATAAAGTGGTGCAGCTGAGCCAAATCAGCCCGCTAAATACGGTCGAAGCCATGGAAAAAGCGTTGTTGACGGGAAATTACAGCGTGGTTTTAGGTTGGTTACCCGACCTGACGGATGAAGATAGGCTAAAATTACGTCGTGCGGCCGAGTTGGGAAATGCCTACGGCTTTATCATGCGTCCTCAAACCCGTCACAAACTCGAACCAAGGACAGTGTTCGACCTTAAAAATTCACTCTTCTTTGTATCATTGAGTGAATTTAGGAGTTTTCTCATTATTTTTCTTCTTCAGCAGCGGAACCTTCTAGAGATCAGTCACAAAACGAGAGCGGCTGCGGTTCCGCACTGCATTTTGCAGCAAGGCATGGCTAAAAAATGACCAGAAAATGTTAGCAAATATGTACAATTCTGCGTTTTTTTTTAGAGCTTTATCACATCACACTTGTAACTTTCGCGCCACGTTGTAGACTTTACATCGCCAAGGTTGCTCTATAACGCCAGAAAAACTGGCAGAGTAACAAACGAGGGCATAAACCTTGGCGAAGGAATTTAACCAAGGGCTTAAAAATTAGCTTTAAAGCTCATTGCCTATTTGGATGATAACGAGGCGCAAAATGAAAAAGACAGCTATCGCATTAGCAGTGGCACTGGCTGGTTTCGCTACCGTAGCGCAAGCCGCCCCAAAAGATAACACCTGGTACACCGGTGCCAAACTGGGCTGGTCCCAGTATCACGACGTAGGTTTCTACGGCAACGGTTATGAGAAAGGCATCGGCAACGGTCCTACTCATGAAAGCCAACTGGGTGCTGGTGCGTTCTTGGGTTACCAAGCGAACCAATACCTGGGCTTCGAGCTGGGCTATGACTGGCTTGGCCGTATGCCTTACAAAGGCAGCGTGAACAACGGTGCTTTCAAAAGCGCAGGGCGTTCAATTGGCAGCTAAACTGAGCTACCCAATTGCTGACGACCTGGACATCTACACCCGTCTGGGTGGCATGATCTGGCGTGCAGACTCTAAAGCTAACTACGGCCGTACTGGCGAGCGTCTGAGCAACCACGACACCGGCGTTTCTCCGCTGGCTGCTGTTGGTGTTGAATACGCACTGACCAAAAACTGGGCTACTCGCCTGGATTACCAGTTCGTTAGCAACATCGGCGACGCAGGTACCGTTGGCGCGCGTCCAGACAACACCATGCTGAGCCTGGGCGTTTCTTACCGCTTCGGCCAGGACGATGTTGTTGCTCCGGCACCAGCACCAGCTCCGGCTCCAGTGGTTGAAACCAAGCGTTTCACTCTGAAGTCTGACGTTCTGTTCAACTTCGGTAAATCCTCTCTGAAACCAGAAGGCCAGCAGGCTCTGGATCAGCTGTACACCCAACTGAGCTCTATGGATCCTAAAGACGGTTCCGTAGTTGTTCTGGGCTACACTGACCCAGTTGGTAAAGATGCAGCGAACCAGAAACTGTCTGAAGCTCGTGCTCGCAGCGTAGTAGATTACCTGGTATCTAAAGGTATCCCTGCTGACAAAATCTCTGCACGTGGCATGGGCGAAGCTGACCAGGTTACCGACAGCTGTGGCTACAAAAACGGTCGTGCTACCAAAGCACAGATCGAATGCCTGGCGCCTAACCGTCGCGTAGAAATCGAAGTTAAAGGTATCAAAGACGTTGTAACTCAGCCACAGGCTTAAGTTACCGCTTCTTAATAAAAAACCCCGCTCTGCGGGGTTTTTTTTCGCTTTGACGCGTCTGACCGGCAATAAAAAACCCGGCCATTCGCCGGGTTGATTTATCAAACACAATCTTGTGATTATTCTTCGTCCTTGCCCAGGATCGCTTTCAAATCCTGCTTCAACAATGACATTTGGCTGGCGTATTTTTCTTTGCGTTCAGCATCTTCAATCAGCTGCACCACGGTTTCGGACAGCGTTACGCCACGCCGACGAGCCAATGCCGCCAGTCGCTGCCAAACTAAAAATTCCAAATCGATAGATTTTTTACGCGTATGCTGATGTTCTGCGTTAAAATGACGTTTACGCCGGGCGCGGATGGTTTGCTTCATCCGATTGTCCAGCGCCGGATTCATATGAGCAGTGATCCAGGCCAGCACCTTGACCGGTTCATTTTCCAGCTTCAGCAGCTCGTCAACGGCTTCCTGCGCAGCGCTGTTTTCAAGGTAGCGGGTAATTGCTTCTCCTTCCCGGTGCTTTTTCACCAGGTACTTCCATTTCCAGCCGCTCTCTAGATTTTCCAGTTGCTGATATTTCATCGTGAGCTCTTCAGTGACCGCGTAACGTTAATAAGCATAACAGCTTTGCGCCAAATTTCCCCGCCAATTACGTCTCCGTTTAGTGTGTTTTTTGCACAGTCGTCGCGCGATGTCAAACTCCCTGACCGCAACTGACACTCTGCTTGTATCAAGCTGGCGTTATTCTTGTATAATCGCCCTTTCCCTTTTTGACGATTGCATCTAACACTTTGACCAATAACCGACTTGAATGGCAATCCTTGTTGCCTGCCGTTACGCCTTATCAGGCGATATTCGATTCCGCCGCTCAGTTGGCACCCGTCGCCTTTGCCGCTATTCAACCCCGGTTGGAAAACGCGCTGACGGTATTTTGCCACCCGCGTTCTCAACCACGCTTCATGCTGTTGAAAGCCCAGGAAACACGCGAATATCTGGCGTTGATTGCCGATGCGGTAAAACAGCTGCAGCCGCAACCTGGCAGCCCTGGTAGCAACTATATCGTACAAAGCGGCCAGGTTCGCGTGGAGCCGGCAACCAGCGGCGATGAGCCCTTTGCCGCCAGCGGTGCCTGCCTGTTTGCCGAATGGGTGGAACCAGAGCAACTGTTCGGTTGCGTACGCCTTTATCAGAACGATGTCTCCCTCGAACCCGGCCTGGTGCACCAGGCTAACGGCGGTGTACTGATCCTGTCTGCCCGCACGTTATTGGCACAACCGCTGTTGTGGCTGCGCTTAAAGCAGATGGTCACCCAGCGCCAATTCCATTGGGTTTCGCCGGATGAAACACGACCGTTGCCAGTCAGTATCCCGCCGATGCCGCTGGATCTGCGGCTGATTGTCGTTGGCGATCGTCACGGGCTGGCGGATTTCCACGATATGGAGCCGGAAGTCTGCGAACAGGCGGTGTATGGCGAATACGAAGACGACCTGCAGCTGACCGATACCGATGACATGGCGCAATGGTGTGGCTACGTCAATACGCTGGTTAGCGAGCAGCAATTGCCGCAACTGGCGGCTGACGCCTGGCCGCCGTTAATGATGCAGGCGGTGCGTTACAGCGGCGATCAGGGCAGCCTGCCGTTATCGCCTACCTGGCTGAGCCAACAGCTGTCGGAAGCGGCACTGTATGCCGAACAGGGCCAGATCACCGCCAAAGCGCTGGAAGCGGCGTTGACCGCCCGTGAATGGCGCGAAAGCTATCTGGCAGAACGCATGCAGGACGAAATTGAACTCGGCCAGATCCTGATTCAAACCGAAGGGGAGGTCATTGGTCAGATTAATGGGTTGTCAGTTTTAGACTATCCAGGCCACCCACGCGGTTTCGGCGAACCGTCGCGTATCAGCTGTGTCGTCCACCTTGGCGACGGTGAATTTACCGACGTTGAACGAAAAGCTGAACTTGGCGGCAATCTGCATGCCAAAGGCATGATGATTATGCAGGCGTTCCTGATTTCCGAATTGGAACTGGATCAGCAACTGCCCTTCTCCGCCTCGATTGTGTTTGAACAATCCTACGGCGAAGTCGATGGCGACAGCGCCTCGCTGGCCGAGCTGTGTGCCTTGATCAGCGCACTGTCGATGCAACCGATTAGCCAGCAGATTGCCGTTACCGGCTCGGTCGACCAATTCGGCAACGTGCAGCCCATCGGCGGCGTTAACGAAAAGATCGAAGGTTTCTTTGAGGTCTGTCTGCGCCGTGGCCTGACAGGCAAGCAGGGCGTGATTCTGCCAACCACCAACGTGCGGCACCTGTGTCTGCGTCAGGATGTGGTAGATGCGGTTCGCGACGGACAGTTCCATCTGTGGGCGGTGGACAGCGCGGCGGAAGCCCTGCCATTATTGACAGGTTACCCCTACTCCGATGAACAGCAGCCGAATTTGCTGGCTGCAATTCAGGAACGGATTGCGCAGGTGAACGCACCTGAACGCCGCCGCCCCTGGCTTTTTCCGCTGGCTCAACTGGTTCAACCAGGGCTGATCGGACTTGTTCAGCGTACACGTGTTAGCTAATCTGCGTCCTTCATTAAAATAAGGCTTACTGAGAACATGGTAGATAAACGCGACTCCTATACGAAAGAAGACCTCGAAGCATCCGGCCGTGGCGAGCTGTTTGGCGCCGGCGGCCCGCCGTTGCCAGCAGGTAACATGTTGATGATGGACCGCGTGGTCAAAATGTCAGAAGACGGTGGTACCCACGGCAAAGGCTACGTGGAAGCAGAACTGGATATCAATCCCGACCTGTGGTTCTTCGCCTGCCATTTCATCGGCGATCCGGTGATGCCTGGCTGTCTGGGCCTGGATGCCATGTGGCAGCTGGTCGGGTTCTACCTGGGCTGGCTGGGCGGCGAAGGCAAAGGCCGTGCGCTGGGCGTGGGCGAAGTCAAGTTCACCGGGCAGGTGCTGCCAACCGCCAAAAAAGTCACCTATCGTATTAACTTCAAGCGCGTTATTACCCGTAAACTGATTATGGGTGTGGCCGACGGTGAAGTACTGGTCGATGGCGAAGTGATCTACACCGCCAGCGATCTGAAAGTGGGCCTGTTCAAGGACACTACTGCCTTCTAACGGCAGTCACGACGGTCGGTCACGGCCGTCGTGAGTTTTCTCCCTGATTACCGTTACCGGCGTACTGCATGCGCTGATGTGTGCTACCTAGTGACTACAATTATTGTAGTAATTGAGGATGGTAATGAAAAGACGCGTTTCGATACTCAACAGTGCCCAATCGCCCGATCGCTGGATCGCATTGGCGAATGGTGGAGCATGTTAATTATTCGTGATGCCTTTCATGGGCTGTCGAAGTTTGACGAATTCCAGCAGAGCCTCGGGTTGTCGCCGACCATCCTCACCCGCCGGCTCAAATTTCTGGTTGAGAGCGGCATTCTTTGCAAACAGGCTTATCAGCAGCGGCCGTTGCGCTATCAGTACCTGTTGACCGAACGCGGCGCTGAGCTGTTCCCGGTCTTGGCAACGCTGCTGCAATGGGGTAACAGCCATCTGGCGCCAGAAGGCATCGCCGCCCAGTTGGTCGATCGGCGCAGCGGTTTGCCTGTCACTATGCAGTTAATCGACAGCGTTAGCCAACAACCGATAACCCATCAGAATATCACGCTGGCTGCAGGCCCCGCTGCCGGTGCCGCCATGCGCCAGCGCGCCGCGCGAATGCAGCAATCATCATCAGCTACACTTATTGAATCACCCCAGGAGAATATATGAACAGTCGTCGTATCGTTATTACCGGCATGGGCGCAGTCTCCCCTCTGGGCAGTGGCGTCGAAGCCATATGGCAACGTTTGCTAGCCGGGCAGAGCGGCATCCGCCCACTGCCCGAAGCGATTGTGGCCGAGCTGCCGGTCAAGGTCGGCGGTCAGGTGCCAACCCTGCAACAGGATAGCGAGGCCGGATTTGATGCCGATGCCTCGGTCGCGCCCAAGGATCAAAAGAAAATGGATCGCTTTATCCTGTTTGCCATGGCCGCGGCCGACGAAGCCATTCGCCAGGCCGGTTGGGTCGCCGACACTGATGAAAAACAGGAGCGTACCGCCACCGTCGTGGCCTCCGGCATCGGTGGCTTCCCGGCCATTGCCAATGCGGTGCGCACCACCGACAGTCGCGGTGCAAAACGGCTGTCGCCGTTCACCATCCCGTCGTTCCTGGTGAATCTGGCCGCTGGCCATATCTCGATCAAGCACCACTTCAAAGGACCTATCGGCGCCCCGGTCACCGCCTGCGCCGCCGGGGTACAAGCCATTGGCGATGCGGTGCGCATGATTCGCAACGACGAGGCCGATATCGCCCTGTGTGGCGGTACTGAAGCGGCCATCGATACCGTCAGTCTGGGTGGATTTGCCGCAGCACGCGCCATGTCCAGCGCGCCAGCCGAAGATGCCGCCATCGCTTCTCGGCCATTCGACAGCGCACGTAGCGGTTTCGTGATGGGTGAAGGCGCGGGCATGCTGGTGATTGAAACGCTGGAACACGCACTGGCGCGCGGTGCCACGCCGCTGGCAGAGATCGTCGGTTATGGTACCAGCGCCGACGCCTATCATATGACCTCCGGCGCGGAAGACGGCGACGGCGCCTACCGTGCGATGAAAATCGCGCTCCGCCAGGCTGGCGTACAACCGGAACAGATCCAGCACCTGAATGCGCATGCCACCTCTACGCCGGTCGGCGACCTGGGTGAAATCAACGCCATCCGTCACCTGTTTGGCGATCATCCGGTGGCGGTAACCTCGACCAAATCAGCCACCGGGCACCTGCTGGGGGCCGCTGGCGGTCTGGAAACCATCTTTACCGCGCTGGCGTTACGCGATCAGATAGCGCCGGCCACCCTGAACCTGGATCAGCCGGATCCGGCCGCGGCAGGTTTGCACCTGGTTGCCAAACAGGCAGAGCCAATGCCGATGACCTATGCATTGTCTAATGGTTTTGGCTTTGGCGGGGTGAATGCCAGCATTCTGCTCAAGCGCTGGCAAGCGTAATCGACGGGATAAAAACGAAAACCTCCGCGCATTGGCGGAGGTCATTCCTCTTGATGACAGAGAGCCGCTTAAGCGGTCACAGCCCTGTCTTCCATGGCTTGTCGCCAACCTCCCAGCCAATTGGCCCGGGCATCCAATGATTGATAGGGACAAAGTTCCCTGGAACGCCCTGAAAGACCTGCTTGGTAACCACGGGATTGTGCCCGTTCCAGACGATCTCGCTTCTGTCTCTTCATGCCTCGTTTCCCTCATTTCTTGGTCTGCTGGAAAGAAAACAATGGCCGCTTTTTTGTGCAGCCACGCATAAGCAATAGCGCTAATCGCAGGGAAGATCAATGCGCAAAATTCACGCCAATGTCATATTTGTGAGCTACGCACGCAGAAAATGCTAAGTGGCTGATAACGCGAAGAACAGATTAAGTAGTTGAAAAATAGCGATAAAAAAGCCGGTGAGACGACGTCAATCTTTCTCACCGGCATGCCGTTAGACTGTTTTAGAACAGGTTATACGCCCCGTACGGCACCAGGCGGGAATACCCAGCCTCGGGGATACCCACTACAGGCGTCCGGCCTGAGCGGCTATCGCCTGCGCTTCTTGCTGCCAGCCGGTAGCCAAGGCGCGCACCAACGCATCGTAGCCGTCTTCCTGCTGTGTCAGCTCCAGATTGAACGGCCGCTTGACCACCCGATCCTGATGTTTCAGCACCCATTCGCCACGGATAATGGCCTTGCCGTCATAACGCCCGTGGAAACCGGTGATGGTGACGTTCAGCACATCCTGATCGCTGTTCATCGGTTGTGAAGACACCAGCCAACCCGGCAATGCGTTGCTGAGATTGGTGACCAGCGACTGCTGCAATTGCTGATCCAGCGGGCTGGCCCACAGGTTGTTCTGGCCAATGACGTACTGTACGTCATTGGTCTGATACACCACGCCATTCTGCGCCAGATAATCCGCCACGCTAACGTGCTCCAGCCACAGCTGGCGCGATGCGGT